>CAZTGE010000076.1:0-20158 GCA_964612995.1 uncultured candidatus Brocadiaceae bacterium | reverse complement strand
CGCCGAGTGCGGTGCCGCGCAGGCCCCGGGGCCTGGCCACGGTCGCCAGCCAGCGCGCGGGGTCGATCGCCGGGCCATCGCCGGTGTCCAGCCGGGCGAGAAGAGCCGGCAACTCGGCGGGAATGGCGCCACGCTTGCCGGCGCGCATCACGCGGCCGGTGAGCTCCACCAATAGCAGATACCGGTCCAGCTCCCAGCCGGGGTCGCCGGCGCAGATGCTGGTCAGCCGTGCGATCGGTGTCAGCCAGCCTGGACGTTGGTCCTCGGCATCCGGGCGCCTGGGATTGCTGCACGACGCAGCGGGCGTTGCCGCACCCGCCACGCCGGCTGTGCGCAGCACCGTGGCCGCCTCGCGGCGCTGCCCCGTGCGACGCAGCTCTTCCGCCGACTCGCGTGCCGCGCGCTGTTCGATGCGCGTCTTGACCGAGGTGTGCTCGCTGGCCTCGGGACGATCGGCCAGCTTGGCCCGGATCGGGTTGAGGTCGACGTAGGCCAGACAGGCGACGATCGCCGCCTGATCGAGCAGCGGGACCGAGGTGAACCGCCCCTCCCAGAACGCGCCCGTGCAGTCGTCCTCGCGGTTCGCCATCCGGCTCAGCGGCTCCTTGAGCGCCTTCATGAACCAGCTCACCGTACCCAACCGCGCACGCCATCGCGCGATAAATGCAGCATCACCGGTCAGCCGGTCCAACTCCGCCGCCGTCGGCCGTTGCCGCACAGCGGGGTCAGGCGCGGGGTCGGCCGGATCGATGTCGTAGCGCACGCACCACCAGGCCAGCGCCACCTCCGCATCCGTCCACGAGGCGACCGCCCCCGGCGTCGGGCGAACCACCGCATGCAGGTGATTCGAGAGGATCGCGTAGCCACCCACCTCCACTGCGAAGCATCGGCTCAGCAGCCGCAACCGACGTTCCAGCCAGGCTTTACGATGCGCGTAGCCATCACCACACAGGAACGCCCGGCGCACGCAACGAGAGATGCAGTGCAGCCACGGAGGATCCGCAGGATCGAATTGACGTTCGCGGGCTTGGCGCATGAATCCAATCGTTCAGAGGCGCTGCGCAAAGTCAACTCTTTGTTTGCCTGTCCCTTTGGCTGGGTTGCTGGAGCATGGGCGACGGCGCAGCGGGCGCCGGCGGAGACTGCGTGCCATCCTGCGGAAATGCTCTCCGCCATGGGGCGGAACAGCTGCTGCATCGGACATTGGTCCGCCGCTCCACGTGTCTGTGATTGTCAAATTGGGCCGGTTGAGCCGGCCCAGATGATCAATTCTCCGGCGTAGAATTTCCGGACCCTACGCACACCGTGGACCAACACCACGGATTCCGATAATTTCCGAACACAAGCGAACAACATCAAGCACAACACGACCGCGCCCCGCCAATTCAAGGCGGGGCGCAAGATTTTCGGCAGGGTTGACCGACGTCATCGCTCCGATTCAAGACTGTCCTTCTTCCGGCACAGGCTGTCCTTATTTCGCTTTGTTAATGCCAGATTCGCGCATACTGACTTCAAGAGCCACATCAACTCTCTGACTAGCATATAGCATGCACCTAAAACCATTTAGCGGCATGCGCTGCTCAGTCAGTACGGTCATCTTACCGCAATAACCCAACTCGGAGAACGCGGTTGCAACGGACCCGCCTCGAATATACACTTCGGGAAACGCAGTCTGGCCAGGATCAAATTCGTCACATATTTCATGCGCATTGCCCAGCATATCATAAATACCCCACGCGTTCGGCTTCAGAAGTCGCACCGGATAGACCCGATCGCCACTTGGGGCAGGCTTGCCAACCATGAGGGAGAGCGCCTCCTCATCAGCTCGCCACTTCGAATCACCAGCCCTACAAGCATATTCCCATTGCAGTGACGACGGGAGCCTTACATCCCCCAGCGCTACCTGCCGTCCTAGCGATTGACAAAACCGAATAGCATCCAGGTATGACACTCCAACCTTTGGGCTTTTGCTTAGACCTTCTTCCTGGGTGTCATCTTCCTTCATCACCCTGTTCCACATTTGGTTGGTTACTTCGGAATCCAATATCCAGAAGCGACTTGGCACAGCAACTTCTACTCGTCGATCCACTTCCCCAATCGATTCCACCCTCCCACCTGATGACAAGTGGGGCGGGACCTGTGTCAACAAGAGCCCCTCGTTACACAAGCGGAATCGAAATAGAGCTCCATTCGCCTCAACCTCCAACAAAGGGCCGTATTCATCAATCTTCACTCGTGGGCCTGGCCCCGATTCTGCCGCACATGGCCCACATGCGCAAAAGCATACAGCAACGAGCATCAACATCATTCCACTATAGCATTCATGCATCATCACATCCTCCTACTCTCATCATGAAACCCCTGGTTCGGTCTCAGCACTACTGCTGGCAACACAGACATATGGAGGTCATCGTTGCACCCACGAAGTCGTCCTCGTGTGCTTCCGCAAAGACATCCAATGACACGCTGGGATTAGGCACTGTATAGGTGGGGTTTGAACTTCCAGTTGCCGGGTTGCCCTCCTCAAAATGATGCTGCACACTCCCAGAGCAGACAGTCCGACCAAGACCATGCCGACCCACAAGTTGCCCATCCCTCATCCACGCACGCAACCCGATTTCCCGTTCTCCACATTCGCAAAAAGACTTAGAAGTTGACGAATAGCCAGAACCGGGACATGGTTTCACTGAGCACTTACTGTAGCCAAGTTGCTTGGCAGCAAATGCAGCGAAAGCCGCACCCGCCGCTCCAGAATTGAGTTCAATTAACGCTTGCTGGCCACCATTGTATTCATGTGGGGTCGGGAATGTCTGTTGGTTCCCCCCTGCGATCGTCCAGCAATTGGTGGTTTCTGGATTTGGCCAACTCGGAGGATGCGGAATAGCAGCTGTAGCTGCTCCGGTCCCGCCAAATCCAATTGTGGTATCAACACCACCCGGCGCACTCACCTGTGTTGTCGTAGAAGCACCACCGGCTTGCGTTACCGTGACTGTTATTTCAGGCAACCCCGTTGGATCGACCGCGTCACCATGCATCGCGAATGCTGCGACATACTTACTCCAACCATCAAAGTATCCGCCGGATGGAATCGGCATATAGACCCCTGCCTTCACTAAATTCGTGCAATCACTTCGCCCAATATACCGCCCCAACTCCCCATCGTAATACCGAGCCCGGAAGTACATCAACCCCGTCTCATCCTCATGCCGTCGCCCAGTGAACCCGTAGGACGACAAAGCCAGGCCAGCCTTGGCCGAACCGTCAGGATTGAGCACCAAACGCTCGCCATAGGCATCATAAGCATACCGTTCAGTTACGATGCCGTCGGCCGTTGTAAGGGCACTCACCGAATAGAGGTGATTGCGATGGTAATACAGCCGCGTCCCACCAGCATCCACCTGCACCAGCGGCTCATCCACATACGCGCCATAGGCGTAGGCGACCGAGAGCTGACCATCGACATGCTCCTCCATCACCTGCGCACCGGCCATGGCGTAGGTGGTCACCACCCCGTCAACGGTCTTCTGCACCCGCCGCCCGAGCGCGTCGTAGCGGTAGGTGGCGATCAGGCTCGTGCCGCCGATCGTCTCCACACGGCGCAGGCGGTTCTCCTCATCCCAGAAGTACCAGTGGTTCTTGGTCGGATCGGTCTCCAGGTTGCCCTTGGCATCGTAGGTGAGGCTGGCGCCGTCGATGCTCAGCAGCTCGTGCACGGCGTTGTGCTCGCGGTCCTCGACCACGCCATCGATGGTCGTGGTGTCCCAGTCGCCGACCGGCGTCAGGTTCCACTGCTGCTGGTGCGGGGCATCCATGCCGTCACGCTGCCAGCCGATCAACCGGTCTTCAGCGTCGTAGCTGAAGTCCTGGCTCCACGCGCTCAGCACGCCGTCCGCCTCGCGGGTCTTGCGCTGGTTGAGGTCGTAGGTGTAGGTGAAGTCGACGATGCCGGCCTGGTCCGCGTACAGCCGCTCGAGGCGGTTGGCGGCGGTCCACTCCCGGCGCTCGATGATGCCGTTGCCGAGCGTGCGGGCGGTCTCGCGACCACCGGCGTCGTAGGCGAAGGCGGTGACGTCGGCTCCGTCGAGCGCGACGGCGGCGAGCTGGCCGCGCGTGGTATAGGTGCGCACCTCCTGCCGCACCCCGTCGCTGTAGAGCAGGCTCGTGCGCCGGCCTTCGGCGTCGTGGCCGTAGACGAACGGATAGCTGGTGCCGTCGATCTGCAGGGCCTCCTGCGCCAGGCGGCCGGCAGCGTCGTAGCTCCGGGTGACGAGGTTGTCGTAGCGGCCGCTGGCGGCCTCGATCAGGCGTGAGGCCCGGTCGTAGGCGAAGCTGTCGGTGTGACCGCTGCCGTAGGCGCGCTGAAGCAGGCGACCGGCGAGGTCGTAGCTGTAGCTGGTGATCAGCCCGGCCTGGTCTTCGCGCGTCGCCAGACGGCGGGCGGCGTCGTAGGTGTAGACGCGCCGGTCATAGCCGGCCTCGCCGGGGATGCTGCCGTCGACGTGCCCAGGGAAGGCCTCCTCGACGAGCAGGCCACGTGCATCGTAGCCATAGGTGGTGGTGCCGCCTTCGGCGTCGGTGATGGCGAGAAGGCGGTCGAGCTTATCGTAGGTGAACGTGGTGGTGGCACCGATGCGGTCGGTGGTCGCGGTCTTGCGGCCGAGGGCGTCGTAGGCGTGCGTGGTCGTGTGGCCGAGAGCATCGGTCTGGCTCACCAGCGAGCCGCGGGCGTCGTAGGCGAAGATCTCGGTGCCGGCGCCGGTGGTGGTGCGCGCCGTCTGGCGGTCGCGGGCATCATAGGTCATGGCGCTGCCGCTGTCGTTGGCATCGCGCTGCGTGAGCACGTTGCCGTTGGCATCGAAGGTCCGCTCCTGCCAGTGACCGGCGGCGTCCTTGACGAAGCGCTGGCGGCCGGCGGCATCCGCGTACTGCGCGACGCGCGCGCCGGTGGCATCGATGCTGGTGGTGATGACCAGGCCGGCCGGCACCGCGGTGCCGCGGTCGGTGGTCTCGCTGCCGTCGGTGATCAGGTCGTAGCCCATGCTGCGCAGGTTGCCCAGAGCGTCGTACTGCCGCACCGTGCGGCCGGCGGCGTCCTGGATGGTGAGCGTCACCTCGTCCTCCGGGTTGGTCACGGCAAGAACGCTTGGAGGGGCGCACTCTACTGCGGGCCAACGACTTGTCCAGCAACGGGAGCGGCGGCCGCACCCTGCCAATCCGGCTCTCGGCAGCAACCTTATCTCACCACCTTGTTCAAGCCCGATCCCGGTACACGCTCAGCCCTGCCCAAGACGTCAAGCCACGATCCCGGTTCACAGCGCAGAGCGCAGGGTCACCTCTGCGCCGCGCCGCTCAAATCACTGCCAAGGCGCTTCTATCGGCGTTGCCCCTCAGGCGACGCGTTCCGCCGCGAACAGCAGGCAGCGTTTCTGGACCCACTGCAGGCCACGGCAGGCCGCTTCTGCTGCGGGGGCGGCGAGGCGGCCGACGGCGGCGCCGAGGAATTGCCGCCAGCCGAGCATGCAGGCGAGCCAGCGGTCGACGTCGAGTTCGAGACGCGCCAGGATGGGCGCGAGCTCGGCAGGATCGCGCCGCGTTTGCCGGTGCGGATCGCGCGACCGGTGGCGTTTCGTGCGGATCCCCATCGACGCGCTGAATGCTTCCGGCGAGAAGCCGCTCTCCCGCCACATGCCCAGCATCTCGGCGGCGCGCTCAGCGTTCAGGCGGCGTCTGCTGCGCCTGCGATCGGGCGGGCCATCTGCCGGAATGGGTGGCGGGGCTGAAGCTGCGGTCGGGTCCATGCCGGATCATGTCGCCGCCAGCCGCCTCGCGCCAACCGGGGTGGCGTGACTGGAACTCTGTCCCCATTCGGCATGCCTTCAGGGGAAGATGGAGGGGCGGGAGGCACGCGGCCGGCAAGCAGCACACGCTGCCTGCTTCCGGAGCACCGGCCTGCTCGAAAGACAAAATCGAATGAGACGCGGAGCCTTCTGCAGTGACTGCAGCGTGCGGAGTCGAGTTGCCGCACACCAGCGTAGTGCCGCCGTGCAACGCTGGAATCCATCGCTCATGCACCCATGATTTCGGTCGTGGCGTCCCTGTGGAGGCAGCGAGGAGCGGTGATGGATGTTGGCGATGGGACTCTGTTCCGCTTCGACAAGGATGCGGCGGAGATGCGGAGTCTGTACCTGAAGGCATTCTTCCAGATCCCGATCGGCCTGCTGCTGCTCTTCGGTCTGATCGCCCTCATCGCCTGGGCGATCACGGGGGACCGGCCGTCTTTCGGGACGATACTCTTCTCTGCCTTCGGCGTGGGCGCGCTCGCCTACCCCTTGCTGGTGTTCAGGCTCTGGCGCATGCGTGGTGCCGTGGGGGCATGGCGGATCACGGTCGACGACGAGGGCATGCGGCACCGTGTGCCAGGCGGCTACGGATCGGAAGCCGACGACTGGTCGCTGAGGTGGGAGGAGGTGCGCAGCATCCGGTATCGCGGGCAAGACAGATTGCTGAGGAACGATAACCCGGGCAAGCCTTTCCTGTGGCTCGTCGATGCCGATGGCGCCACCCACAAGGTGGACCCGGTGTCGTGCGTCAATATCGATCAGCTGTATCAGGCCGTCAAGCGAGCCAGGAAACGCGCGTCTCGCGCTCGAGCGCAGCGTTGAACTCTCCCGTCACGGCAGCGTGAAACAGAAACAGGCGCCGGCCCGGGCTTGGCGTCGGCCCGGATGCGGCCACCATGACGGGCGACGACCCGCGCGACGATCGCCAGGCCGATGCCGGTGCCGGGGAAATCGTGGTCGCTGTGCAGCCGTGAGAAGGGCCGGAAGAGGCGATCGACGGCTTCGGGCGGAAAACCGGCGCCGTTGTCACGGACGCAGAAGCTGTCGCCACCGTCGCGTTCGAAGGCGATGACCGCCTCCGGCGTCTTGCTGGTGTATTTCCAGGCGTTGCCCAGGAGGTTGGCCAGCGCGATCTCGAGCAGGCACGGATCGCCGCGTGCGGTGAGGCCCTTCTGGATGTGGACCGCGACCCGGCGTTCGGGGTCGCGTCGGCGCAGGCGGTCGCAGAGCACCTGCGCCAGGGCGCTGAGGTCGACTTCGCTGCGCACCATGTCCAGGCGGTCGGCCGCGTCGTAGACGTATTCGATGGTCGGGCGGGTCCCGCCGTCGTTGGCGGGCGCGCGGACCCGGGTGAGCAGGCCCCGCGCGTTGTACTCGTAGTCCGTCTGCTTGCCGCGCGCATCGGTCCTGGTCGCCAACAGCCCGGCGCCATCGCCGGCGGCATGGTACGCGTAGCTGATGGTCGCGGTGGCGTCGGTGGTCACCGGCGCGCCGCCGGACCCATCAGCCTGCAGACCGACCGTCCTGGTCAGCGGGTTGCCGTGGGCGTCGTACTCGGTGGTGGAGATCAGGCCGTTCTCGTCGGTGCTCTGCGCGATCTGGTTGTAGTCGTTGTAGTAACTACTCAGGGGCTTCGCCCCTACGGTCCTCACCGTGTGAGGACCCACCCCTCTGGCTTTGTCGTGGTTCGCCTGAATCTGCAGGCAGATCCAGGCGTGGGCGGATCGGCTGCGCCGAAACGTATCCGCCCTCCGGCGGCACTTGCCCCTCGGCCTGACGGCCTGCGGGGCTGCGCTTGCGCTCCACGCTCCGCTGGCCCCACTGGGGCCAGCTATCGCCTGCGGCGATACCCGCTTCGCCCACCACTCGGCGCCAGACCCCATCGCGTATGATGGGGCCCCGCAAAAGGCCGATGTAATCACTCATGCCCGATGGGCCTGAGTGGCTACAGGACCCCTTCCCTTGCAAAGCCGACGCCGCCCGGATCCTGTGCGCCCCACGGAGGGATTCCATGCGCATCAGCCTCGACTGGGTCAAACGCCTGCTCGGCGTCGACGATCTCGGCCGCGAGCCGGAGGAGCTCGCAGGCCTGCTGACCATGCATCTGGCCGAGATCGACGCGGTCGAGGCCACCGGTCCGGCGCTCGATGGCGTGATCGTCGGTCGCGTGCTCAGCTGCCAGCAGCACCCCAATGCCGATCGCCTGCGGGTGACCACCGTCGATGTCGGCGCGGCGCAACCGCTGCCGATCGTCTGCGGCGCCGACAACGTGGCCGCTGGCCAGCTGGTGCCGGTGGCGCCGGTGGGCACGGTGCTGCATGTGCGTACCGCCGAAGGCGGGGTCGAAGCGCTGAAGGTGAAGAAGGGCAAACTGCGCGGAGAGCCGAGCCACGGCATGATCTGCGCCGAGGACGAGCTGGGGCTGGGTACCGATCACTCTGGGATCATGGTCCTCGACGGCGACCATCCGCCGGGCACCCCGCTCGATCGGGTCATCGCCACCGGCGATCACGTGCTGGTGATCGACAACCACAACATCAACCACCGTCCCGACCTCTGGGGCCACCTCGGTTGGGCGCGCGAGATCGCGGCCATCTGCGGCCTGCCGCCGCCGGCCGAGCCGGATCTGGACTGGACAGATACGGGCGACGGCTTCCGCGTGGTCATCCGCAACGACGACTGCAGCGCCTACAGCGGCGCAGTGGTCAGCGGACTGCACAACGGCGCTTCGCCGCAGTGGATGCAGGACCTGCTGCTGGCGGTCGGCTCGCGCCCGCACGGGCTGCTGGTCGACGTAACCAATTTCGTGATGCTCGAGCTCGGCGAACCGATGCACGCCTTCGACCGGCGAGAGATCGCCGGCGATGAGCTGATCGTGCGCGGCGCCGCGGCCGGCGAGGTGATCACCACGCTCGACGACACCACGGTCGATCTGCAGCCGGGCGATCTGTTGATCGCTGACGACCAGCGCAGTCTGGCCCTGGCCGGGATCATGGGCGGCAAGCACAGCATGGTCCGCGACGACACCACCGCTGTGGTGCTTGAGGCGGCCTGCTTCGCGCCGGCGCGGATCCGTGCCACCCGCATCCGCACCGGGGTGGCGAGCGAGAGCTCCAACCGCTTCGAGAAGGGGCTCTACCCGTTGCTCACCCGCGCCGCGATCAACCGCGCAATCGCGCTGCTGCGTGAAGTCTGCCCCGAGAGCACGCTCAGCGTGCGCTTCTCCGCCGGCGCCGGCCTGACGCGCAACCGCTGCACCGAGACCAGCGTGACCTATGATCCCGAGCACCTGCGCCGGCTCACCGGCTTCGATCTGCCGGCCGCGACCCAGCAGGCGCTGCTCGCGCGCATCGGTTTCACGCCCACCGATGACGGTCTGCGCGTGCCGTGGTGGCGGGCCAAGGACATCACCGGCGCCCATGACCTGGTCGAAGAGGTCGCCCGTCTGCACGGCTACGATGCGATCGAGCCCTGCGTACCCTGCCTGCCGGCCGCCGCGCCCACGCCCAACCGGCTACGCAGCGCCGAACACCGCGCGCGCGACGTGCTCTCGGCCCTCGGCTGGGATGAGGTCGCGACCTACGGCTTCATCAGTGAGGCCTGGTGTGCCGCCCTCTGTCTGGCTGCGGACGAACGCCTGATCCGGCTGCCGCATCCGCTCTCGCAGGATCAGAGCGTGCTGCGGATCCACACCCTGCCCAATCTGCTCGAGGCCGCCGGCCGCAACCTGCGCCACTTCCCCGCGGTCGCGATCTACGAGATCGGCAAGTGCTACGGCCGCGGCCTCGGCAGCGGCGCCTGCGAAGACGAGACCCTGGTGCTCGCCGGGCTCCACGCCGATCCCGCGACCGACACCCCCTTCTATGCGGCCCGCGATGCGCTGCTCGAGCTGCTCGAGGCGCTCGGCTATCACCCGGCGGTGAGCCTCCAGGCGCTCGATGCCACCCCCGCCGGGCTGCTGCCCGGCCGCTGCGCCGCGGTCACCGTCGACGGTCAGACGGTGGCCCGCGTCGGCGAGGTCGACGCCGACCTGCGCCGCCGTGCCGCCTGCGAACCCGCGGCGGCCTGGTTCGAGCTCGAACTCGAACGCCTGCTCGCCACGCTGCCGCCGCCCCCACCGCTGCAGTATCGCCCGGTCAGCCGGTACCAGCGCGTCGACCGCGACTTCACCTTCGTCTGTCCCGAAGCGCTCACCTTCGCCGAGCTGGAGACGGTGGTCGCCAGCGCGACCCGCGACCTGCTGCAGGGCATCGAACTCGCGGCGCCGATCTACCGCGGCGAGCAGATCCCGCCGCGTCACAAGGCGCTGAGCCTGCGGGTCCACCTCCAGGCCGCGGACCGCACGCTGAGCGAGAAGGAACTGCGCAAGACCAGCGAACGGATCATAGCCGCGGTCGAGAAACGCACCGCCGCGCGACTGCGTCGCTGAGCCCACCCGCACCCACCACCTGGAGGCCCCATGGCCTGCGAACGCGCCCCCCTGTTCCCCGACCACCCGCATTTCCTCCACGGTGGGGACTACAACCCCGACCAGTGGCTGCACCGTCCGGATATCCTCGCTGAGGACATGCGCCTGGCGCAGCTGGCCGGCTGCAACGCGTTCTCGGTCGGCATCTTCGCCTGGACCGCGCTCGAACCCGAGCCCGGCGTCTACACCATGGGCTGGCTCGCCGAGACGCTCGATCGGCTCCACGCCAACGGCTGCAAGGCCTTCCTCGCCACGCCGAGCGGCAGCAAGCCGGCCTGGCTGGCCCAGACCCATCCCGAGATCTGCCGCGTCTCACGCCAGGGTCTGCGCGATCCCTGGCGCTCGCGCCACAACCACTGCCCGACCAGCCCGGTCTACCGCGAACGGGTGGCGGCGGTCAATGCCGAGCTCGCCCGGCGCTTCGGCGCCCATCCGGCGGTGCTCGGCTGGCATCTGTCCAACGAGTACAACGGCGCCTGCCACTGCCAGCTCTGCCTCGCCGCTTTCCGCGACTGGCTCAAGCAGCGCTACGGCGACCTGGACTCCCTCAACCGCGCCTGGTGGAGCGCGTTCTGGAACCACACCATCACCGACTGGGACCAGATCACCGCCGTCGACGACTCGGTCGACACGCTCCAGCTCGACTGGCTGCGCTTCGTCACCCATCAGACCTGCGACTTCATGCGCCACGAGATCGCCGCCGTCCGCGCCCACAGCACGCTGCCGACAACGACCAACCTGATGGGTTTCTTCCCCACCCTCGATTACTGGCGCCTGTGCGAACAGGTCGACTTCGTCTCCAACGACGCCTATCCCCTGCTCCACGAACAAGCGGACATGGGCAACGAGGTCGACCTCTTCGCCATGGTCCACGACCTGATGCGCTGCATGGGCCGCGGCCGACCGTTCATCCAGATGGAGGCCTCACCCGGCCCGACCAACTGGATGCCCCGGCCGAAGCTCAAACGACCGGGGCTGCATCGGCTCGAGATGCTGCTGGCGATCGCCCACGGAGCCGACGGCACGCTGTACTTCCAGTGGCGCAAGAGCCGTGGCTGCTTCGAGAAGTTCCACGGTGCGGTGGTCGACCACGTCGGCACCGAGCACACCCGCATGTTCCGCGAGGTCGCGGCCTATGGCGCGGAGCTCGAACAGCTCGAGCCGGTGCTCGGCACCGGTACCGCGGCCCGGGTGGCGGTGGTCGCCGACTGGGAGGCGCGCTGGGCCTTGGAGAACTCCTGCGGCCCCGGTCACCGTGAACAGGCGCACATCAAGGACTACCTCGGCACCTGCCGCAACTGGCACGCGGCGTTCAGCCATCTCGGCGTGGCGGTCGACATCTGCGAACGCCGCAGCGATTTCAGTGGCTACGACATTTTGATCCTGCCGCAGTTGTTCCTGATCGACGACGACACCGCGCAGCGGCTACGCGCGTTCGTCGCCGCCGGCGGCACCCTGGTGGCCACCCAGCTGACGGGGATCGTGGACGCGACCAACTGCTGCCATCTCGGGGGCTGGCCCGGGCCGGATCTGCGCGACCTTTTCGGTGTATGGGCCGAAGAGCTCGACGTGCTCTACCCCGAAGACCTGCAATCGATCGCCCTGGTGCCCGACAACGACCTCGGTCTGGCCGGCACCTACACCGTCACCGACTACGCCGAGCGCATCCACGCCCAAGGCGCCGAGGTCCTCGCCGGCTACACCCATCAGTTCTACGCCCAGCAGCCCGCGCTCACGCGCAACCGCCACGGCGACGGCACCGCCTGGTACCTCGCCGCGCGCACCGATCCCGCCTTCCTCGTCGCGCTGGCCGACGCCCTGGTCGCCGCGTCGGGCATCGCGCGCGCCACCACCGCGCCGCTGCCCGAGGGCGTACACGCGGCCCGTCGCTGCGATGCGCGGCACGAGTACCTGTTCCTGCTCAACTTCGCCCGGCACGCCCGCACCGTGACCCTCGACCGCGTCGGCCGGGACCTGCTCAGCGGCACCAGGGTCGGCACCCAGCTGCGACTGGAAGGCTACGGCGCGATGGTGATCGAACGTCCGCTGGGCTGAAGCGCGCCGCTCAGCCCAGGCGGCGCCAGCTGAGCAACAGCGAGCGTGCGCCCGCACTCGGCGAGGCCACCTCTTGCGCGCTCGCGTAGCCGAGTTTGCGCGCCGCCGCTGCCGCCCGGCCTTCCTCCTCGCCGCGGTACGCCGGGCCCTTCCATGCCACCAGCCGGCCACCCGGAGCCAACAGCTCCCGCGCCTCGGCCAGCAGGGTTGCGGCCGGGGCCACCGCCCGCGCGGTGACCAGCTGGCAGCTGCGCTGCAGATCCGGCGCTGCGCTGCGCACCTCGCGACCGCGCAACTGCCGCGCCGCGACCCGCTGCGGATCGACCAACCGCGCAGCCTCGGCGAGGAAGGCGACCTTGCGCCCGCGGCTGTCGATCAGCGTCCAGCGCGTGTCCGGCGTCCACAGCGCGAGGATCAACCCGGGATAGCCGCCGCCCGAACCGAGATCGGCGCACCGTTCGCCGGCCGCCGGCCGGAAGAGGGGATCGGCGCCCAGCGGCGCAAGTGCATCGAGCACGTGGCGCTCGAGGTAGTCGCGTGGATCGCTCAGCCGGGTGAGGTTGAGCCAGGCGTTGACCCCGGCCAGATGGCCGTAGAGCGCCTCAAGCCGCGGTCGCGCATGTGCGCTGAACGGAATCCCGGCTGCGTCGCAGCGCGCGCAGAACCAGCCCCAATCGGTATCCGCGAAGGGCCGGGGCGGATGGTCCGCAGCGACCACGCTGCCTCGCGTCTCGGTGCTCATCTGGCCGGGGTTGTAGGCCCCGGGCCGACAGGCGCCAGCAGATCACCACCCACGCGGTTCCCGGGCGAATGCCGCAGGGCGACTCAAAGCTCGCAAATGAGGGCCATGCCTCGCCTTCACCTGCGTCACCATGGCCCAAGCATCGAAAAGAGCCGGGCGGTTGGACGCAGGTGGAGGCGACGCAAGGCATGCCGACCTGGTGATCGGCGCTCCCAGGGCGAGCTTTGAGTCGCCCTGGCGAATGCCGATGCAGCCCCGTTGCCGCACCCCGACCGCACGCTACGGTGACCACGCCCCGGCGGGTCCCGGCGGCTCGTCAACCTGTACCGCGCCCCCCTCGGCCCGCGGTGTTGCAGCACACGAGGAACCGATTGTGGATTATGTCGTCATCGCCCGTAAATATCGCCCCCAGACCTTCGCCGAGGTCGCCGGCCAGGGGATCATCGCGCGAACCCTGGTCAACGCGATCGCCAAGCAACGGGTGGCCCACGGCTTCCTGTTCACCGGCCCGAGCGGGGTCGGCAAGACGACCATGGCCCGGATCCTGGCCAAGGGCCTGTGCTGCGAGCATGGCCCCACCGCCGAGCCCTGCGGCGTCTGCGATCACTGCCGGATGATCGCCGAGAGCATCCACCCCGATGTCTTCGAGATGGACGCCGCCTCGCACAACGGCGTAGACGACATCCGCGATCTGGCCGAGAGCGCCAGCTACGCCCCGAGCCAGGCCCGCTTCCGCGTGTTCATCCTCGACGAGGTCCACATGCTCTCCACCAACGCGTGGAACGCGCTGCTCAAGCTGCTCGAGGAACCGCCGCCGCACGTCTATTTCATCTTCGCCACCACCGAGATCGAGAAGGTCCCGGCGACGGTGGTCAACCGCTGCCAGCGCTTCGACTTCCGCGCTATCGACATCGACGACATAGTGGAACGCCTGCGCGCGGTCTGTGCCGGCGAAGGCGTCGCCGTCGACGACGCCCTGCTCTATCGGCTCGCCCGTGCCGCGGGCGGCGGCATGCGCGACGCCCAGACCCTGCTCGACCAGCTGATCGCGGTCAGTGAGGAGACCATCACCGCCGCCGATCTCGACCTGCTGCTCGGCGCAGCGCGCAGCGAGGACATCGCCGCGATCGCCGGCAGCCTGCTCGCCGGCCAGGGCAAGGAGGCGATCGAGATCTTCGACCGCCTCGGCGCCGGCGGGGTCGCGGCCGCGACCTTCCTCGAGCAGCTGATCGACCACTTCCGCATGCTCATGCTGGTCCAGACCTGCGGCGCGGAATCGGCCCCGGTACGCCGACTGGGCAGCTGCGGCGACGCGGTGCTGGCCCAGGCCGAACAACCCAACGAGAAGATCCTGCGCATCTGCCAGATCCTCATCGGCAGCCAACAGGCCCTGCGCGGCGGGGTCGATGCCCGGCTCCAGCTCGAGCTCGCCTTCGTGCGCATCGCCCGCCTGGGCGATATGCTCGACGTCGAGGGGTTGCTGCGGCGGATCGACCGGCTGGAGCGCAGCGCGGGAACCGCCGGCAACCCTCGCTGAGGCCGGTCCCCGGCCCCAGCGACCGGGAACCGGCCCCACCTCCAACTTCCGACCCACCGCCCGCCGCTCCCCTCGCACGCCTGTGCGAGGCCTGGGATCTGATCTGCCAGGACGCCACCGGCGAACGGCCGGATCTCGGCGCGGCGATCACCGCGCTCCAGCCCGTACAGCTCGATGGCGACACCCTGGTGCTCGATCAGCTGGCACCGCTGGCCGATCCGGACCAGGCGGCGGTGGTGAACGCGATCCTCGCGCGACACGCCGGGCACCACCTCGGCCGCCGGCTCGACGGCGCCCGCATCGGCCCCGCGCGCAGGTCGCGGCAGCCGCAGGATCGCGCCCAGGCCTACCGCGCGGCCCAGGAGGACCCGCTGGTCAAGGCCTTGATGAGCGCCTTCGATGCCGAGATCATCGCCCGTGAGCCCAGCGACCGGGCGCAGTGGCTGCAACGCCGGCAGGCAGACGCAGGCGATGCCGGCGATGTCACCGCGGACAACGGCTATCATTGAATTGGAGAGGAGAACCGCCATCGCACCGCCAGGCCATTTCCGCGCAACTGGCCGAGCGTCGTGTCCGCGGCGTGCCAAGCCGACAGCCCCGGCTGCACGCACCGTCTGCACGGTAACGGCCCACCCGTGCCGTGATGCAACGCGTGCGGGCCCCGGCTCGCACCAGTCGCCATGCAAGATGCTGCCACACAAAGAGATGAGGATCGACCAGCGCGCGGCGGGTCGAAACCGCTGCAGCCCGTGACCGACAACGCCTTCACGCGCATGGAGACCGAATACCTGCCGCCGGGCCAGGGCCCGGACCTGGGCGCGAAGCACCGCGTCGGCCCCTATGAGATCCTCGCCGTGGTCGGCCGCGGCGGGATGGGCACCGTCTACAAGGCCAAGGTCATCGAGTCCTGCAGCGTGCCCATCGGGCGCCTGGTCAGCATCAAGATGCTCCACGAGCGCCACCTCGACATGATGGAGCGGCGCCGCTTCCAGCGCGAGGCGAGCTATCTGCAAGCGCTGCGGCATCCGAGCATCGTCCGCATCCTCGATATCGGCGAGCACAATGAACGCCCTTTCCTGGTGATGCAGTTCATCGAGGGCCAGACCTTCGATCAGCTGCTCGACGACAGCGCCCGGCGCAGCGGCAGCCGCTACCTCAAAGAGCACACGGTCTGCGAGTACATGGTCCAGGCACTCGAAGCGCTGCACACCGCGCACCTGGCGGGGATCCTCCATCGCGACCTCAAGCCCGGCAACTTCATGGTCACCCCCGAGGGGCAGGTCAAACTGCTCGACTTCGGCATGGCCCAGCGCCTCAACACCGACAGCCGGCTGACCGCCTCGGGCTCGGTGCTCGGCACCCCGGCCTACATGAGCCCCGAGCAGGCCAGCGGCCTGCGCGAGGACCTGAGCAACCGCAGCGACATCTACAGCATGGGCGCGGTGTGCTACGAGCTGCTCACCGGCCACCAGCCCTACACCGCCGAGAACTCGATCGCGGTGCTGCGCCGCATCCTGGAGGAGCCGCTGACGGCGCCATCCCGATTGCGCCACGACCTGAGCCGGGACCTGGAGACCGTGGTGCTCAAGTCGATGGCCAAGGACCCCCGCGACCGGTACGCCAACGCCGAGGCGATGGCCGAGGACCTGCGGCGGATCCAGGAGGGCATGCGGGTGCGGGCGCGACGCCTGCGCACCACCGTGCTGCTCGCCCGGTCGCTGTGGCGCCACCGCCGGACCCTGGCCGGCGCCGGACTGGCGCTGTTCATCCTGCTCGTCGGCGGCGCCATCCTCGCCCGGCGGGTGATCAGCCGGCTCCAAGACATGCGCGACTCGCGCGAAGGCGATCAGGAACTGCTGCAGCGCCTGCAACCGGAATGGCGGGAGCGCTGGCACCATCCGGGCCGGTTGGACTGGTCCGCGACCGATCGGCCCAAGCTCGCCAAGCGCATCGGCCGCAGCGCGATGGAACTGATCTCCCTGCCGGATGTGACCAACGAGAACGTCCGCCTGTCGGCCGAGGTGATGCCGGTGACCGGGCGCGATCCGCTGCTCGAGATGATGATCTGCGACGGCGACATCGGCCAGGGCTACGCCCTGCGGTTGGAATCCGCGCAGCAGGAAGACGCGACCACCGCGCCGATCGTGCTCACGCTGCTGCGCGGCACCCCCGGCTCGGGCGCGCGCGAACGCTCGGTGGTCAGCTCGCAGTCGGTGGACCAGACCTTCCCGCTACGCCTGAGCCTGAGCAAGATCCAGGAGAACATCCAGGTCCTCGTCAACGACGAACAGGTACTCGAACCCTATCGCGACCCGGTGCCGATCGAAGGTTCGCTGAACAACCGGGTCCACATCGCGGTGGCGCCGGAGACCGTGCAGCTGCGCAACGTGCTGCTCGAACGCCAACGCAAGCCCGAGCTGGTCAGCAGGCTCGAGACCGCCGACCTGATGCGTCAGGAACGGCGTTTCCACCGCGCGATCCAGCTCTACGAGCAGTTCCTCGCCGACTTTCCCGAACACGAGCGGCGCAAGGACGCGCTCTACCGCATCGGGCTGTGCTACAGCGCGCTGGGCAGCGAGAACCGCGACGACCTCAAGCGGGCGCTGGCGACCTTCCAGCGGATCATCGCCGACAGCCTCGAAGACCGTTATTACTACAAGATCGCCACCGCCCAGGCCTGGATCAGCGCCGCCCGGCTCGGCGAATACCAGCTGGCAGAGCAGTACTTCGAATCGCTACGCCAACGCTTCGAACTGCGCCACCTCCTGGCCTCGATCCCCAAGACCGACCTGCTCAACCTGCTCAAGCACTACCTCCACCGCGCTGAGGACCCCAAGCTCGCACGCCAGAAGACCGAACGCGCGCTGCAGCTGCTGCGCACCGCGGCCGATTTCGCCGATTATCTCGAAGAGGAACGCGCCTTCGCCACCATCACCCTGCAGATCGGCGACATCCACCTCGGTGCGGGTGAACTGCAGCGGGCGCGCGAGCGCTATCAGGCGGTCGCCAAAGACGACGCGCTGCACCGTCATCTCCGCCACGAGGGGATGCTGCGTGTCGCGCATGCCGAACGCCTGCTCGACAGCCGCCGCGGATTCTATGACGAATCGCTCGCCGCCTACCACACGGTGATCGGCGCGCGCAAGCCCCGCGCCGACCTGCGCGCCTGGGCCCGGCTCTGGCTCGGCGAGCTCTATCTTTACATGGGCGACCGCCAACAGGCGCTGGCCAGCTGGACCGCCAATCCGCGCACCGATCATCTGCCGGCACGCATGATGGCCCACCTGCGCAGCGCCACCACGCCGTTCGCCAAACAGGGCTACCCGCCCGAATACCATGCCGATATCGATTTCTTCAACGCCGTCCTGTTGCGCTACCGCGCCGACGCGCCCGATATCGATGCCGAACAGCGACGGCGCCTGCTCAAGAACCTGCGCAAGAGCCTCGGCAGCATCGTCGCCAGCTACCCGGCCAGCGACTGGCCGGTCCCGCTGGCCCAGCTCTATCTCGGCGAGATCCGCGTCATCCCGGAAACCATGTTCGACCCCGACCTGGAGCCGGAACCAGCAGACGCCGGAGACGAGCGACAGACGCGGCTGCCCGAACCGGAATCCGCGCCCACACCCGCACCCTGAACGGCGCCGCGATGGGGTGGGCCCGGCAGGACGTCAGTCGTCTGCCTCGTCTTCCTTACCGTCATCGAAGTGGTCATCGATGGTCTCGTTCTCGTCTTCGACCATTTCGATGAACTCGTCGAGGGCGTCGGTTATCGCCTCGTTGATGCGATAACCCTCTTCACGCAAAGCGCGAATGATCTCGGCTTTCAGGGACATGCCGCCGCTCCTGCTCTCAAGGCTCTTGTTGCATACCTGCCGTGAGGGTGCGTAAACTCAATGGGTTTTTCGCGGCGGCTCGACCGCGCCCCCCGGCAGCGGGTCATCGCTCTCCCCCTCGATCCACTGCCGCAGTCGGGGCATCCAGATCTCGCTGATCAGGATGCGAATGCACGCGGCGACCGGGATGGCCAGCAGCATGCCGTAGAATCCGTAGAGGGTCCCCCCGGCAATCACAGCGACCATGATCGCCGCCGGCGACAGGTTGGTCGCCTTGCCCTGGATCAGCGGGGTGAGCACGTAGTCATCGAGCAGCTGGGCCACACCGTAGACCAGGACCGGGAACAGGAAGACCGCCCACCAGGCGATCGCGCCGTCGGCGTCAACGTACAATCCGCTGGCCTCGCCCGGACCGAGCACCCGCAGTACCACCAGCAACCAGGCCAGCGGCACTCCGACCATGCTCACATAGGGCGCGAGGCAGAGCACGCCGACGGCCAGGCCGAGCAGAATCGCGTGGGGCACGGCGACCAGGCTCCAACCGACGGCGAAAACCAGTCCGAGGATCAGACTGGTGAGCAGCCGGCCACGGACGAAGCCGCTCACGGCGATGTCCATCTGGCGCAGCAGTTCCTCGGTGCGCCCGCGCCGCGCCTCGGGAATGAAGGAATGGAAGGTGGTACGGACGTGGGGATAGGTGACAGAGAAGAAGACGAAGAAGAAACCGACGAGGAACACTCCGAAGAGCAGCGTGAACGAATCGACCACCAGCCCGGCGAGGAAGCCCATCAGACGCTTGCCGCCAGCTGTGACGTGCCCCAGCCACGAGGGCTCGCCCCCCTCCTCGCGCACGGCGAGCTGGCGAGCGACCTCGGCCGCGACCAGCGAGCGCATCGCATCGCGCTCGACCGCCGCCGGGGGTACCTCGACCGGCGCCTCGGGCGCAGCTGGCGCTGCAGACGTCTCCGCGTCGCCCGCCGTCGTGGAGGGCGGATCGCCAGCCGGGGTCGCGGCAGGCGGGTCGCCGGAAAAGGCCTGCTCCTCCGCCGGTGGCGGCAGGATGCCCAGGTCCTCGCGGATCTCCAGGGCGTAACGGCGGATCGCTTCGGGCATGTCCTCGCTGCTGGCGAAGCGCAGCACCCGCTCGGCGTACTGCGGCGCGTTGGCCACCAGGCTGCGGGCCTGGGGGATGACCAGGGCCGAGACCGTCCCCCCGATCACCACCGCGAGCAACAGCACCAGGGCGAGGATCGCCGAGACCACCCGCACGCGGCTCAGGCGGCGGTGCCAGGTGCTGACACGACTGACCAGCGGCTCGAACAGATAGGCCAGGCCCAGGCCGACCAGCAGCGGAATGGTCACCGCACGCGCAACCCAGCCGAGCTGGACCAGGCCGATGACCAGCAGCACCAGCACCACGTCGCGCACCGCCTGGATCTGCCAGACGTGCAGGCGATGCCAGGGGGTGGCGGGGCGTTCGTCCTCCCCATCAGGACCATCAGCTTCGTTCATCGCCCCACGATGCCGCGCCGGCCTGCGCGAATCAAGCAGCCGTCTGCAAGGCAGGGCCGCTCAAAGCTCGGCCCCTGGGAGCGCCGATCACCAGGTCGGCATGCCTTGCGTCGCCTCCATCTGCGTCCAACCGCCCGGCTCTCTTCGGTGCTTGGGCCATAGTGACGCAGG
>CAZTGE010000075.1:0-20256 GCA_964612995.1 uncultured candidatus Brocadiaceae bacterium | reverse complement strand
GCGTGGGGGTACGCGCCGAAGGCGCGAGGGGGCAGCGCCCCCTCTGCAAAAAGCGTCACGAGTTGCACCATCGGGGAGCGGGCGTAGCGTGCGTGGCCATGCCGTCGCCCGTTGCTCCAGTGCTGCTCAAGCTCTCCGGTGAAGCCCTGAAGGGCGAGGAGGGGGTTTTCGACCCCGTCGTGCTCCAGCGCGTGGCGGGCGAGTTGTTGGAAGGGGTCCGTGGCGGGCGCCGGGTCGCCCTGGTGGTCGGCGGCGGCAACATCGTCCGCGGTCGCGACATCGCTGCGGTGGTCGCCACGCGTACCCGCGGCGATTACATGGGCATGCTGGCCACGTTGATCAACTCCCTGGCCTTGCGCGAGGCGATCGAGTCCGCTGGCGGCACCTGCGAGGTGGTGGCGCCGCACGCGGTGCCCAACGTCGCGGTGGCCTATGACCGCACTCAGGTGCTGCGCTGGCTCGCCGAGGGTGTGATCGTGATCTTCGGCGGCGGTACCGGCCATCCCTTCTTCACCACCGATACCACCGCCGCCCTGCGCGCGGCCGAGATCGACGCCTCGGAACTGCTCAAGGGCAGCAACGTCGATGGCATCTACACCGCCGATCCCGGGCGCGATCCCGATGCGCAACGCATCGACCACCTGAGTTTCGACGAGGCGGTGGACAGCGCCTACGGCGTCATGGATCAGGCCGCCTTCAGCCTGTGCCGCGATCGCGGCGTGCGCATCCGTGTTTTCGATATGACCCGCCAGGGGGCCATCCGCGCCGCGCTCGGCGACAACCCGCCCGGCACCACCGTCGGCTGAGGCCGCAACGAGGAGGACACCATGAGTTTCGAGGAGGAGATGCTGGAGGTCGAGGAGCACTTCGAGAAGAGTCTCGACACCTTGAAGCGCGATTTCCAGCGCATCCGCACCGGTCGCGCATCGCCGAGCATGATCGACCACGTGACCGTCGACGCCTACGGTTCGAGCATGCGGATCAAGGAGCTCGCCGGCGTCTCGGTGCCCGAGCCGACGCAGCTGGTGATCAAGCCGTGGGACAAGGGCACGCTCAGGGACATCGAGAAGGGCCTGATCGCCGCTGATCTGGGCATGGCCCCGCAGAACGACGGCGAGGTCATCCGCCTCAACGTGCCGCCGCTCTCCGAGGAGCGTCGCAAACAGCTGGCGACCGAGGCCAAGGAGTTGTGCGAGAAGTGCAAGATCTCGATGCGCAACTCGCGGCGCGAGGCGATCCGCACGATCGAGGCCTCGGGCAAGGAGAACCACCTGCCCGAAGACGACGTCAAGCGCGCCACCGAAGAGGTCACCGAGACCCTCAAGCAGTACGAGGGCAAGGCCGAGACGATGCTCAAGGAGAAGGTCGACGATATCATGAGTATCGGGTAGTGGCCGGTTGATGCAGGGGCGCCGGGGCCACCCCTCTGGCTGTGTCGGTGTTCAGGTGCTTGGGCTGATGGTGCCCCTTACGATGACGTGGTGGTGGCCGTTGTGTTCGACCTCGTCGGCTTCGGCGATCAGGATCTGGTGGCGGGTGCCGTCTTCGAGCTGCCATTCGTATTCGTCGCCGACGATCGGAACGCCGTCCTCGAGCACGGCTTCGAAGGGGGTGTCGCGGTCGATGTCGGCGAGGTTGGCCGGTTGGAGGGCTTCGTCGCGAGCGATCACCGTGTCGCGTTCCACCGGTTGGAGATCGTTCTTGATCGGCTCGGCGGCCCGATCGCGCAGCACATCCTCCAGGTCGCCACCGGCTGGCGGGGCTTCGGTCTCCTGTCCGGGTATGGTGTAGGGCGCGGCGGTGGCGCCCACCAGTCCGGTCAGGGTGACGGTGTTCGAGTGCTGCGTGAGGTTGCGTACGACGGCGTCCATTGTGCAGGGTCCTTTCACATCGGGCGCAAGGCATTCACGCCTCGCGCAACGGGCTGATCCGTGTGCCCAGGTCCATGCGCAGGGCGACGCGGATCGATTCGCAGTAGCTGGGGTGGGGATGGATGATCTCGGCCACGTCGGCGATCGGCAGCCGATGGGCGATCATCAAGGCCAGTTCCTGGGCGAATTCGGACACGTTGTGGCCGATGGCCTGGGCGGCCACGAGACGATCAGCGCGCAGCCAGAGCTTGAGCACGCCCGCGGTCCGGTCTTCGATCTGGGCCCGCATGTCGTTGGTGAAAGGCAGGCGGACGCAGCGCAGGCCCGGTTCGTCGCCCGGGTCGCCGAGGGCGACGATCTCGGGCAGGGTATAGACCACGGTGGGAACCACCCGGTAATCCATCGCGCGATAGCGCACAGGCGAGCTGGCGGTGATGTTCTCGGCGCAGATGATACCCTGCTGCATGCCCACGTGGGCGAGGATCGATTCCCCGGTCGCATCGCCGATGGCCCAGACACCGGGCACCGAGCTGCGCAGATAGGCGTCGGTGGCGATGCCGGTCTTGGGATCGTGGTCGATGCCACAGCGCTCGAGGCGTTCGGTGTCGAGCACCGGGCGGCGACCGATCGCCAGCAACACGGTATCCGCCGGGATCCGGGTCTCGTTGCCGTCCTCGACGGGCCGGACCACCAGCTCGTCGGCATCCATGCCGGCCGCGGCGTGTCCGGTCATGATCCGCACTCCGCGCTGTTCGAGTGTGGTGGAGATCGTGGCGGTGATCTCCTCGTCGAGGAAGGGCACCAGTCGGTCCATCATCTCGACGATGGTCACCTCGGTGCCGAGAGCGGCGAAGGTGGTGGCGAATTCGAGTCCGATGACCCCGCCGCCGACGATCACCAGCCGACGTGGCTGCTCGGTGATACTGACCAGCCGGTTGCTGTAGATCACCGCCGGGTGGTCGGTGGCGAAGCCCGGCGGGGCGATTGGCTGCGAGCCGGTGTCGATGACCACGTGGTCGCAACGCAAGGCGCCTGCGGGGTGGTCGCTATCCGGATTGGGAGCGAAGTCGACCACCCCCGGAGCGCTCAGACGGCCCTCGCCGCCGAGGACGGTGACACCGTGGCTGGCCAGCAGCTCGGAGATGTCGCGCCGGGTCTCGTCGACCACCCGGTCGCGGCGCTCGATCACCCGTGCGAAGTCGATGCTGCGGCTCGCGACTTCGACCCCGTAGTGCGCGGCCCTGTCGACCTCGAGCGCGACCTTGGCCGACTCGATCATCGCCTTGGAGGGGGTGCAGCCCCAGTTGGTGCAGATGCCACCGACCAGATCACGTTCGATCAGGGTCACCTGTGCGCCGCATTGGGCCAGGCGGACGGCGCAGCTGTGTCCGGCCGGTCCTCCGCCGATGATGATCACGCTCGGTGCAGCCATGGTGTGTGCTCCCATCCGGGGTGGCGACGCGATCCATGATGGGCGCGCCGGCAGTGGGCTCACAGCTGTTATGCCCGTCTGGGTCCGATGGCAGCCGGTCACAGTCGGGATACATATCTGTGAGCTGGCCAAGGTCCGGGTGTAGTGTGCGGCCCTTCATCCCATCGCGTAGGGTGGCCGAGCATCCAGCGTCCGTCACGCCCACGCCCCAGAACAGGAGATGTGACATGGGTGGTGCAGAATCGGTCACCGGCGTGTTCATCGCGATGGCCATCGCTGGCGTATTGCTCGTGGCTGGCGCCATCTGGATCCGGATCGGCATCGCGTTGGTCGATGACCTGCTCATCCGCTTGCAGCGACCGGAACCGACCCGGCGGCATGGTCACGGCCGGACCGCGCCGGCCGCGTCGCGCACCTGACACCCGCATTCACCCCAATTCACACAAGCCCCCGGAAGGCCCGAATCATGCCTGACACTGCGAAGCCCGCTGTTTCAACCGGACTCTCCCGTCGCGATATGCTCGCTCTCAGCGGCAGCGCCCTGGCCACCTGCGGCCTGGTCGCAAGCTGCTATGGCCGTTCCGACCAGGGTGCTCGTGCCAGTGGCAGCTATACCGGCGACGCGATGGCGCTCGACCCGACTGACATCGGCAATGCGACCGCGCCGTTCGCATTGCCGCAGCTGCCGTACGATCGCAAGGCCCTGGCCCCGCACATCTCGCCCGAGACGCTGGAATTCCATCACGGCAAGCATCACCAGGGATACGTCGACAAGCTCAACAAGCTGGTCGGCGACAGCAAATGGAGTGACGAGCAGTTGGCCACCATCGTGGTGCGATCCGATGGCGCGATCTGCCAGAACGCCGGTCAGGTGTGGAACCACAGTTTCTACTGGCGTTGTTTGGATCCCAAGGGCGGGGGTGCGCCGGACGGCGCTCTGGCCAAGGCGATCGATACATCCTTCGGCTCCTACGCCGCCTTCCGCGAGCAGTTCAAGCAGACAGCCACGGGGCAGTTCGGCTCCGGCTGGGCCTGGCTGGTCTACTGTGACGGCGCGCTCGAGACCATGGCCACGAGCAACGCCGATGGTCCGTTGCGCCACGGCAAGACGCCCTTGCTCACGGTCGACGTGTGGGAGCACGCCTACTACATCGACTATCGCAACCGGCGCGGCGAGTATGTCGATGCGATACTCAACGCTCTGGTCGACTGGCGTTTCGTTGCGGCCAATCACGCCGATGCGAGTCGCGCATGAACCGTCCTCACCGTTTGTCCACCGGCCGGTACCGCAGGCCGGTATCTTTCAGGATCGCACATGTCAGCAGAGTCAACGCCACCACTCGCAGAACGCCATTGCCGCGCCTGTAGCGGTGGGGACCAGCCGCTCGCGCAGCCGGCCATCGATCAGTTGTTGGACCGGCTCGACCCGTCCTGGCAGCTGGATACGCGCGGTCGGCTGACGCGGACTTTCGACTTCCCGGATTTCCGCAGCGCCCTCTCCTACCTGGTCGCCCTCGGCGAGGAAGCCGAGCGTCAGGGTCATCACCCCCGCCTGGTGCTGCGTTGGGGACATGTCGACGTGCGGCTGACCACCCACGCCGTCGGCGGATTGACCGACAACGACTTCATCCTCGCGGCCCGGGCCGATCGGTTGTACACCCCGGAGGGGCAATGAGCCGGCAGGACGTGCCAGCAGACCCCTACCGCGATGCTGCGGTCCCCTTGTTGACCGATCTCTACGAGTTGACCATGGCCTATGGCTACTGGTTCCATGGCCGGCAGGAGGACGAGGGCGCCTTCCACGTCACCTTCCGCAAGCATCCCTTCGGCGGCGGCTACACCGTCGGAGCCGGTTGCGCTGCGGTGATCGACCTGCTCCAGCGTTTCCATTTCGACCGGGCCCAGCTCAACTACCTGGCCGGGTTGCGCCGACGCGACGGACAGCCGATGTTCTCGCGGGCCTTCCTCGACCATCTCGGTGACATGCGCCTGGCGTGCGATATCGACGTGGTGCCGGAGGGCACGGTGGTTTTTCCCCACGAACCCCTGGTGCGGGTGGTCGGTCCGTTATTGCAGGCCCAGGTCCTCGAGTCGGCCCTGCTCAACATGGTCAACTTCTCGACCTTGATCGCGACCAAGGCGGCCCGGGTCTGCCGTGCGGCCGAGGGCGATCCCGTGCTCGAATTCGGTCTGCGTCGGTCACAGGGGCCGGACGGGGCGCTGAGCGCAGCCCGGGCGACGTACATCGGTGGATGCAGCGCGACCTCCAACGTGCTCGCGGGGATGCGTTACGGGATTCCGGTCAAGGGCACGCACGCGCACAGCTGGGTGATGAGTTGCGACGACGAGCTCAGCGCCTTCCGCCAGTACGCTGCGGCGATGCCAGAGGACAGTGTGCTGCTGGTGGATACCTACGATTCCCTCGCTGGCGTCGATCGCGCCATCACGGTGGCGCGTGAATTGCGCGCAGACGGCCATGAACTGCTCGGGATCCGGCTCGATTCCGGGGATCTGGCCTGGTTGAGCGCCCAGGCGCGGGAGAGACTTGATGCTGCGGGGTTCCCCGAGGTCAAGATCGTGGCCTCGGGCGACCTCGACGAGTACGTCATCCGTAGCCTCAAACAACAAGGTGCGCCGATCGATCTCTGGGGGGTGGGGACGCATCTGGCGACCGCCTGGGACGAGCCGGCCCTCGGCGGGGTCTACAAGCTCGCTGCCGTCCGGCCGGCGGGAGGCGAGTGGGACTATCGCCTCAAGCTATCTGAACAGCGGGCCAAGATCAGTGATCCCGGCTTGCTGCAGGTCCGACGGTTCTTCAGCGGCGACCGCGCCGATTGCGACGTCATCTACGACAGCCGTCTGGGCATCGAACAGCGGCCGGTGCTGATCGATCCCGCGGATCCCTCGCGTATGCGGCGCCCGGCTGCGGATGCGGTGGGCGAAGACCTGTTGGTGCCGGTCATGCGCGGTGGCCGGATCGTCTACGATCCGCCGGAGCTGGAACAGTCGCGTCAAACCTGCCAGGATCAGCTCGCGAGCTTCTATCCCGGCTGCTTGCGGCTGGAGCATCCGCATGAATATCCCGTGGGTCTCGAACACCGCCTGCACCGGATCCGTGATGAACTCATCGAGAGCCGGCGGCGACCGGAAGGGTTTGTGAGCAGCGAAAGGAACGGACCATGCGCCACGCACTGATCCTGGTCGACATCCAGAACGATTTCATGCCCGATGGGGCGCTGCCAGTCAGCGATGGTGACGCTGTGGTACCGGTGGCCAATCGGCTGGCCCATCGTTATCCCGTGGTTGCCGCCTCGCAGGACTGGCATCCACCGGACCACGGGAGTTTCGCCAGCGTTCATCCGGGGAAGGAGCCGTTCGAGGTGATCGAGCTCAACGGACTCGAGCAGGTGCTGTGGCCGCCTCATTGCATTCAAGACACGTGGGGCGCGGAATTCCATCCGCAGTTGGAACGGAAACCGATCCAACAGGTCTTCCGAAAGGGCGTAGATCCAGCGGTGGACAGCTACAGCGCTTTCTTCGACAATGGCCGGCGTAGCGCGACCGGGTTGCACGAATGGTTGCAGGAGCGCGAAGTCCACGTCATCGATGTGCTGGGTCTGGCTACCGAGGTCTGCGTGCAGGCCACCGCCAGCGACGCTCGCGAGTTGGGCTACCGGACCCGGTTGGTCCTGCCCGGGTGCCGGGCGGCCGAAGTCGAACCGGGCGATGGCGCGCGTGCCGTGGCAGCGCTGTGCGAGCGCGGTGTCGAGATCCTGGAGCAGGAACCGGAGATGCCATGAGTTCGCGCCATCAGCGTCAGGGCCCGCTCCGGTGCAGCCTGGGTCGCCACCCATGAGCCTGGAGATCGATCTGTTCATCCATGCGCTGGTTGCAGCCGGATGCGGCGCAGTGATCGGCATCGAGCGCGAGATCAGCGGCCACGAGGCGGGCCTGCGTACGACCATCGCCATCAGCATCGGCGCCTGTGTGTTCGCGAGCATGGGCGTCTATCTGACCGATGCCAACGCCGCTGCTGGCGGGGGCGTGCAGATCGATCCGAGCCGCATGGCCTCGTATGTCGTTGCCGGAATCGGCTTCCTCGGTGCGGGCGCCATCATGCGTCACGGCGGGCAGATGCGGGGGCTGACCACCGCGGCGACCGTGTGGGTGGCCGCTGCGGCCGGCGTTTGCGCCGGGGTCGGTGCCTATCTGCTCGCTGTGGCGGTGAGCACCTTGATCCTGATCGTCTTACGCGGCTTGCGCCCAGTCGGCAAGTGGCTCTCGGGGCCGCTGCCCGAACAGCGCGTGCAGGTGATCTTGCCCGACGATCCGCTCCAGCGTCGATGCGTGCATCACCTGGTCGGCGAGTACAGCGCGATAATCGAGCATCGGGATCGCGCTAGCGAGCACGAGCCGCAGATCGCCGATATCAGATACAGCAGCAACCACCGGTCGAGTATCGAGTTCCTCGGCCGCCTGAGCGAGATGGTCGAGGCGGCGCCGAACGAAGACCCCCATGCATCGGTTCGACCGTCACCGGCATGTGAGAGCGCAGACAATGATGGATGAGAACAGACCCCGGGTGGTGATCATCGATGATGATGAGATGGACCAGGAGCTCTACCGCCTCGCCTTCGGTCGCCTCGATCAGGAGGTGGAGTTGATCTGTTTCGAGGATGGTGCCGCGGCTGCAGCCGGTTTGCTGCAGCTGCATGAGGCCGACCCCGATGAGCATCCGGCAGTGGTGCTGGTGGACCTGTACATGCCGCCGATCGACGGCGTCGATCTGCTCGGGCTGCGCCGCCGCCAACTGCGCGACTGGGATGTGCCATTCGTGATGATCAGTTCGAGCGACACACCCGCCGACCGCGAACGCAGCCGACGCGCCGGGTGCGACGGATACATCGTCAAGCCGGACGGCTTCGATGCGCTGGTCGGGATCCTGCGCGAAGAAGTGGTGCCCTATCTGCGCGGTGAGCACGCGGACGACGATGACACGTCGGCGTCCGCTGCGCCGGAGCAGGGCCGATAGCAGGGCCCAGCAGTCTGATGGCCGCAGGACTGTCAGCTGGCGCTCGGCAATTGCGGGGCCGCATGGTTGCGCCTCACGAGTGTGAGGGATCGCCGGGCCGGTGTACAATCTGTATCTTTCGGTAGCGGCCAACGCGCCGCGGACGAACGCATCACCAGCAGTGCGGGCACGGCCCGCCGAGGAGCCCACCATGCGAGTCGAACACCTGATGACCGGCAACCCGGTCTGCATAGAAAGAACCACCAACGTGAGCGAGGCGGCGAAGCTGATGCGTGAGAACGACATCGGTCTGGTCGTGGTCGTTGAGGACGGGAAGCCGGTGGGCGTGCTCACCGACCGCGATGTCGCCTGTCGCGTCGTCGGGGCAGGCAGCGACCCCGCGCTCACGCCGGCCGAAGCGGTGATGACCGGCAATCCGGAGACCGTCGCCTTGAGTGCATCCGACGAGGGTGTGCGCGAAGCGATGCAGGCGAGCAAGGTCCGTCGGATCATCGTGCTCGATGACGATGGCAGGGCGGTGGGCGTGGTCAGCCTCGCCGACATGGTCCAGCAGCTCGACGAGATCGGCGAGGTGCTGCAGGTCGTCGACGCGGTGACCAGCCCGGCCCACGGCTGAGGCGTCGGCACAGCGCTGATGCGTTCCGTTGCCCCGTGCTTCCAGCACGGGGCGACGCTGGTTCAGGGCAGCAGTTCGAGGAATGCACGCATGTAGCTGGGCAGGTCGGCCGGCTTGCGCGCGGTGACCAGGCTGCCGTCGACCACCGTCTGCTCGTCGACCCAGTCGGCGCCGGCGTTGACCAGATCATCCTTGATGCCGCGGAAGCAGGTCATGCGTTTGCCGCGAACGATGTCTGCTGACGCCAGGACCCAGGCGCCGTGGCAGATCGAGGCGATCGGTTTGCCGTCATCGGCCAGCCGTCGCACCAGATCGACCGCGACGTCATCGCGGCGGATGTGGTCCGGGGCGTAGCCGCCGGGGATGTGGATGCCGGCGAGGTCGCCGGCGAAAACCTCGCTCGCCTGACGGTCGGCCGGCATCGGCACCCCGTGCTTGCCGGTGAATTCGGCAGCGCCGTTGGTGCCGAGGCGTACGGCCTGGTAACCGGCTTCGAGCAGACGGTAGTAGGGGTAGATGAATTCCTGGTCTTCGAACATCGGTCCGAGCAGCAGTCCGATACGGGGCGCCGAAGTGGGCATGAGGGGCTCCTTGAACGGGTAGGGGGATCCGCCCGAATGCGGTCACTGGGGGGCCGGGGCCCGCAGCGCGATGTCGTGTTCGCTGTGCCAGGCGTTCCAGACCCGGCCGACACGCCGGACGAAGGGTTTGGGCTTCTCGCACCAGAGGCGCTCGCCCAGGGGTTTCGCCTCAGAGAGCAGGCGCTGCATGCGTTCGTCGAGCGCCTGCGCGACCTCATCGCGCCGTTGCTGGGTTCCGAGCAGACCGGTCGTGGGGTCGCCGACGCGTTGGGCGAGTTCGGCGCAGTCGTGATGTTCGCCGAGCTGGTCGCTCAGCCGGCTGAGCTCTTTGGCCATCGCGCCAAAGACCGGATGCCAGGCCTCGCGCAGCAGACGCAGTTGGTACCACAGCATCTTGGCCTGTTTGCGCCATTCGTGGACGCAGGCCGGATCGTCGGTGTGATCGAGCGCGGCGAGCGCTTTGCGCCCCCGCTTGTAGCTGCGTGTCAGGCCCGGTGCCAGGGCGGCGAATGCGTGGTCGCCGGGCAGCTCCCAGTTCGCTGCCCGGCGGGCGAACTCCTCCATGGCTGCGCCGGCCTGATGCGCACGCTCACCCAGGTCGAGTTCGGTCATGGTATCGTGACGCAGGCGTTCGAGCTGCCGTTGCAGCCGTTCTGCAGTCTCATTGTCAAGGGCCACGTAGGGAGCGCACTGCAGTTTGCCCAGCGTCTGTTCGGCGACCTGCACGTCGCGCACCGGTGAGAGGCAATGCGCGATCTCACGCAAGGCATCGTTTTCGCGTTTGTATGCCGGCCCAAGCGGGGTCCGCACCAGGTGTAACAGCGCACGGAGCTGCTTGATATCCTTGCGGGCCCGATGCACGCCACGTCGTCTGCGCTGGCCGGCGGCGACCTGGCCCAGGGCCACGACCGCACTGCGGGCGCGCTCGCCAGCGATGCGATGGATGCCAGCGGCGATGGTCTCGGCGCAGGTGAAGCGGTAGCTCATGGCATCGTCCTTCCGGCCAAGCAGAGTCGGATGTCCGGATCGACCGGCGACCGACTGGGCCCGAGCCAATGATGGCGATGATGCCGGGACGCGGCGCTTGCTCACATCGGTTACTGGCCGAGGCAGCGGCGGGTCCTCACAATTGTGAGAGCCCCGTGAACAGGTGTATAATTTCGAAAATCTCGATCGCACACCCGCGGACGGGTGCATCAACCACCCGTTGCACAGGCAACACAGACAGAAGGTACTGCACATGTCTCTTTTCCGACTTATTTCCATCATGTTGATCGCCGGCGCCGGGGCCAATCTCGCCGCGGTCGAAAGCCCCTATCAGAAAGCCGATGAGAGCTGGATCAGCATCAGTGGCACGGTGGTCGATCCGACTGCCGATTCCTTCATACTCGACTATGGAGAGGGGCTGGTCACCGTCGAGATGGACGACTGGGACTGGTATGGCGATGCTTACGGGCTGCTCGATGGCGACAAGGTCACGGTCAACGGGCGCATCGACGACGATCTGTTCGAGACCACTACCATTGAAGCCAGCAGCGTCTATGTCGAATCCCTCGGCAGTTACTTCTATGCCAGCGCCGCTGACGAGGAAGACGCCACCTACAGCACGGTGGTGACTGCCCCGGTGGTCGTCTCCACGGTCTCCATCCGCGGAAAGGTGACATCTGTCGATGCGATCGAGGGTGAATTCACCATCGATACCGGCGCCAGACAGGTGACGGTCGACACCGAGGATCTGGCCTACAACCCGCTCGACGACAAGGGCTATCAGAAGATCGAGAAGGGGCATCGAGTCAGCGTCAGCGGCGAGTTGGATGTCGACCTGTTCGGCAACCGTGAGGTCGATGCAGACTGGGTCATCACCCTGTCGAAGGATGAAGACAAGGGTGCCTCGATGAATAAGCAGTAGTTGCTGCGCCCTGCCAACGCGACCCTGTGAGCAGACTCACGGGGTCGTTGCGTATCCGTCCACCCGACACCAGGAGCTGTCCTCACAGAAGGCGCACCGCCGAGCCACCCCTCCTCGTCACGCGCCAGCGCGGCTGGCATTTGCGCCTGACCTGCGACCGATCCTGGCGAAGACCATTCCGCGGTCGGCCGGTCGCCCAGCCAAGCCAGGCTGGGCTCCGGACGTGGCTGCAGGGTGGTTCCGGCTCTCTGAGGGCCTCCATCACCAGTAATCTGGAGTCATCCATGTTCCTCGTCGATATCCTCATCGCCTGCCTGATCGCGATCATCTTCGCCCTGCCGCTGGTGGCCATCTTCGGCTGGCGGCCCTACGGCGATTCCACCCATGGTGCTGGGGGCGGTCTGCTGATCGCGATCCCGGTGTTCCTGCTCATCGTCTGGATCGCCAATCTGGCCTTCCGCCCGCTGGGGCCGGCCATCTACGAACGCCAGTGGGTCCCTGGCCTGCTCGCGGCCGTGGGGCTGTTCGTACTCTTCATGGCCTTGATCCCGCCGCCGCGCAGCTCGCTTCCCGAGACGCCACCCGTGGATGAGGCTGACGCAGTGACCACCGCGATCGGTTTCACCCTCGCCTTCTGGATCCTGTTGCTGATCCTCGTCGGCGGCGTGCTCGGCGCCTACTGGTGGTGGGGCGTGTAAACCCCTGCCGCCTGTCAGCGCCCCAGGACGGCGACTTGCAACCGAATCGATCGCGTAACCACTCAGGCTCATCGGGCATGAGAGGTTACAACGCCCTTTCGGGGCCCCACCGTACGCGATGGGGTCTGGCGCCGAGTGGTGGGCGAAGCAGGTATCGCCGCAGGCGATAGCTGGCCCCAGTGGGGCCAGCGGCCCATGGAGCGCAAGCGCAGCCCCGCAGGCCGTCAGGCCGAGGAGCAAGTGTCGCCGGAGGGCGGATATTCCATTTCCCTGGACAAGCGCGCATGACCATGCGCACTTGTCCAGGGGAATGGAATGGAGGCGTAGCGGGGGCGACTGCGCGCAGCGCAGAGCGAGCCCCCGCGAACAAAGAGCGGCGCAGGCTGCGACCGCTATGATGAGCCCTTGGGCTGCGGGCGGAGCCTGCGCTATGTTTCGGCGCAGCCGATCCGCCCACGCCTGAATCTACCGGCAGATTCAGGCGAACCACGACAAAGCCAGAGGGGTGGGTCCTCACGCAGTGAGGACCGTAGGGGCGAAGCCCCTGAGTAGTTACTCGATCGCTGACGGCCCTTCGTCACGGGGCGCTATCTGTCTCCACGCGATGACTGGCCGCTGGCGTTCGCTGGCGCTGACGACACCCCCGCACCAGACCAGGTATTGGTACGTCGGATCGTGCTTGGGAGGTCGGGCCCAAAAGTGGTTGATTGAACCCTCACAGACCCGCCGACACGGTGTCGACAGCGTCCGGAGCCCGGCTAGGCCCGACTGGGCGACCGGCAGACAGTGCAGCGTTTGTAGTGAAAATGGCGCGTGGCGCCGCAAAAGCCGCCAGCGCAGCTGGCGAGCGACGACAGTGGCTCGTGGGGGCCGGGCCATGCATCGCGAAGCGAAAGGCAGGCCCCGATGGGGCTGCGACCTGCTGAGCGCGACGAGCGGCAGCGAGGAAGCCGGGGTGCGCACTGGCCACGTACGATCTTGTAGCCGGGGGGGTGATGCAGGCCGGGGTCGTAGGGTGAATTGTTGGTGGGACTGCGGAGAATCCTGCCGTGACGGATCGCAGCTCGCGCCAGCGAGTGTCAATCGCCGTCTGCGTCTTGTCCCCCGTCGTGGCGATTGAACGCAGCGACGCCGATCCGCGCCACCTGCCCGATGGCCAGCGGCAGCAGGCTCGAGACCAGCGCCAGGGTCCAGCCGGTGGTTCCCAGCGGCACGAGTCCGAGCACGTCGGCCAACGGCGGGGTCCAGACGGCCAGGAGCACCAGGGCGGTGCACAGGCCCAACGCGCCCCAGACCCAGGGGTTGCGCGCCACCCGCGGCGAGGTTCCGTGGATCGTGGGGTGGTCCATGTTGAATACGTGCCATAGGCGTGCGAAGGCGAGGCTCATGAAGGCGACGCTGACTCCCCGGTCGACCGACATCCCGTAGTGGGTGAGCGCCAGGGCGAAGGCGCCGAGAACGGTCGCGGCGATCAGCGCGCCGTAGAGCGCGACGGTGGCCCAGTGCCGTCTGGTCAGGATGGCTTCACTCGGGTCGCGCGGGGGCCTGCGCATGACGCCGGGGGCGCTCTCGCCGAGGCCGAGGGCGAGCGCGGGGAAGACATCGTGGATGAGGTTCAGGTACAGGATCTGCAGCGGGCGTAGCGGCAGGGGTGCACCGGCGGTGGCGGCGATGCCGACCAGCAGGATCTCGCCCATGTTGCCTGAGATCAGATAGATCACGAAATTACGGATGTTGTCGAGGATGGTCCGGCCATACGCGATGGCGACGGTGATCGTGCTCAAGGCGTCGTCCTTGAGCACGATGTCGGCCGCATCCTTGGCGACTTGTTGGCCGCGTGCGCCCATCGCGATGCCGATGTCGGCCTTCTTGAGCGCAGGGGCGTCGTTGACCCCGTCGCCGGTCATCGCGACCACGTGGCCGTGTCGCTGGAACAGGTCGACCAGGTCGAGCTTCTGCGCTGGATTGATGCGGGCGAAGACGCGCGCGTCGAGCAGTCGCTGTTGAGCGCCCCTGTCTTGTTCGCCGATCTCGGCCAGGTCACGGCCATGGACGGTCTGCTGGTCCTCGGCCTCGCCGAGACCGACCGAGTCGGCGATGCTGCGTGCGGTGCGGGGCTGGTCGCCGGTGATCATGGCCACGCGGATGCCGGCGTCGCGCGCCTCGGTGATGGCCTCGGCCACGCCGTCTCGGGGCGGATCGTAGAATCCCAATAACGCCACGGCTTCCAGGTCGTGGTAGGGGTCGTCTTCGACCTCGCTCAGCGTGCGATCGGCCACGGCCAGGACGCGCAGGCCCTCCGCGGCCAGGTATTCATTGGTCGTACGCCAACAATCGGCGGTCTCCTGGTCCATCGGATCTTCGCGCTCGGCAATGCCGGTGCAGCGATCGATGGTCGCCGCGGGGCCACCTTTGGCGGCGAGGTAGAGCTGATCGTCGCGCTGATGGACCGTGCCCATCAGTTTGACCTCGGCATCGAAGGCGTACTCGTGTTGCTCCGGCCACCGCTCGAGCAGCTCTTTGCGCGCGAGTCCGGCCTTGGCCCCGGCGACGAGCAACGCGATCTCGAGCGGGTCACCATTGGCCCTGTCGTCTTCCGGGATGGCGGCGTTGTTGCATAGCACGCCGATCTCCAGGGCGCGGCGGGCGAGCGGCTCCTCGTCGAGCTCGAGTTCGTGTTCCTCGCGGGTGAAGGAGCCCTCCCGCTCCATCCCGCTGCCGCTGATGTCGATGCGGTCATCGGGCCGGGCGATCGTCTTAAGCGTCAACTGGTTGGCCGTCAGGGTGCCGGTCTTGTCGCAGAATACGGTGGTGGTCGAACCGAGCGTCTGGACGGCGGTCAGCCGGCGTACCACGGCGTTGCGCCGGGCCATGCGTTGCATGCCTCGCGCGAGCGCGAGGGTGGCCACGATCGGCAGCCCCTCGGGAATGGCCGCCACCGCCAGCACCACCGCGGTCTGGAACATGAGAAACAGCGGCTTGCCAGCGATGAGGCCGCCGGCCGCGGCGATCACCGCCACCACCACGATGAGCCAGATCAGACGCAGCGCGAGCCGCGCGAGCTGGCGCTGCAGCGGGTCGCTCTTCCCTTCCGCTTCGGCGGTCATCTGCGAGATGTTGCCGATCTGGGTGTCCATGCCGATGGCCACGACCACGCCGCAGCCGGAGCCTTTGGTCACCGCCGTGCCCTTGAAACAGATGTTGGTGCGTTCGGCGACCACGGTGTCGGGGTCGTCGACGATATCGGTCTGTTTGTTTACCGGTTCGGACTCGCCGGTGAGTGCCGACTCGTCGCAGGCCAGGGCATTGGCTTCTATCAGGCGCAATTCTGCGGGGACCACATCGCCGGCCTCGATGGTGACGATGTCGCCCGGGACCAGCTTTGTCGCCTCGCACGTACGCTGGTCGCCACCACGACGGACGCGGGCGGTGGCCTTGCTCATCTGACGCAGCGACTCCATCGAGCGCACCGCGCGCAGTTCGGTCACGAAACCGATCAGGGCGTTGACGATCATCGCCAGGGCGATCGCCCCGGCGTCGACCCAGTGTGCGAACGCGAGCGAGACGCCGGCGGCGATGGCGAGCACCAGCATGATCAGGCTGGCGAACTGCTCGCCGAAGATGCGCCAGGCGCTGCGACATTCTGCGGTCTGGAGGCGGTTGGCGCCGTGCTGTTCACGACGCTTGCGCGCCTGTTCGTCGCTCAGCCCCTGCGCCGGTTCCACCTCCTGACCGGCGAGCACCTCGTCGACCGAAATGGTCCAGGGCGGCCGGTCCTGGGGCTGGTCATGTACGGCGGGATCGTTGGACATCATGGATCCTCTTGACTACTCAGGTGCTTCGCCCCTACGGTCCTCACCGCGTGAGGACCTACCCCTCTGGCTTTGTCGTGGTTCGCCTGAATCTGCCGGCAGATTCAGGCGTGGGCGGATCAGCTGCGCCGATTGTATCCACCCACCACCACTCGGCGCCAGACTCCATCGCGTACGATGGGGCCCCCGGGAAAGGGCGTCGTAACCACTCATGCCCGATGGGCCTGAGTGGTTACGGATCCTCTTGCAGCGGGCAGCAGGGCAGCAGCGGTGCCGGGCGCAGGCAATGCTATTGCCGTCTGTCTGTTCCTCACTGCCGTTACCCGGCGGGCGAGCGGCTCGGGACGGCTCACAGGGGTGAACCAGCTGAGGGTGGGATGGTATCTGAAGGGGCCATGGTCCGGGTCCGGCCAGCGCAGGGTCGCCCGGTTGTACCGTGAGCGAGCACAGCGAGGGCAGATCATGCTTCCCGACGATCCTGACAGCCCCGCCGATGAAGCCCGCGCACCACAGAACCCTGCAGCGACCCGGGCGGCAAACGAGGGCCTCCAACGGGAGCACCGTCCGGATCTGCCTGCCAGTCCGGATCTGCCTGATGGGGTCGATGCGTCCTCGATCCCGATGGCCCAGGAGGGCGTTGGCCGCATGGATCCGCGTCCGGACGAACAGGGGCAGCATGAACGCTGAAGCGGACAGCCCCGAACCGGCGAACGATGACGCACAACGAACGCCCTGGCACGCCATCGCTCCCGATGCAGCGCTGGACCGGCTTGACGCCAGCGAGGATGGTCTCGATCAGGACGAGCGTCGCAAACGTCGTGAGCGCCATGGCCCCAACCGGCTGCCGGAGCGCAAGCGGCCGAGCGTGGTCATCCTGTTCCTGCGTCAGTTTCGCGATCCGCTGATCTACGTCCTGCTCGCGGCCGTGATCATCAGTGTGGCCTCGGGCAACTTCAACAATGCGATCTTCATCGGCGCGGTCCTGCTGTTCAACGCGAGCCTCGGCACCTGGCAGGAGGCCAGAGCCGAGAAGAGCGCCAGCGCGCTGCAGAGCGCGCTGCGGATCATCGCCGTGGTCCGCATCGATGGCGAACGGCAAGAGGTCGACGCCGAGGATATCGTCCCCGGCGACATCGTGGAGATCGAGGAGGGGGCTTCGGTCCCGGTCGACGCGCGCCTGTTGACGAGCCGCGAGCTGCGTGTCGACGAGAGCCTGCTCACCGGCGAATCGACCCCGGTCGGCAAGGACGCGGAGGACGAGCTGGATGCCGAGACCGCGCTGGCCGAACGCACCACCCTGGTGCACGCAGGCAGCATGGCGCTCAGCGGCAGCGGTACCGCCGTGGCCTGTCGTACCGGCACCGCGACCGAGATGGGGCGCATCGCCGCCTCGTTGGCCGGTGGTCAGGGCAACGAGCCGCCGCTGGTGGTGCGCTTGCGTCGGCTGACCCGATTGATCGCCTACTGTATCCTGGGTGCGATCGTGGTGCTCGGCGTGATCCTCTATCTGCGCGGCGACAGCTGGCAGGAGATCTTCTTCCTCGCTGTCGCCCTGGCGGTGTCGGCGATTCCGGCGGGTCTGCCGGTGGCTATCACGGTGGCGTTGTCGATCGCCTCGAAGCGGATGGCCAATCGCCATGTGATCGTGCGCGAACTGCCGGCGGTCGAGGGCCTGGGCGCCTGCACCTGCATCGTCAGCGACAAGACCGGCACCCTGACCGCCAATCAGCTCACGGTGCGGCGGTTCTGGATGCCTGGTGGGCAGGCCGAGGGGCGCGAGGTCGAGCTCGGCGGTGAGGCCCTGGAGCTCGAGGGCGAGCTGCGTTGCGACGACGATCAGGACTGCGACGACGACACGCGCACGGCGATCGAAGAGCTCGCGCGCAGCGGCCTGCTGGCCAGTGACGCCGAGCTGGAGCAGGCAGACGAGGGGCTGGTGGCCCATGGCGATACGGTCGATGTCGCCTTCGCCGTCGCCGCGCGCAAGCTCGGCCTCGAGCCGGCCGAGCAGCGTGAGCGCTACGAGCGGCTCGGCGAGATCCCCTTCAGTTCCGCACGGCGCTTCGCGGCGAGTTTCAATCGCATGGACGACGCGGTGGTCGCGCACGTCAAAGGGGCCGCAGCCACCATCGCGGAACGCTGCGAGATCGACGCCGAACAGGTGCAGGCGGCCGAGGAACGGCTGGCCTCCCAGGGGTTCCGCGTGCTCGCGGTGGCCAGCGGCGTGGTGGGCGAAGACGATGCCCGTGACGCGCGCGAAGAGTCGCTACAGGGGCTACGGTTCCTCGGTCTGGTGGGTCAGATCGATCCGATCCGCGCCGAGGTGCCCGAGGCGGTCGACGCCTGCGATCGCGCCGGGATCAGCGTGCGCATGGTCACCGGCGACCACCCCGGCACGGGGCTGTCGATCGCCAGGCGGCTGGATATCACCACCGAAGACGACGAGGCGATCACCGGTCCGGAATTGCGCGAGGTGGTCGAGAAGGGCGAGGATGACCGGATCGAGGCGGCGAGCGTCTTCGCGCGGGTCGAGCCGACGCAGAAGACCGACATCGTCCGCGCGCTCGAGCGCAAGGGGCACTTCATCGCGGTCACCGGCGACGGGGCCAACGACGCCCCGGCGCTCAAGGAGGGGCATATCGGCGTGGCCATGGGTGAAGGTGGAACCGACGTCGCGCGTAATACCGCCGATCTGATCCTGACCGACGACAATTTCGCCTCGATCGTCGCCGGGATCGAAGAGGGCCGCATCGCCTACAGCAACGTGCGCAAGGTGGTCTGGTTGTTGTTGAGCACCGGTGCCGGTGAGGTGCTGTTGTTCTTCCTCGCGGTCGGCTTCGGTCATCCGCTGCCGCTGTTGCCGGTGCAGTTGTTGTGGCTCAATCTGGTCACCAACGGGATCCAGGACGTGGCCCTGGCCTTCGAACGTGGTGAACCCGGTCTGCTCGACGAGGCACCGCGCGCGCCCGACGAGCCGATCTTCAACCGACAGATGGTCGAGCAGGTCCTGATCTCCGGGCTGTATATCGGCTCTGTCTCCTTCGCCGTGTTCCACTATCTCTATGCCATCCGCGGGATGGAGATCTTCGACGCCCGCAACCTGACCCTGCTATTGGTGGTGCTGTTCGAGAACGTGCACATCTTCGTGTGCCGTAGCGAGCGGCGCGGCACCTTCGCCGTACCGCTGACGGCCAACCTCCTGCTGGTCGTCACCGTGCTGCTCGCCCAGGGGGCCCACATCGGCGCGATGTTCACGCCCTGGATCAGCGATGTCCTGGCGATGCGACCGGTGAGCTTGACCCAGTGGCTGATGCTGCTGCCGATCGCTGCGAGCCTGATCCTGTTCGAAGAGATCATGCGCCTGGTGCTCAAGCGCCACCGGCAGCACCAGCGCGGGTGAGGCTGCGCACGCCGAGGAGGTACATCATGCCCGAACTGCCCGATGTCGCCGTGTTCGCACGTAGGATCCGTGCTGCTTGTGGGCGCACGATCGATCGCTGCAGCGTCAACAGCGGCACATTCCTGGCGGGGGTGAGCCAGCGCCGCCTGTGCACCGCGTTGGCGGGTGCGGTTCTGGGCGAGCCGCATCGCCATGGCAAGCAGCTGTTCCTGCCGCTCGACGACGGACCGACGCATCTGGCCCTGCACTTCGGCATGACCGGAGGGGTGGCGGTCGACGCCGACGCGGATCCTGCGCACACCCGGCTGCGCTGCGACTTCACCGACGGCGGCAACCTGTGCCTGACCAGCCAGCGTCTGCTCGGCCACGCCGGCCTCACCGAGGACCTCGACGCCTATCTGAGCGCAAACGAGCTCGGTCCCGATGCGCTCGATCTCGGCTGGGAGGCATTCCGGGACATCTTCCGGTCACGCCGTGGAATGCTCAAGACGGCGTTGATGGATCAGCGCAAGCTCGCTGGCGTGGGCAATGTCTATGCAGATGAGATCTGCTACCAGGCCGGCATCGATCCGCGGCGCGACCTGCGGGACCTGAGCGAAAAGGAACTGCGCCAACTCCATCGGACCATGCAGTGCGTGCTGCACATGGCGATCGAGCGTGACGCGGACCCCGACTCCTGCCCGCGCACCTGGCTGCTGCCCAATCGCGAGGAAGGCCGCAGCGCCCCGCGTGGCGACGGCACCGTCCACAAGATCCGGGTCGGCGGCAGAGGGACCTATCTGGTCCCCGAGCGGCAACGCTGAGTTATTTTCAGAGGGGGCGCTGCCCCCTCGCGCCTTCGGCGCACACCCCCCCCGCGCCTCTGTCGTCACTCGCCAGCTTCGCTGGCGTTTTCAACGGCCCTG
>CAZTGE010000074.1:0-20398 GCA_964612995.1 uncultured candidatus Brocadiaceae bacterium | reverse complement strand
GCCCGGCACGCCAGTGGTCTGCTCCGGCGATCCTGCACCGTGTCCGTGCTGTGAAACGACGTCTTCGGCGTTGGGAATCCGCTAGACGCCCACGCGCTCGTGCGCTGCGCTGCTGCGCTGCTTGCCGACAGCGCGATGGCTGTCGGTCGACACCCGTGCGGTGTGGCGGGTCGCGGGGCCGTCGTCGACCGGGGTCGCTTCGCCGGCCCAGGGGAAGTCGGTATCCGAGTCGTCCTGCTCACGGGCGTGGCGACGCGTGCGCTCACGGATCCGGCTCATGCGCTCGGCGCTGGTGCTCGCCGGGGGGGTGTCGCCGTGCTCGCGTTGGAGCGTGCCGGCCCAGGCGCCAGTGCCGTTCTCCACGCGATCCTTGCTCACGCGCACGTCGCCGAGCAGTTGCTCGATCGCATCGCCCCGGCCGAGGGCGTAGCCATGGCCGCCGCGCAGGGCCACGCTCGCGTACCGGCGCAGCCGCAGCGCGACCATTGCCGCGAGTGCCACCGGCAGCATCACCATCGCGGGAGCGCGATCGAACAGTGGCACCGCAGCGGCGAGAGCGAGGGCGAGCGCGAGGATGCTCAGCAGCGGCAGGTGTGTGCGTTCGATCCCGGCGGTGACCTGTCGGGGCGCATAGTAGAATTCGCGGTGGTGGCGCCAGGTGGAGAGTTCGAGACGCCGCAAGACGTGACGGTTGGTCACCGCGACCTCTTTGATCAGGCTCTCCGCGCGGCGCCTTCGGCAGCGCGAGCGCAGCAACGAGCCGTCGGCGGTCGCGAAGTCGAGCCGTCCGTTGAGCGCGATCAGGAACGCGCACGCTCCGGCCGCCGCGAGCGCCACCGCGATCGGCCGCAGCAGGGGGACCGCGGCGCAGGCGCCGGCCGTGACCAGCCAGCCGGTCAGGCGCAGCAGGTTCCAGCCCAGCGTCTCGCGATCCCAGACGATCGCGGCGCAGTCCTGCAGGAACAGGTGGGCGATGACACTGGTACGGTCGGCACGTCGCAGGCGCAATGAGAGCACTTTGCCATCGTCACCGACGAGGAAGCTGCGCAGGCGACAGGGGAACCAGCCGCTGGCCAGGGGTCGGGGGCTGGCGCGCCCGCGCCCGGGGTTCCGGGCCTCGGCGAGCAGCAGGAGCAGGGCGATGCATGCGGCGAGCGGTGCGGGGGTCAGCAGTTGCCCGGGTGCCGCGAGCTCCGGGCGCAGGTCGAGCCCGGCGAGCAGTTCGCCCCAGCGCGCGGCGAGCGCGCCGTGCCACTGCGCGAGTGCCATGGCCTGAGGCAGGCTGGCGAGCAGCGCCGAGCAGACGAAAGCCAGGCACAGGAGGGCGAACATGCGGCGCATAGGCCTCTCCGGGAAAGGTCGGTGGTGGCCGACCGGGCCGGGAACCACCTTGTGACATGTTCGGCAGCGGGAATGGCGTGCAATGGCGGAGTGCAATGCAAGGCGCAGGGGCGCTCCTCGTCGGGCATGATCCACAAAGGCGACGCGCTGGTGCCATTTGCCCTTCCGGCTCCGGCCGGCTGCGTCAGCATGCGGCATGGCCGATTCTCCGCTGGCCCTGTTGCAGGAGCTGCTGGAGCCGCAGCTGACCGCCGAGCAGCACGCCTGGCTCGCGCGGGAACGCGGTGCCGACGTCGCGGTGCGCGATCGTGCCTTCACCCTCGCCCCGCGGCGGGTCGGCCGCGAAGCGCTGCCCATCGGCCCGGCCGAGCGGCGCCAGGCCGAGGCCCTGCGTCCTGGCTGGCGCCTGCATGGTCTGACGCGCGATGACGCGGCACGATTGATCCTGCTGCTCGACCTGCCGTCGGATCATCAGACCAGCCTGTTCGGCGATCTGTGTGTCGGGGCCGACCTGCGCGAGTCCCTGGTGCTCTACCGCGGCCTGCCGCTCTATGCCGCGGATCCAGCGGTCCTGATCAGCCAGGCGCGCAAAGGCCTGCGCTCGAACGTGGTGGGCACCTTCGTCGCCATCGCGCACCATTCGCCATTCGCGCATGAGCAGTTCGATACCGGGACCTGGAATCAGATGGTGCTCAAGGCCTTGTTCATCGGTGTTGCGCTGTGGCCGATCCAGGCGCTGGACGCGCGCGCCAACCCCGAGCTCAAGCGCATGCTGATCGACTACGCGCGCGAGCGGCGCGCCGCCGGGCGCAGTGTTCCCGCCGAGCTCTGGCGCGGTGTCGGGCCGGCCGCCACCGCCGCGGATATCGACGACCTGCTGCTCGCGTTGCGCTCGGACGCGACCGATGAGCGCGAGGCAGCGGCCCTGGCGCTCGCCGCCTGTCCGGTGGACGGGGCGGGGGCAGAGCTCGAACGCGAAGCCCCCGAGCTGTCAGCGGCGATCGCAGCCGGGCAGTTGGCCTACAGACGTGAAGAGGAGGTGATCGACGGATGCGCCTGATCGATCCTCACATCCATTGCAGTTCCCGCACCACCGACGATTACGAAGCCATGGCCGCCGCCGGTGTGGTGGCGGTGGTGGAGCCGGCGTTCTGGAACGGGCAGCCGCGGACCAACGTCGGGTCGTTCGTCGACTACTTCGCCTCGTTGGTCGGCTGGGAGCGCTTCCGCGCCGCGCAGTTCGGCATCCGCCACTACTGCTGCATGGGCCTCAACGCCAAGGAGGCCAACGACGAGGCCCTGGCCGACGAGGTCATGGCCATCCTCCCGCGCTTCGCCTGCAAGGAGGGAGTGGTGGCGATCGGCGAGATCGGCTTCGACGACCAGACCCGGGCCGAGGAGAAGTACTTCCGCGCCCAGGTCGAACTGGCCCGGGAGCTCGATCTGCCGGTGGTGGTCCACACGCCGCATCGCGACAAGCGCGCCGGCACCCTGCGCAGCATGGACCTGCTCGACGAGATGGGTGTCGACCCGACGACGGTGATCATGGATCACAACAATGAGGAGACCGTCGACCTGGTGCGCGACCGCGGCTATTGGGCCGCCTTCACCATCTATCCGCGCACCAAGATGGGCAACGAACGCATGGTCGCGGTGGTCGAACGCTTCGGCGTCGAGGGCCTGATCGTGGACTCGAGCGCCGATTGGGGCGTATCCGATCCCTTGGCGGTACCCAAGACCGCGCGCCTGATGGCCGAGCGCGGCATCGACCGCCAACGGCTGCACATCCTGTTCTACGCCAACCCGCTCGCCGCGCTCGGCCGCAACGGCGAGCTGCGTGAGTCGGACTGGCTCGCGCCAGCCGGTGTCGACCAGCGCCAGGAGTTCGCCGGCAACACCGTCCTGCGCGGGCAACGCCCGCGTATCGACGACGATCGCATCGCCTGACCCGGCCCGCGCCTGAAGACGAAGCCCCCCGGCGCAAGGGCGCCGGGGGGGCGAAGCAGACTGCGTCGGGGGCGACCGCGCGGCGACCGCCCGGATCGACTCAGCAGCTGTAGTAGATTTCGAATTCGTAGGGGTTCGGCCGCAGCTTGAGCGGCTCGACCTCTTCCTCGCGCTTGTGGTTGATGTAGGCGTCGATCATCTCGTCGCCGAACACATCGCCCGCGGTCAGCCATTCCTTGTCGGCCTCGAGCTCGTCGAGGGATTCCTCCAGGGTGCGGCAGGTCGAGGGGATCTGCGCCAGTTCCTCCGGCGGGAGGTCGTAGATGTTCTTGTCCATCGGGTCGCCGGGGCTGATCTGGTTCTTGATGCCGTCGACCATCGCCATCAGCATCGCGGCGAAGCCCAGGTGCGGGTTGCCGGAGCTGTCGGGGCAGCGGAATTCGATCCGGCGACCCTTGGCGCTGGGCGAATAGGGGATGCGCACCGACGCCGAGCGATTGGTCGCGCTGTAGGCCAGGTTGACCGGCGCTTCGTAACCGGGTACCAGACGGCGGTAGCTGTTGGCCGAGGCGTTGGTGAAGGCCTGGATGCTGCGGCCGTGCTTGAGGATGCCGCCGATGGCGTACAGGGCCTCCTGGCTCAGCTTGGAGTAGCCGTCGCCGGCGAAGATGTTCTCGCCGTCCTTCCAGATCGAGGTGTGGACGTGCATGCCCGATCCGTTGTCGCCGAACAGGGGCTTCGGCATGAAGGTGGCGGTCTTGCCGTGCTGGTAGGCGGTGTTCTTGACCGCGTACTTGAGCTTGTGGACATTGTCGCCGGCGGTGTAGATGTCGCCGAACTTGATGCCGATCTCGCTCTGGCCAGCGGTGGCCACCTCGTGGTGGTGGACCTCGACGTGCATGCCCATGCGGGCCATGTGCAATGCGATCTCGTTGCGGATGTCGGCCAGGGTGTCGGCGGGGCTGACCGGGAAGTAGCCACCCTTGTGCGGGATCTTGTGGCCGAGGTTGATGCCTTCGTCACCGGTGGCCCAGGCGCCTTCCTCAGAAGCGATCTCGTAGAACGAAGCATTCGGCTGCGAGGCGAAGCGCACGCCGTCGAAGATGAAGAATTCTGGTTCGGGGCCGAAGAAGGCGGCATCGCCGATGCCCAGGCTCTTCATGTACTCGATCGCCTTCTGCGCGATCGAACGCGGGCAGCGGTCGTAGAGCTGACCGGTGCGCGGCTCGATGATGTGGCCGAGAATGGCCAGGGAGCGATGTTCGCGGTAGGGGTCGACGTAGGCCGACTCGAGGTGCGGCTTGAGCACCATGTCCGATTGGTCGATGCTCTTCCATGCCCGGATCGATGAGCCGTCGAAGGGGACACCCTCTTCGAGCATGTCGTCGTCCACCAGGCTCGCCGGCATGGTGAAGTGATGCAGGGTCCCGAACATGTCGCCGAACTGCATGTCGACGAACTCGATGTCGTGCTCCTTGATCATCTGGAGTACGGTTTCCACGGGCATATTCACTCCGTTCTCGTTTGCGTGGCGCGGCCACGGGTTGGTGATGGGCCGCCGGGGGCGGCGGGGAAGGGAGTCAGATGGCCTCGGGGCCTCGTTCTCCGGTGCGGATGCGGATGCAGTCCTCGAGCGGTAGGATGAAGATCTTGCCGTCGCCGACCTTGCCTTCCTCTTCCGTGCGGCCGGCCTTGATGATGGCAGCGACGGTCGGTTCGACGAAGTCCTCGTTGACGGCGATCTCCAGCTTGACCTTGCGCAGGAGGTTGACGGTGTACTCGTGCCCGCGGTAGACCTCGGTGTGCCCCTTCTGGCGGCCGAAGCCCTGGACGTCGCTGATGGTCAGACGGACCACCTCGACCTCGGTGAGGGATTCCTTCACCGCTTCGAGCTTCGAGGGTTGGATGATGGCTTCGATCATCTTCATGGTCGGTTCTCCCATGGGCAGGACCGTGGCGCGGTGTGCGCAATGAGCGTTCCCACCGCGGCCGCTGGCCTGCCTGTTGTGCAAGGTGTTGCCATGAGCGCACTTGCGGTTGTGGTGAGTTGGGCAGGGGCTGGGGAGCGGACCACAATGACAAGCTTCCGGTTGAGCAGGTGATCATAAATGAAGCAGATGTCGTTTCTGGCGGTCGCCAGCATCCCCGAGATCCGATCGGATCTCCTGAGCCGGGCAGTCTGGAACGGCGGCGGTAGCCTGCAAGCGACGGACGCCCATCAGCAGGGCGACTCAAAGCTCGCAAATGCGGGCCATGCTTCGCCTCCGCCTGCGTCACTATGGCCCAAACACCAAAGAAAGCCGGGCGGTTGGACGCAGGTGGAGGCGAGGCAAGGCATGCCGACCTGGTGATCGGCGCTCCCGGGGCGAGCTTTGAGTCCCCCTGCCATCAGCGGCCCGCGTCTGTGCCGTTTCCCGCCGCGGCGCGTGGCACGGTCTGCCCGGCAGTGTGCGTCGACAGCCCAGGGCGCTGGTGACACACGGGGGAAGTCTGCCGAAGCGCTCGCGTTGAGGCGCTTGGGGCCTGGCCTAGGGTGGGCGCCAGCACCACCTCCGCAGGAGTCCTGTTCCCATGAATCCGGACCGAGTACCGCCCTGGCTGGTCGCCCTCATCGTCTTCTTCGGGCTCGCAACCGCAGCGGGGGTCATCACCTTCCAGTATTTCTATGCCGAGTCCACCGCGCTGATCACCGAGCGCCGGCAGACCAAGGTCGAGGTTGCCGATGCCCGCCAGGCCAAGGACGAGTTCGGCCAAGATGTGGACCCGCTCAACCGGTTGCTGTTGTCCCGCCGCGAAGAGATCTCCCGCCTCGAGCGGCGCAACCAGGAGGCGGCGGAGATCATCGGCAATTCGCTCGAGCCGCGGTTGCGCGAAGGGCTCACCCAGCTCAAGGTCGACATCAGCAGCCTGCAGCAGACCGAAGACGATCTCACCGGGCAGGCCGAACGTGCGATGGCCGATCTCAAGCAGGAAGAGGACCAGTACACCAGCCGTCAGCGCGAGAACGAGAGCGCACTGCGTAAATACCGTGAAGAGGTCGACGAGCTCAAGCAGGAGATCAAGCGCCGCAAGAAGGCGTATCGCGAAGAGCTGGCCGGGATCGATGCCAACATCCGCGAGCGCGAGAAGCGCGTGCAGGAACTGCTCAACCGCATCGATATCGACGCCGACGAACTGATCAGCGACGGTATCCTGCTCCAGGCCCGCGTCAGCGACGGCTTCGTGTTCATCAACCGTGGGCTCAACCACGACCTGCGCCAGAGGACCCGGTTCGTCGTCTTCAACCGCCGCGCCGGGGAGAACTACATCAAGGGCGAGATCGAGGTGGTCAAGGTCTACACCGGCATGAGCGAGGCCCGCGTCATCGAAGAGGTCGATGCCAACGATCCGATTGTCGCCGGCGACCACATCCACAACAACATCTACAACCCGCATGAGCAGAAGGTCTTCGTCATCAAGGGCGATTTCGACCTCTACAGCCGCGAGGAGCTGCGGCGCTTCGTCGAGGATGCCGGCGGCCGGGTGGACAAGCAGATCAGCAGCCAGACGCACTATCTGGTGGCCGGCAGCAACGCCGATGCCGCTCTGGAGCAGGCCAGTCTCATCGGCGTCACCATCATGTCCGAACGCCAGCTGCTCGACTTCGTCCGCCGTCAGGACACTTACCAATTCACCCAGGGGATGCACTTCGTCCTCGCGGGCGAATTCACCGAGATCGATCGCGGCCGCGTCCGCGAGTTCGTCGATATCAACGGCGGCGTGATCCAAGGCGCAGTCGACAAGGACACCGACGTGGTCATCGCCGGCGAGAACGCCGTCGAGGCCGTCACCAAGGCCCGGGCGATGGGCGCGATCATCATGAACCAGCAGCAGTTCGTCCACATGATGGGGCAGGGGGAGGTCGAATGATGGCGCATGCCGCGATCGTTCACGGCAATCGGGCGCGGTGCGGAGCCGCCTACCACGTCGCGCTGATGACCTTGATCGTGCTCGTCCTGGTCAGCATGATCTTCGGTTATCTCGCGTGGGACCGTTACAAGCTGACCGAAGGCGTCAGCGTTGGCGATCCCGAAGCGGAAGAGGCCGATCTGTTGCCCGATAATTCCCTCCAGGCGACCTACGATGAGCTCATCGGGCTCAAGGCCGACATCGAGGAGCTCCAGGAGCAGATCGCCCTGCGCGAGAAGCAGCTGGCCCGCTACGATCTCCATCTCAGCAGCCGTGGCGTCTATTTCGACGCCCAGGGCAACAAGATCCGCGGTGGCCAGGACGACCCCACCCCGTGGGAATCCTCGCGCAGCTACATCGAAGAGCTGGTCAAACGCTCGAACACCGTGGTCGAGAGCTACAACGCCCGAGTCAGCCGCGGCTATCCCGACATGCGGCAGGTGATCAACGATCTGCGCAACGAGATAAATCAGACCATGCAGCAGTCGACCCGACAGGACGACGACTTCGAGCGGGCCAAGAACCGGCTGCTCGAGGAGCTGGATGCGCTCGAGCGCGAGAAGGAACAGAATGAAGAGCAGTACCATCGTGATTACAGCGAGCTGGCCACCCGCCGGACCCAGCTCGACCAACGGATCCGCGAATTGCTCGAGCTGCGCCTGCGCGAGCTTGAGGAACTCCAGCCCGACGGTCGCGTGGTCAAGGCGATGAGCACCAGCAATTACGTGATCATCGACATCGGCAGTCGCGACCGGGTGCGTCTCGGTCTGAAGTTCGAAGTCTTCCGCTACATCCGCGGTCGCTATACCGAGAAGGGGATGGTCGAGGTCATCGATGTCGAGCCGACCCAGGCGACGTGTCGCGTTCTCGACGTGGTCGATCCGCGACGCCTGCCGTTGGCCAACGGCGACATGATCGGCAATCCCGTGTTCAGCACCCGGCGCTCGATGCATTTCGTGCTTGCCGGCGAGTTCGAACTCTACAACAAGAGCGACCTGAAGGAGTTCATCGAGGAGGCCGGCAGCACGGCCGAGGTCCTCAATGATCCCCAGGAGATGCAGCCGGGGGTCGACTTCCTCGTCGCCGGCAGCCGCAGCGACCTGTTCAAGAACAAGGCACGCGAATTCCACGTCATCGCGATGACCGAGGCGCAGCTGGTCAAGTACCTCCAGACCACCTTCGATCGCGACGAAGCCCGCGAAGAAGCGAGCGCCGCGCGCTGAATCGCAAGCGGCGACATCCGTTACTGCACCGCCCCGGCGCCTGGCGTCGGGGCGGTGTGCGTTGGTGGCCGATAGGCCGCGTTGCCGGGCCACCCGTTGTCGCATCCGGCCCTGTGGGACAGCGTGCGTCTGCAGATCCACCGGATGGGGAGCAGGATCTGTGATCGCCGCGTGGTTTCGGCTGACTGTGCGGTATCCGGCCGCAGTGGCCGCCGACCGTGCGCCCGCCGCAGCGATGGCAAGCTGGCCCGCCCTCCACTTGCCTGAGGCGTGCCGGGACTGACAACCGCGCGATGCATGCGGATGGAGATGTCGCAGAGCCAGCGGATGATCCCGCGATGGCGCCGTTGCCGACCTGGCGGCGGACGCTGATCACGGTGTGGTCGGCGCAGCTGCTGATCATGACCGCCTTCGGCTTCGCCTTGCCCTTCGTCGCCTACTACATCCAGGACGACATGGGCATCACCGATCAGGCCGAGGTCCGGCACTGGGTCGCCCTGTTCGAGGCTGCAGCGCCGCTGACGATGATGGTGTTCACGCCGATCTGGGGCATGCTCGCCGATCGGTACGGCCGCAAGGCGATGCTGGTGCGGGCCAACATCGGCGGTGCGGTGGTGCTCGGCGGAATGGCGCTGGCGCCCACGGTGGAGTGGCTGTTGGTGTTCCGGCTCGGGCAGGGGATGCTCACCGGGGTGATCGCGGCTTCGCAGACGCTGATCTCGACCGCGGTTCCCGACCACAAACGCGGGCTGGCGATGGGGGCGCTGTCGACCTCCATGTTCGGCGGGGTGATGGCGGGGCAGTTTCTCGGCGGTCTGTGTGGCGATGTCTTCGGCTATGCGGCCTGTTTCCAGATCTCGGCCGGGCTGGCCCTGCTCGCGGCCCTGGCAGTGGTCTTGTTCGCCGACGAGCGCTTCGTGCGCCCGCCGCGCGCCGCGCTCTCGATCGTCCAGCGGCTGCGCGAGGGGCTGGAGGCGCTCGCGCCGGTGTTGCCGGTGATCGGCTTGCTGGCCGGAATCACCTTCGTGTTCACCCTCGAGCGCCCGGTGATGCCGCTGCTGGTGCAGGAACTCAACGACGGGCGGCTCGCGGGCACGTCGACCCGCATGGGCACCCTGGGCTCGGTGGTCTGTCTCGTCGGGATGGTCGGCGGTCTGGCGATGGGCCGGCTCGCCGACCGGTTTTCGCCCGTGCTGCTCACCGCCATCGCCGCGGTGGGTGGCTGCCTGACCTGCCTGCCGCTGGCCACGGTCGACTCGTTTGCCCAGCTGCTGTTCTGGCGCGCGGCGTTGATGCTGTTCGTCTCGGGGCTGCCCGCGCTCTATCAGGTCTGGCTCAGCCGAGGCGCGGACGCCAGTCGCCATGGCCTGGTGTTCGGGATGACCGGGTCGATCCGCAGTCTCGGCTGGTTCCTGGGGCCGTTGTGCGGTACCGCGATCGCCACGTGGACCGGTCTGCGCGGCGTGTTCGTGGTCAAGGGAGGGCTGATGCTGCTGTTCATCCCCGGCGTGGTCGTGGCCGCGTGGCTGATGTCGCGCAGCGCCGGACGGCGGGCGCTCTGAGCCGGAGGCCTCAGCCGGTGTGGCTGCGGTTCCAGGCCACGCAATCGGCATAGCGCACGCCGCTGCCGCCGAAGATGTCCAGCGCGCTGCCGAAGGTCAGGTCGAGGCGACCGTCGGAGAGCTGCGCCACCCGGTCGAGGTCGGCCAGCTCGCGCCCGCCGCCGGCATAGGTCAGCGGTCGCCGGCTGATCTGTGCGAGGTGGGTGACGAGGGCGCCGTCGATTCCCCGGCACAGGCCCTCCACGTCGACCGCGTGGACGAGGAACTCGCCGCAAAAGGGGGCCAGCTGCGCGAGCAGCGCGGCGTCGACGCGATGCTCGGTGAGCGTGCGCCAGCGATCGGTGACCACCACCCAGCCATCGGCGATGCGCCGGCAGCTGAGATCGATGACCACCCGCTGCGCGCCGACGGCGTCGGCCAGGGCTCGGGCACGGTTGCAGTCGAGACGGGCATCGGGGAACAGCCAGCTGGTGACGATGACCGCGGCGGCGCCGGCTTCGATCCAGTCCGCCGCGTTGGTCGCGTCGACCCCGCCGCCGAGTTGGAGTCCGCCGGGCCAGGCGGCGAGGGCCGAGCGGGCGGCGGCGTCGTTGCCCGGGCCGAGTTTGATCACATGACCGCCGGTCAGTGCATCGTCGCGGTAGTGCTGCGCGTACCAGGCCGCATCGCGATCGCTGGCGAAATTGGTCCGCAGATCGCTCGTCGCACCGCCGAGCGTGCCGCCGACGATCTGTTTGACGGTGCCGTCGTGGAGGTCGATGCAGGGGCGGAAGCGGGTCATGCGGCGCAGTCTCACGGCCGACCGGGCGCCGGCAAGGGCACGGCGGCGCAGGGCGACTCAAAGCTCGCAAATGAGGGCCATGCCTCGCCTCCACACTGCGTCACTACGACCCAAGCACCAAAGAGTGCCGGGCGGTTTGACGCAAGTGGAGGCGACGCAAGGCATGCCGACCTGGTGATCGGCGCTCCCGGGGCGAGCTTTGAGTCGCTCTGCACGGCGGCGTCTGGCTGCGATTGCGCGCCTGCGCACCGCGGCCATGCTGGGACCATGTTCGATTGGTTCCGCCTCACCCGGGCCTCGGGATTGTTCACCGTCGCCAGCAACCTGCTCGCGGCGGTGGCGGTGGCGGTCTACACCCGCAGCCTCGAGGAACGCATCCTCGGTCGTCAATTGGCCGGCGCGGGTGCCGACGTGCTGTGGGTCATCGTCACCTCCTGCCTGCTGTTGCTTGGCGGGATGGTCTGGAACGATCTGGCCGATCTCGAGCGCGATCGTGAGCTCCATCCGCGTCGGCCGCTCGCCGCCGGACGGATCTCGCCGCTGAGCGCCTGGTTCGCCGGTCTGTTCCTCGTTTCCGGCGCCTTGCTCTGCGCCGCGCCGCTGGGCTACCGTGGGATCTACGGTGCCGGCGTGGTCCTCAGCCTGTCGTTGATCTACAATTTCCTCACCAAGCAGGTGCCCTATCTCGGCAGCCTGACCATGGCCGCGGTACGCTTCGCCTTCGCGGTGTTCGCCCTCCTGGCGCTGGGCCCCGAATACTTCGATCGCACGGTGCTGGCGATCGTCAGCCTGCTCAGCCTGCGGCCGACCGACGGGCGCTACAACCTGCCGATCTATCCGGCCGCGCTGGGGATCTACGTCTTCGGCGTGACCCTGCTCTCGGAGCTCGAATCGCGGCGCGGGCGGCGCTGCGAACTGCTGCTCGGCGGGGCGATCGTCCTCGCCGCCTACGGGTACGGTGGGTACCGTCTGTTCGCCGCACACTGGCTGCACGATCCGCTGCGGCGTTCATCGTTCTTCGCCTGGCTCGGCGTGCTGGCCTTCCTCGCCGTCGGCGTCTTCGCCTGCTGGCGATTCCTGCGCAGCTGGCTGCGCGCCGTGCGCAGCGCGCGCAGGGCCGATGTCGGCCCGAGCGTGGGGGTGGCGCTCGGTGGCATGCTGCTGTTCGATGCCCTGCTCGCGGCCAGTGGGCATCCGCTGATCGGGCTGGCCATTCTGCTGTTGTTCCTTCCCTTCGTCATTGTGGCGGCCGCGGTACGGATGGACTGATGGCCGCCGACACCGGTGCTCCCATCGCCGCGGTCGCCGCGGCGCTCGATCGCCGGTGGCCCGATCCCTTCCCCGGCCTGGCCCTGGCCGATGCCTGGGACACCCTGGTGGCGGTGATCCTCGCCACCGGGACCTCCGATACCCGCGCCCGCCATCTTGCCGCGGTATTGGCGGAGCACTGCGCCGGGCCGGTCGCCTACCGCGAGCGGCCACCGAGCGACCTCGAACCCCTGTTGGTCGGGCTGCCCCGGCGACGCGATCGCGCGCGCGCGATCATCGAGGCCGCCGGCGCGGTGGTCCGCCATCACGGTGCTCAGGTGCCGCTTGCGCACGCCGCCCTCGCCGAGCTGCCCGGCCTCGGGCCCTGGCGCGCCGATCGCCTGCTGGCGGAGTACACCGGCCGTCCCGCACCGTTGATCGACCAGGACGTCGCCCGCGTCGTCAGACGGCTCGGTTGGGTCGCCACGAACGCGCATCTGCCGGCGATCCGCGCCGCCCTGGCCCGGCGCTGTCTGCGCGCGACATGGATCCAACGCAGCCTGCAGCTGCGCGCCGTCGGTCGCGGCCCGTGTCGCCCGCAACGGCCGCGGTGTCGGCGCTGCGTACTCGCAGCGGTCTGCCCGAGCGCGACGGTCTGAGATCCGGCTCGGGTCGCGGACACACGCATGGCACGGTGTCGCAGCGGCGGCGTGATCGCGGGCAAAAAGAGGTTTATCCTCCGCCGCCTCGCGTTCGACTGCCTGCCATGTTGTTGCGCAATGCTGATCTGCCGCCGTTGGTCGATGCCGCCGGTGCCGCTCCGCGCCTGGAGCGGCGATGCGTGCTCGAGCTGGGGCGGATCCCTGCGGGTGATGAGTGGTTGTGGGTCGAGACCCGTTGTCGCGGGTTGGGTGCGCGGCAGGCTTCTCAGGCCTTGGCGCGTGCGGCCGGCATCCCCGCGCAGCAGGTGCGTGGTACCGGGGTGCACGACCGCGAGGCCGATTGCACCGCCTGGTTCAGCCTGCCGGCGGCCGCGATCGAGCAGCCCGGGGCGATCGTCAACGCCGGCTACAAGCGCAAGCTCAAGGTGGCCAGCGTGCGTGGCGCCGGGCGGGCGATCGAGGCAAGCGATGTCGTCGCATTGCAGTGGGAGCTGCGCCTGATCAAGACCGGTGCTGCGCTGAGCCAGGCGCGCGAGCTGATCGACCGTCTGCGCCACGAGGGTGGGCCGAGTCATCTCGCGATGGCGGTGCTCGGCGGCCTGCAGTACGCCAAATGGGGGCGGATCCTGGCCCAAGGCAAGCGCCTGCCCGAGCGGGTGAAGGGCCGGGCGCCCGCGCCGAAACGTCTGCTCTCCGCCTATCGCGGTCAGCTGTTCAACCGCCTGGTCGACGAGCGACTCGCGGCGGGGATGCTCGAACGCACTCGCGCCGGTGACCTGCTGGAGACCGGGCGCAACCGCGTCGACGGTCGGCGCGAGCTCGAGGCGGTGAGAGCCGACGGGGCGATGGAGGAGCGCATCGCCAGCGGTGAGGCGGCGATCACCGGGCCGCTGTTCGGTCGCGGCATGCCGCTGGCCGACGGGGTGATCGGACAGCGCGAAGCCGAACTGGTCGCCGGGTTGCGCGGTGGGGTCGAGGCCTTCCGCGCGCTGGCGGGTGTGCGGCGGGCGTTGGCCTACCGGCCGACCGCGGTGAGCCTGGATCTGCATGGCGGCGATCTGCTCGTCGCTTGTCGTCTGCCGGGCGATGTCCACATCGCGGCGTTGGAGGCGGAGCTGGTCGCCCCGCGTGTCGAGCGTGGGGATGCACGATGAAAGCGGTGTTCATGGGCACGCCGGAGCTGGCGGTCCCCACTCTGCGCGCGCTCACCGACGACGTGGAGGTGACCTGTGTGGTCACCCAGCCCGACCGGCGTGCCGGCCGGGGGCGGCACATGCGCCCGCCGCCGGTCAAGGTGGTAGCAGAGGAGCTGGGCCTGCCGGTGTGGCAGCCGGGTTCGTTACGCCGGCACGCCGACGATCCGCGGCTGGCCGATTGCGACCTGCTGGTGGTCTTCGCCTACGGCGAGATCCTGCCCGAGGCGCTCCTGGCCCGGCCGCGCATCGCGCCGATCAATCTCCACTGCTCGCTGCTGCCGCGATGGCGCGGGGCCAGCCCGATGCAGGCGGCCCTGCGCGCCGGCGATCATCAGACCGGGATCAGCATCCAGCGGATGGTCCGCGCGCTCGACGCGGGCCCGGTCTACTGTCGACACCGCCTGCCGCTGCCGCCGACCACGACCTTGCCGGAGCTGCACGATCAGCTCGCGGTGCTCGGGGCGATGGCCATGGGCCGTTTCCTGCGCGATCTGCCCCTGCTCGAGCCGCTGCCCCAGGACCCGGAGCGGGTCACCTGGTGCGGCAAGCTGACGCATGAAGACGGCCATATCGACTGGCGTCAAGACGCCGATGCGGTCGAGCGCCAGGTTCGGGCCTACACTCCGGCTCCGGGATGCTGGACCCGTTCCGGCGACCAGCGCATCGGCATCCGTGCGGTACGAGTGCTCACCGATGTGCACCTGCCGCCAGGGCGCACGGCCCAGCGCGGGCGCACGATCGTCGTCGGCTGCGGTTACGGCGGGGTCAGCCTCGAGCGGCTTCAGCCGGCTGGCAAGCGGCCGATGAGCGCGCGCTCCTATCTCAACGGGCATCCACTGCCAGCTGCCTTCGACCTGCCAGCGCCCTGATCCCCCGGCGCCGTGTGCGTGCTTTACGCTCCGGAGCCCCGGCTTACCATGCCACACCAGAGTCGGAGGAACCGCCCATGCCTGAGAATCCCAAAGTCCTGCTACCCGATGCCAAGGACGTGAAGGCCGTCGATATCGGTGCCTGCCTGCTCGAGCAACGCATCCTCTACTTCAGCCACGAGGTCAACGCCCGCTCGGTCAACGCGGCGGTGCAGCAGATCCTCTACCTGCAGGACAAGGATCCGGCCGCGCCGATCCGCTTCTACCTCAACAGTCCCGGCGGCTCGGTCATCGACGGCATGGCCCTCTATGACGTGATCCAGCGCAGCAGCTGCCCGGTCCACTGCACCGTGACCGGGATGGCGGCGAGCATGGGCGCGGTGATCCTCTCGGGCTGCGAGAAGGGCGAGCGCGCGATCATGCCGCATGGCGAGGTCCTGCTGCACCAGCCCCTGGGTGGGGCCGAAGGGCCGGCGACCGAGATCGAGATCAGCGCCCAACGGATCATCAAGACCAAGGAGATGCTCCTGGCCCTGCTGGCTGAGAACTGTGGTCAGCCCTACGAGAAGCTGGCCGAGGACTGCGACCGCGACTACTGGCTCGACGCCGAAGATGCCCTGGCCTACGGGATCGTCGACAAGATCATCTAGACAGTGGGGGCGCTGCCCCTCAGCCTTTGCCGCGTGCTCTTCGTCCTCCGACATCTCAGCCGGCGACGGTCTTCCAGGTCATGCCGAGCAGGGCGAGGGTGATCATGGCGATGATCGCGCCCTGCAGTGCCTGATCGCTGAGTCTGGTGGTCAGGCGGCTGCCGATGGACACGCCGGCGATCGAGCCGACCGCCATCCAGGCCGCGGTGCCCACTGCGACCTGGCTTTTGCCGCCGCTGCCGGCGGGAACGAAGTGATAGATCAGCGCCGCGAGCGCCATCAGCGCGATGATGATGAAGATGGATGAGCCGGCGGTGCGGCTGATCGGCAGGTGGAAGGCGAAGATCAGGATCGGGATCACGATAACCCCGCCACTGACCGAGCTCGCGGCCATGATCCCGCCGACCACCACGCCGAGCACGACACCGATCAGCGCACGGGCCAGGCCCCGCGGCGCGCTCGCCGCGGGCGGGGTCTCGGTTTCGGTCTCGGGATCGGCGGTGGCGGCGGCGATCTGGGTCACCTGCTTGCGCTTGTGCAGCAGATTGATGATCATCAGCACGCCCGAAAGCGCGATGATGCCGATGATGAACCCGCTCAGCCCGTGCTGGAATCCGGCGTTCTGCGCCTGGGCCTTGACCAGTACCGCGGTCAGCGTGGTGGCCGGCGCTGCGCTGGCGAGGAACAGCAGCACGGCGCGGTAGTCGATGGTCTTGAGCCGGATGTGTTCGACCAGGGCGTAACCCATGGTCAGCACCGAGTAGGCGGAGGCGGTGCCGATGCAGGCCACGGTCGGCAGGCCGAGCATGGCCAGGGAGGGCAGGACCAGGACCCCGCCGCCGACGCCGGTCAGACCGATGCCGGAGCCGATGAAACAGCCGAGGATCAGGCGGACGACGATGTCGAGGGGGCCCATGTGTGCAATTCCCCTTATGCGCAACGGGGCCGCAGGGTAGGAGTCCAGGACCGAGCGACAAGTTGTCGATGACCAAGCCGTTGCGCGAGTGTCCGGCGACGGTGGCGCTTTCGCGCGACGCACCATGATGCCGTCATGGCGTGTCGCGTGGCCTTCCGGACCTGGCGCTGGTGGCTGGTGGCCGCCGGTGGAATTGCAGTGGTCCTCGCCGGTCTGTGCCTGCCGATCGCCGATTGGGCGCAGTCGCTCCACGCGTGGATCAGCGGCTTCGCGCTCATCGGATGCCTGGTCTACGCCGTGGTGTTCACGCTCTGGAGTCTGGCGCTGCCGCCCTTCCTGCTCCAGGTGCTCGCCGGATTCCTCTACGGCTTCTGGATCGGGCTGGCGATCGTGTTCATCGGGTCGACCTGCGGCATCCTTTTCGGCTACTGGGTCGCGCGCCGTTACGGTCGCGCGCATCTGCAGCGGGTCCTGGAGCGACACCGGATGCTGCGGGCGGTCGACGCTGCGGTCGCGCGCGAGGGCTGGCGCGCGGTGTTCCTGGTCCGGCTCTCCGCCTGCATCCCCTCCAATCTGGCCAACTTCGTCTTCGGTTTCACCGCCCTGCCACTGCGCACGATCATCATCGCCGGCTGGGCCGGCAAACTGCCGGGGGTCGCGCTCTCGGTGTGGATCGGGGTCACCGGCGGGCAGGCCTTCATCGCCACCGGCGAGATCGGGCTCGGCCTCTGGACCTGGGTCATGCTCGCCCTGGCGGTGCTGGCCATGGCCTGGATGGGGGCGGTGATGACCCGGCGCACGCGTGAGATGCTCGCGCGCGATGCCGCGGCCGACATGGATCTGTAGCCACTCGGGCCTGGACCGGTGTCAGGCCGACTGCGCCGCTGCAGGTCTGCGACTGCGCCGGGCGCGGAACACCACCACGATCCCCACCACCCCGAGCGCGAGCGTCGCCAGTGCTGGCAGCGGGCCCTGGGCGCTCTGCTCCGCCATCACCACCGGCGCCTCGGCGGCGTCGGTCGCAGCCTGCTGGTGCTCGTAGGCCAGCGCGATCGCGACCGCGGTGCCGTTGTAGAGCGTATGCAGCAGGATGGCGGTCCAGATGCTGCCGCTGCGCAGCACCAGCAGCGCCAGTACCACGCCGAGCGCGGCCTGGGGGAAGAAGCGGTAGGGCGAACCGTGGTAGATGCCGAACAGGAAGGCGCTGATCATCACCGCGCCGGTGGTGCCCACGCCGCGGCGCAGGCCGGCGAACAGGGTGCCGCGACAGAGCAGCTCTTCGCATACGCCCGGGGCCACCGCGACGGCCAGCATCAGGCCGACGATTCCGTAATTGTCGCGGATGTCCTTGAGCAGCTGCTCGATCATCTGCAGCTGCTCCGGCGGTGGGCCCATGACATGGATCTGGAGCTGGCTCAGGCCGCCGGCCATCATCAGACAGAAGGGGACCAGCAGCACCGGGCGCAGCCACTCGACCGGCGCCTCGGGGCGGCGCCAGTACAGGGTGCGTGCCCGGTCATAGGCGCCGAGCCAGGTGTGGACCACCGCCGGCAGGGCGACGGCGATCGTGAGGGTGGCGACGGTCGCGAAGAGCGGACCGAGCGGATGCAGCAGGCCGCCCGCGAGCACGAACAGGCCGAAGGAGACCGCGAACACCCCGAGCACCTCCACACCGCCGGGAGTGGCCGGTCCCTGGCCCCAGCGGCGGAAGCGGCCCCAGCCGGCCCGCACCAGACTCGGGTAGAGGAAGCGCTCGGCGTCGAGCAGGCGCACCGACCAGCCGATGAACACCGCGGCGAGTGCGGTGCTGGCCGCGGTCGCCACGCCGAGGTGGAGGTAGTCCGGTTGCGGCGATTGCAGGCTCTGCTTGAGCGCGAGCAGCGGGCCGAGCACCGGGACCATGTCGGTGAGCATGCTCGGGCGCAGGTCGGGGATCAGACAGGCGCTGGCCAGGGCCATGACGACCAACACCAGCGGGGTGAGGTAGTTCTGCGCTTCTTTGAACGAGTTTGCGATGCCGGCGAGCGCGAGCGAGAGCGCGGCGAGCATCAGGTTGACCGGCAGCAGGACCACGAAGCCGATGGCGAGGATGCCCAGGCCGGTGCCCGGTCCGACGGCGCTGAGCAGGTCGCGGCCACCGGCGACGGTGGCGACCACGATGCCCAGGGTCAGGCCGAGGCTGAGCAGGTTGAGCATCACTGTCAGCTGCGAGGCCACGGTGACCACCAGCAGCTTGCCGAGGAAGATCGCGCGCCGGTCGCCGGGCCAGGACAGCAGACTCTCGAGCGTCCCGCGTTCGCGTTCCCCGGCGATCAGGTCGAGCGCGGGGAAGAAGGCGCCCGAGATGGCCATCAGGACCAGCAACACCGGGATCGCGCCACCGAGGTGGCTGCGAGCGGCCGCGGAGGCCGAAGCCGGCTCGATCACGTGGCGGTGCAGCGGTTCGAGCAGCTCGGCCGGCGCGCCGCGCTCGCGCAGCCGATGTTCGACCTGTTGACGGCGGAAGCCGTCGAGCGCGGTGTCGAAGGCGGCGGCGATCGCGCGCGCCTTGGGGTGGGCGTTGTCGAGCACCAGTGTGGCGGCGTAGTCGGGCGGGCCGTCCGTTCGCGATTGCGGCGTGACCACCAGCAGTGCGGAGAGCTCGTGGGTGCGCAAGCCGTCGAGCAGGCGCTCTCTGAGTTCTGCGTCGGGCGCATCGGTGGCGGCGGCGCGGCGCGCAGCGGTGGTGAGCGAACGTGCATCGCCCCCGGGCAGGCCGACGCGCAACATGCGGGTGGCAGGTGGGCTGTCGGTCGCGGCGGTGCCCGGTTCGCCCGTCGCGGGGCCCTCCGGTGTGCCGGCCGGATCCGTGGTCGGCCCGGCCTCGGCCGGATCGGTTGCGGATGGTGCGGACGGGCCGGTCGGTCCTGTGATGGTGGCCGCGTCCGGCGGATCCGCTTCCGGGTGCGCGAGCGGAAGCAGTTCGGCGATCGCGGCGGTGGCGTCGTGGTCGCCCTGCAGCGCGATGCGTGGCAGATCATCGACACCGGGGCGGGCGAGCTGGCTGACCTGGATGAAGACCAGCGCGAGCACGGGATAGAGCAGGACCGGCAGGACTACGTTGATGAACAGGGTGCGGCGGTCGCGCAGCAGTTCGCGGCCGTCTTTGGCGAAGACGTGCCAGACCTCGTGCGCGTTCATGCCTCGGTCTCCGCGGCGTCCGGCGCGCTGGCGCCGATGTAGCCGAACACCGCACGCACCAGCGCGGCGCCGGTGCCGAGCACGCCGGGCTGACCATCGTAGGCCAGGCGGCCGCGGTCCATGATCAACAAGCGGTCGGCGAGCGCATCGACCTCGGTCATGATGTGGGTGGCGAAGATCACCAGCCGGTCGGGGCTGCGCACGGCGCGGATCGCCTCGACCATCTGGCGCGCAGCGGCGATATCCAGCCCGGTCGTCGGTTCGTCGAGGATCAGCAGCGGTGGATCGGCCAGCATGGTCCGGGCGATGTTCACCCGCTGGGCCTGTCCGGTGGACAGGCCGTCGCAGCGTTGGTCGAGGAAGTCGTCGAGCGCGAAACGCACGCGCATGCGGTCGATCGCCGCCGCGAGCCGGTCACCGCGCAGGCCATAGAAGCCGCCGGCGTAGGCCAGGACCTCGCGCGCACTCAGACGTGGATAGAGCCGGGTCGCGGTGGTCAGCAGCCCGATGTGCCGGCGGACCGCGCGCGGGTCGCTCAGCGCGTCGTGGCCGGCGACGGCGATGCTGCCCGCGTCCGGTCGTAGTAGCGTCGCGATCAGCCGCAGCAGCGTGGTCTTGCCGGCGCCGTTGGCGCCGACCAGCGCGACCACCCCGCCGTCGGCGGCGAGGTCGATGCCGTCCACGGCTCGGGTCGGGCCCCGGCCGGGGTCGTAGAAGGCCTTGTGCAGCCCGGCGATGCGCAGCATGCCGGGTGATGATGGGCGGGGCGGAGGGAAGTCCATCGCTGCCGCTGCGCCGGCTTACGGCGTTCCGCTCTCGCCCTCGTCTTCGCCCTCGTCTTCGCCCTCGTCTTCGCCCTCGTCTTCGCCCTCGTC
>CAZTGE010000073.1:0-20468 GCA_964612995.1 uncultured candidatus Brocadiaceae bacterium | reverse complement strand
GGGGTAGGTCCTCACGCAGTGAGGACCGTAGGGGCGAAGCCCCTGAGTAGTTACTATGCCCAATTTGCGAGCTTGGCGGCTTTGCGAGAGAATGGATTCGAACAAGGCGATTCAGGCGGACGCCTTCGGCGCCGCTGATCTTTAACGATATCCGGATTCGAGGCCATGTGGTCTGCCGCCCGGCGTATGCGGTGAAACCAGAAAAACGGGCGGAGGCATCGTGCCCCCGCCCGTCGTCGTCACCGGGTGATCGCTAGCGGCTTCAGTCGTCGTCGGCCGAGCGCCGGCGCGGGCTCTCGTCGCGGGGCGGTCCGCGGCGTCGCTCACGATCGCCACCGCCGCGACGGTCGCCGCCGCGACGGTCGCCGCCGCGGCCGCCACCGCCACCGCGACGCTCGCGGTGCTGTTCGGCTTCTTTTGCCATCGCCTCGCGCTCCTCGGGCGTGGGCTCGGGCAATAGCGCCTTGCGACTGAGGCGGAAGCGACCGGTACGGGCGTCGACCTCGATCAGTTTGACCTCGAGGGCCTCGCCCTTCTTGACCACATTGTCCATGTTGGCCGTGCGGCGGTGGTCCCACTCGGAGATGTGGACCAGGCCTTCCGTGCCGGGCAGGATTTCGACGAAGGCGCCGAAGTCGGCGACCGAGGTCACCGTGCCTTTGTAGACCCGGCCCTCCTCGGGCATCTCGGTCAGATCGCGGACCCAGCGCTTGGCCTCTTCGATCGACTGGAGGTCGGGCGAAGCGAGGGTGATCACGCCGTCGTCGTCGATGTTGACGCTGGCGCCGGACTCGTCCTGGATCCGGCGGATGGTCTCGCCGCCCTTGCCGATGATCTTGGCGATCAGTGCTGGGTCGATCTGGACCTGTTCGATCTGCGGCGCGAAGGGGCTGATCTTCTCGCGCGCTTCGGCGAGGGCCTGGTTCATGATCTCGAGCAGATGCAGTCGGCCGTCGCGCGCCTGGGCCAGGGCCTCGCCGAGCAGTTCGGCCGAGAGACCGGCGATCTTGATGTCCATCTGCAATGCGGTGATGCCGGTCTGGGTGCCGCAGACCTTGAAGTCCATGTCGCCGTAGTGGTCCTCGTCACCGAGGATGTCGGTGAGGATGGCGTAGCGGTCGCCCTCCTTGACCAGGCCCATGGCGATGCCTGCCACCGGGGCGGTCACGGGGACGCCGGCGGCCATCAGCGCAAGCGAGGTGCCGCAGGTCGAGGCCATCGACGAGGAGCCGTTCGACTCGGTGATGTCGGCGACCACGCGCATGGTGTAGGGCCAGACCGCCGGATCGGGCAGGACCGGGCGGATCGCCCGCTTGGCCAGCGCGCCGTGGCCGATCTCGCGCCGGCCGGGGCCGGGGCGACCGCTGGTCTCGCCGACCGAGAAACCGGGGAAGTTGTAATGGAGCAGGAACCGCTCCCAGGTCTTGGCGTGCAGCGCGTCGATCATCTGCTCGTCCTCGCCGGTGCCGAGGGTGGCGGAGACCAGCGCCTGTGTCTCGCCGCGGGTGAAGAGCACCGACCCATGAGCGCGCGGGAGCACGTCGAGATCCACCACCACGGGGCGGACGGTCTTGGTGTCGCGGCCGTCGACCCGCTTCTCCTGCAGGATCAGGTCGCGGAAGACCTCGTCCTTGGCATCGCCGAAGGCGGCCTTGACCTGAGCGCTCTTCTCGTCGTCGCCTTCGCCGAGCGCGGCGACGACCTGATCGCGGCAGGCGGCGATGGCGGCGTAGCGCTCGTGCTTGGTCGGAGTGAACAGCGCGGTGCTGATCGTGTCGCGGTACTGCTCGACGATGGTCGCCACGAAGGGGTTGACGGCCGGTTCGGTATGCGCGGCCTTCGGCTTGCCCACGCGCTCGCGCAGTTCGCTGATCGCGGCGCAGATCTTCTTGATCTCGCTGTGGGCCAGCATCAGCGCTTCGACCATCCGGTCTTCGGTGATCTCCTGGGCGCCGGCTTCGACCATGGTGATGGCCTCGGCGGTGCCGGCGACGACCAGATCGAGCTGCGAGGCGCCGCGCTGGTTGTGGGTCGGGTTGACCACCAGTTCATCCTCGATCAGGCCGATGCGCACCGCGCCGATCGGGCCCTGGAACGGGATGTAGGAGAGGGTCAGGGCTGCGGAGGCACCGTTCATCGACAGTACGTCGGCCGCGTTGACCATGTCGTAGCTGATCACCCACGAGGTGACGTTGGTGTCGCGCTTGTAGCCCTTGGGGAACAGCGGGCGCAACGGACGGTCGGTCAGGCGTGCGGTCAGCGTCTCGTGTTCGCTGGGGCGGGCTTCGCGGCGGAAGAAGTTGCCGGGGATCCGCCCTGCGGCGTAGGTCTTCTCGCGATAATCGACCATCAGGGGGAAGAAGTCGATACCGGCTCGCGGCTCGCCGTCGCAGGCGGTCGACATCACCATCGTGTCGCCGTAGCGCACCACCACCGATCCGGCCGCCTGCTTGGCGATGTAGCCGGTCTCGATGGTCATCGTCTGACCGCCGATCTCGATGCTGACGGTCTGTTTGTCCATGCCCAGGGCTTGCCGGGCTGCGTCGAATGACATGAAGAGATCCTTGTCGCGCCGATGGTGCCGGAGGGACCGTCGGCGGGTACGTGGTACAGGGGGGCGGTCACGGTGACCGCGTCGGCGCCACGACCAGGACCTGTCCATACAAGGGTCATGGGCCGTCGGTCACGGCCCTTGTATGGAGAGGCGTGCTGGCATGACGCCCGGACTCCGGCGCAGCAGAGCATGGGCGTCAGCGCTCGTGGCGCAAGGGTTGAGGGGCATGCGACGGCAGGGCGACTCAAAGCTCGGGATGACGGGGTCACAACATGGGTCCATCGAATGATGGACCCATGTTGTGCCCCCCCCTGTTTCCAAGCCGAGCAGGTGCTTGGCGCTCCCAGGGGCCGAACTTTGAGCGGCCCTGCATGCGACCCCGCGGCCGACTCGGGGATCCAAGGGGGCAGAGCCCCCTTGATGGAAGAGTCAGCTTTGAGTCGCCCTGCATGCGACGGTGGTATCGCGATGGGCTCAGGGTCCCGGTGGGGCGAGGATCCGCTCGGTCGGGCCTTCGATCTCGACCGGGCGCGGCGGAGGCGAGATCTCGCCATCACCGGCGTAGCCGAAGCGGGTACGGGCCATGAGCTCGATGGCGTAGGGGTCGTCGTCGAGCAGGCCTTGCTTGATCGCTCCGAGTTCGCGGACCTGGGTGGCGATCGCCTGGGTACGGCGGTGTTCGCGCTCGGTCTGGTTCCGGCGCTCGGCGAGGCGTGCTTCGGCTGCGCGACGGCGTTCGACCAGGCAGGTGACGAGGTGGATTCCCAGCGCCACGTGGAGCAGCAACAGCGCGATCTTGGCGGTGCGGGACCAGTTCATGCATTCCTCCTACGCCGGCTGATGCAGCACGTCAAGCTGCTCCCCGATACGGGTGCGATGAGGCAGGGCGGCGCGATAGGCCGCGGTGGCGGCGCTGCGGGGGGTGTAGCTCGCATCGGCAGCGACCATCGCCCTGCAGGCCGCCTGCACATCGCTATGGATGCCGACTGCGGAGCTGGCGAGGATGGCCGCGCCGCGGGCGCAGATCTCGGTTTCGACGAAGCTCTCCAGTGGTCGGTCGAGCGCGTCGCACACGATCTGGCACCAGAGCGCGTTCTCCGCTCCCGGCCCGCAGACGATCAGGCGTGAGATCGGTGCCTTGCAGGCCTGGAATGCCGGCAGGGCCTGGGCCAGGGCCAGCGCGCCGGATTCGAGCACCGCGCGCACCAGATGCGAGCGGCGGTGCTCCAGGCGCAGGCCAACGAAGCCGCCGGCACGGCCGGTGTCCGGTGGGATGAAGAACAGGCCATCGGCAGCCGGCGAGCTCTCGGCTGCCAGTTCGGCGAGATGATCGAGCACCGGGCGGCGGTGACGCCGGGCCTGCTGGACCTCGGCCGGCGTGACTTCCTGTTCGAACCAGTCCAGCGCCGGGCCGGCGGCGAGACCGTCCTGCTCGAGGGTCCAGGCGCCATCGAGGCAGTGGCAGCCCGATCGCAGGTGCCGTTGCGGATGGCGCCCCGAGGTGGCGCTGGTGCGCAGGAGGCAGCCGGCGCCGCCGAGTTCGATCATGGTGTCGCCATCGGCCAGCACGCCGCTGGCCACGGCGGCCGCGCAGCGGTGGCTCGCTCCGGTAACGATCGGTGTGCCCGCCTGCAGGCCGGTCTCCTGTGCTGCTGCGGCGCTGACCCGACCGGCGATCTGGTCGCCGGACCGTGGTGCGGGGAACCAGGCCGGGTTGAACTGCAGCCGGCTGAGGATCTGCTTCGACCAGGCCCGGGTGCGGGGATTGAACAGGCAGGAGCGCCCCGCGCTGGCGGGATCGGTGCAGGGATTGTCGCTGAAGCGGAAGCGGATGAAGTCCTTGGCCGGCAGCACCAGATGCAGGTCGTGCCAGACCCGGGGCGAGGTTTTGCGGATCGCGAGCAGGCGGCTGGCGGCGCAGCCGAGCCGTGCGTAGCCGCCAGCGAGGTTGGCGAGGTTGCGTTCGCCGGTGGCGGCGTGGAGCTGGTCGACGTAAGGCTGGAGCCCGGCGTCGGCGGTGAAACGGGTCGGGCACAAGACGTGCCCGCCCTCGTCGAGCAGGGCCAGCACATCGGCCGGACCGGTGATGCCGACGCAGCGGATGCGGTCGGGGGCACACCGGCTGCGTCGGAGCATCTCCTTGATGCCTGTGCGCAGGGCCCGCCACCAATCCTGCGGATCGTGTTCGCCGTCCTCGCTCCGGCCACCATAGGCACGCCGGAGCTGTGCCGCGACCTGTCCGGCCTGATCGAGTGCAACCAGGCACAGGCCGCTGGCATCGATGTCGATGCCGAGGAACAATGGGGACGTCGGCATACACTGCTCCGCATTCCCACTCTGGTGCTACCGCCTTCCGCGTCAAGCGGGAAGCGGTCTTTCTCGCCCCATCCAGGTCGGGTCCGGACGTGCCACAAGTGGATTGACGATAGTGCTTTACGTCAGATTGCCGCCGGATCCAGCCGCTTGCCCGGTGAAGGCCCGGGCAAGGATCACTTGACCTGACGACGGGGGAGGTATCCTCCTGCGCCCCGACATCGGGTGGTGTCGGGCTGGCATCTGCACGTCTGCCACGCCTACGCGTGGCCCGATCGAAGAAGTGGATTCGACTATGGCGAAGGAATACATCTGGGGTCTCGGCCGCCGCAAGAACAGCGTTGCCCGCGTGCGTATCGCGCCGGGCAGCGGGCAGGTTGAGATCAACAAGCGGCCGCTGGAGAACTTCTTCCCGGTCGAGCGGCGGCTCAAGAACGCCGTGGCACCGTTGCGGGCCACCGACGCCGCCGGCCGCTACGATGTCTGGGTCAAGGTCCACGGCGGCGGTGAGACCGGCCAGGCCGGCGCGGTGATGCTGGGCATCGCCCGGGCGCTCGCCAAGGCCGAGCCCGAGCTCGAGCAGTCTCTGCGCAGCCACGGTTTCCTCACCCGCGACAGCCGGATGGTGGAACGCAAGAAGTACGGCCTGCGCAAGGCCCGTCGCGGCTGCCAGTTCTCCAAGCGCTGATCGCACCAGGCGAGCGTGCCAGTACGCGCCCGGGGGCTCTGCTCCTGGGCGCGTTGCGTTGGGGGCGCGTCACGCGCCGGCTCCGGTCGGTGGCAGTGCGGAGGCGTACCGAGGTGGTCACTGGATGCTTGTCCGTTCCGGCGAGGGCTGGTATTATCCAGCAGGACAGTCCCGTCCGACCGGTTTGTGCTCCATGCAATCAGACAGCCCGACCGTCCACGACGCCGTCATTCCCCTCGCTCGCCCCAGCAGTGGTCCACTGCGACGTCAGCCGCAGATCCTGGTGGTCGACGACGACCGCACCTGGCTGCTCACCCTGCGGACGATCCTGCGCGTCGCCGGGTACGAACGGGTCGAGACCTGCGATGATCCGCTGGTGGTGCTCGAACGGCTCGCGGCCGCGGAATACGAGCTGATCCTGCTCGACCTGCATCTGCCCGAGGTCGATGGCGACGAGCTGCTCGCGACGATCAAGGCGACACATCCCGACACCATGGTCTGCATGCTCACCGCCTCCGACGAGGCGGGACCGGCGGTGCGCTGCCTGCAGGCGGGCGCCGAGGACTACCTGCTCAAGGCCGAAGCCAGCGAGCGACTGGTGCTCACCGTGCGCAAGCTCCTCGCCCGGGGCAGCGTGCAGCAGGAGAACCGGGCGTTGCGCGATTCGCTGCTTTCGGCTGAGCTGCGCCATCCCGAGGCCTTCTGCGAGATCATCACCCTCGACGACGGGATGGAGCACGCCTTCCGCTATATCGAGAGTGTGGCCCCGACCGACGAGGCGGTGCTGATCCTCGGTGAGACCGGCACCGGCAAGGAGCTCATGGCGCGCGCGCTGCATCGCTCCAGCGGGCGCGAGGGTCCGTTCGTCGCGGTCAATGTCGGTGGTCTCGACGATGCCCTGTTCGCCGACACCCTGTTCGGGCACCGGCGTGGCGCCTTCACCGGGGCGAACACCGACCGTCAGGGCATGGTGGCGCGTGCTGCCGATGGCACGCTGTTCCTGGACGAGATCGGCGATCTCTCCGCGCTGTCCCAGATCAAGCTGCTGCGCCTGCTGCAGGAGGACGAATACCAGCCCCTGGGCAGCGATGCCAATGAGCCCTGTTCGGCGCGGGTGGTCACGGCGACCCACCGCGACCTGCGCGAGCTGCGCGCACGTGGAGAGTTCCGGGCTGATCTCTACTATCGGCTGCGGACCCACAGCCTGACCGTGCCGCCCTTGCGCGAGCGGGGGTCGGACATCCCGCTTCTGTTCCGCTCTTTTCTCGCCGATGCCGCGGAGGCGATCGAGCGCCGGGTGCCGAAAGTGGATTCCGCGGCTTTGAGTCTGCTCGCGCGCTACTCCTTCCCAGGCAACGTGCGCGAGCTCATGGCCGTTGCCCACGACGCCCTCGCTCGTGCGCGTGACGGCCAGATCGATGCCGCCCTGCTGCAGAACATGCTCAACGAGGCCACCGGTTCGGTGCGCCTGCGTCCGAGCGATACGACCGACGACGGCGCCTACCTGCGCGACCTGCGTCAGCTGCCGAGTCTGCGCCAGGTCCAGGAGGATCTGGTGATCGAGGCGCTGCGGCGTACCGATGGCAATCGTGCCGAGGCGGCCAGGCTGCTCGGCGTTTCGCGCCAGGCCTTACACCAGCGTATCCATCGCAGCCAGCGATGAACAGAGCTGGCGTCAGTTCCGCGGTGATGGCGAAAACGCGGCGGGATCGGGACATCCTGCAGGCATGACGCATTGTTCAGGCGCGTCTGGCAAATCTCTATCTGCAGTCTCGAGTCCTTCTTGGTCACTCGGTCACCAACAACCGCCATAACCACTCAGGCCCAACGGGCATGAGTGGTTACCTCGGCCTTTTTCGGGGCCCCACCGTACGCGATGGGGTCTGGCGCCGAGTGGTGATGGGCGGGTACGTTTCGGCGCAGCCGATCCGCCCACGCCTGAACCTGCCTGCAGATTCAGGCGAACCACGACAAAGCCAGGGGGGTAGGTCCTCACGCAGTGAGGACCGTAGGGGCGAAGCCCCTGAGTAGTCAGTGCGATCTGGCTGCGGAATGGCGCCGTGGCTCGCCCTCGTGTATGACGCACGGGGCCCCGCGGCAGCAGCAAGGCAGTAATCTGGCGCGACCGCGGCAATGGAAGGGTATCACCGCATCAGCGAGGAGCCCGCGTCATGTCCCTTCGTCCGGTTTTCATTTCGTGCGCCATCACCGCCGTGGCGGCGCTCGCGGCCATCCTGCTGTGGCCTGGAGCGGACCTGGCTGCGCCACTGGCGTCCGATTCCGTCAGGGGCACTGAATGCCACGCGCCGGGGGTGGTCGAATCGATCGCGGCCCGGCCGGATGGTTGTCGACCGAGGATGGTGCAGCACGACCCTTTGCGGCCGCTGGCACAACAGGGCGCGACGGCCGGAGCGTCGGCGATGCCCGACCCCGACCTCCCGCAGGCCGAGTCCGTGGCCACGGTGGCCGCGACAAAGGACGTGCAGCAGCACGGCGCGCCATCGGCGCCTACGGCGCTGCCACCCGGCATCCCTGAGCATGTCGGGGACCGCGCGGTGGTGGTCGAGGAGATCGAGGAGCGTGATCCGCACACCGGTCGCATGCGCACGGTGCGCAACCCCATCATCGCAGATCGCGTGCTGGTGCGCCTGCAACCCGGTATCCAACGGCCGGCGTTGGAGCGTCTGGCCCAGCGTCACGGCGCCAGCATCGTGCGCCAGCTGCGCGTGCCCGGCGCCGTCTACGAACTCGAGCTGGCGCGTGGCGGCGCCGCGCAGGTGCGCGCCGCGGTCGAGCGCTTCCAGGCCGATGCCGCCACCGTCGCCTCGGCGCAGCCGGATGTGGTCTACACCATCGTCGCCGACCCGGTGATCCCCGATGACGAGCACTTCGACACTCTCTGGGGCCTGCACAACACCGGGCAGTCCGGCGGCACCGCTGACGCCGACATCGACGCCCCCGAGGCCTGGGCGCAGACCACCGGCAGCGACAGCGTGCTCGCCGCGGTGATCGACACCGGCATCGATTACACGCACCCGGACCTGAAGACCAACATCTGGACCAACCCCGGGGAAATTCCCAATGACGGCATCGACAACGACGGCAACGGCTACGTCGACGACGTGCACGGCTACGACTTCTTCAACGACGACGGCGATCCCATGGACGATCATTTCCACGGCACCCACTGCGCCGGCACCATCGGCGCGGTGGGCGACAACGACACCGGCGTCGCCGGCGTCGCCTGGGACGTGCAGCTGGTGGCGATCAAGGGCCTGTCGGCGGAGGGGTCGAGCACCGGTTCGATCCTCGCCGAGTGTCTGGCCTACGCGCACGCCATCGGGGTGGACATCACCTCCAATTCCTGGGGCGGCGGTTTCAGCCAGCTGGTCTACGACGAGATCGTCGACGCCGGCAGCCACGGCATCATCACCGTGGTCGCGGCCGGCAACGCGAACACCGATCTCAACCGCCATCCGACCACCTACCCGGCCTGCATCGAACTGCCGCACGTGGTGACGGTGGCGGCCACCGACAGAAACGACGCGATCGCCAGCTTCTCGAACTGGGGCGCCGACTATGTCGACCTCGGTGCGCCGGGCGTGAAGATCATCAGCACCACGCCGGTCGAGGAGACCGAGGCGATGGCCGAGTACGACCTGCTGACCGAATACGCGCCGCTCAATGGCACCTCGATGGCCACGCCGCACGTCGCCGGCGCCTGCGTGCTGGCCAAGGCCGCCGATCCGGGAACGACCCCCGAGATCATGCGCCTGCTGCTCATGCACACCGCCGATGCCACCGACGCGATGGCCACGGCGACCACCTCGGGCGGCCGTCTCAACGTCGCCACCCTGGTGGCACGGGCCGCGTCGTCCTACGTGATCATCGCCGACCACGTCCTGGACGACGACACCGCCCATGGCAGCAACGGCAATTCCGATGACATGTGGGAGGCCGGCGAAACGGTGGGCTTGACGCTGGAATTGCAGAACCTCGGCGGCCTCGACGCGCCCGATGTGAGCGTGGCCGCCAGCAGTGCCGATGGCGTGGTCACGGTGCAGAACCCGCTGCTCGACCTCGGCGAGGTCGACGCGCACGCCTCGACGAGTACCGACGAGATCCTGCTCGCGATCGACGCCGGCGCGACGCCACAGGTGGTCGATATCGCCATCAGCGTCACCGTCGACGGGGTCGAGCACGGCACGCTGACGGTGCCGCTGCGCATCGTCGAGGCGACGCGTCTGACCGGTCGCGTCACCGATGGCGCCACCGGCGACGGCCTTGGGGGGGTGCGCGTGCGCGCCTACGGCGACAATCAATTGCACGACACCTGGACCGACCTCGACGGCACCTACACCCTGCGCGTGCCGGCCGGCACCATGCCGGTGCTGGCGACACGCCGCGGCTGGTCGCCGGCGAGCACCACGGTGAGTGCCCCGGCGGCCGGCATCGACTTCGTGCTCGACGAATGGGAGATCCGCACCATGCGCCTCGACGAGGCGACCCACGCGACCTACCCCTACCCCATGGACATGAACACATACGGCCACGTGCTGGCCGACGTGTTCACCGGCCTGCCCTATCCGGGCGAGTTGGTCTACGAGGGCGACACGCACCGTGCCGTCGACTGCTCGCTGATCATCGGCTACTACCCCGGCGCCCTCAACGACTTCGGCGATGTCGCCTCGCGCACCTATGCCGGCGATCGTCCGGCGCTCTTCGACCGGCATGGCTTGGTCACCGATTTCTCCGAGAAGGTCGATCACGTCACCAACGTCATCACCGGCGTCAACAACGCCGGGCAGGTCGCCTGTTATCATTCCGGCAGCGGCGAGAGGCGCGCGTGGCTGATCGACCCCGCCACTGGTTCCGCCACCGAGATATTCCCGGACACCATCAGCACCGCCGAGGCCATCGACGATGCCGGCCGGGTCTACGGCAACGCGGTGCAGAGCGACGACGACGACAGCGGCTACATCTACAACCCGGCCGACGGGTCGGTGCAATGGCTGCATCCGCCCGAGAGCGAACATCTGCACCTGCGCGGCTGCAGTGCCGACGGCACGCGCTGTACCGGCGTCTTGATCTGGGACGACGGCACCGTGCGCGGGTTCGTCAGCGATGGTACCACCATCACGCCGCTCGCCGATCCCTGGAACATCGCCGCCGAGGATTCGTGGGACGTGGTCCCGCAGGACGTCGATGCGGACGGGCGCTGCGTGGGGCGCTTCTACCATTCCGGCTATCGCAGCGACACCCGCGTGGCGATGCTGCACCTGGGCGATATCCCCATCGACCTCAACGAGGTGGCGCCCGAGGACTGCGACATCATCCTGCAGGACGCGGTGGCGATCAACGAAGCCGGCGACATCTGTGGTATCGGCGTCAACCAGTTCGGTCTCAGCCAGCCACGCAACGAGATCACCTTCGTGCTCTCGCGCGTGCAGCGCGACGACCAGCCGCCGGTGGCGCGCATCGACACCGGCGATCGCGCCCGGGTGGGCGACGACCTCGCGCTCGTGGGCATCGCCAACGACGAGAACGGCGATGGCGAACTGAGCGCGCAGTGGAGCCAGCTCAGCGGTCCCGGCAGCGCGAGCTTCGCCGACGCCACGGCCTGGCGCACCACGGTCAGCTTCGATGCCGCCGGTACCTACCAGCTGCAGATGCGCGTCACCGACCCCGCCGACCAGGTGACCGATGCCACCTGCACGGTGGTGGTCGACGACAGCGCCAACGCCGCGCCGAGCGTCACCCTGGCCGACGAAGTGATCAGCGATCTGAACGTACACACCAGCTGGTCGGGGGCCGGCGTCGCGTTGACAGCGACGCCGAGCGACAGCGACGGCAGCATCGTCCGCGTGGAATTCTACGACGTGAGCGGCGAGCCGGCCTTGCTCGGCAGCAGCCGCTACGATCCCTGGCTGTTCGTGTGGCAGAGCGCCGATGCCGGCGACTACAGCCTGCGCGCCAAGGCCTACGACGACCAGGGGGCCTGGGCGTGGTCGAACACGGTGACGATCACGGTGACCCGCGACACCGCGCCGGTGATCACCATGGTCTCGCCAGCCAACGGCCAGGTCTTCGGGCAGTTCGAGTCGGTCACCGCTCGGGCCACGTGCGATCATCCCGCCGACGATCTGTACCGCATCTACCTGTACCTGGATGGCAGCCGCTACGAGACCTGGTCCTCGCTCTCGGACTGGCCGGGCACCTACGAATACACCTTCGACGACCTCGAGCCAGGCAAGCACATCATCCATTTCCAGGTCATCGATCTCTATGACGCCAACACCAGCCGTCAGGGCTACCACGCGATGAGCGAGGTCGCCGAGATCACCATCGGCGGGCAGCCGGGCATCGCCGCGCCGGAGCAGATGAAGGATGCGATGCGCGGACGCGCCTACGGCACCCGGTTCACCGCCAGCGGTTTCGGCCCCTTCACATGGTCACTGACCAACGGCTCGCTGCCCGCCGGTCTGAGCCTGGTGACCGACAACGGCGCCATCGTTGGCACGCCGGCTGCGACGGGCAGCTTCCCGTTCACCGTCGCGGTGGAGAACGATTACGGCACCGGCAACCGCAACTACGTGCTCGAGGTACTCGCCAACGTCGATCGCGCCATCCGCATCCGCGCCAGCGACGGTCCGTGGCTGTGGAATATCGAGCCCGACGATGGGCCGGGTGCCGTGACCGATGGCGACGACACGGTGTTCGAACGGCGTTCGAAATTGCTGGACTACGTTTTGGACACCGGGGTGCCGGAGGGCGCGCAGTAGCCTCGCGAAACGGCTGGCGCCACGGCGGGGAGTGCCGTGGCGCCGTGCGTGAGAAGGGGGCCCCGGCTGTCGGGGCGGATGACCGTAGTGCCACAGGGGGCGTCGAGAGGACAGAGTGGCTCCACCGGTCCGGTAATCGCGCCATGGCAACAGAGATCGCCGGTCCGCCTGAACAAAATTGTCACGTTTCTCGGCGGCGAGAACGAGCCTGTCCAGGGGGATCGGGCGTCGAGAGGACAGAGTGGCTCCACCGGTCCGGTAATCGCGCCATGGCAACAGAGATCGCCGGTCCGCCTGAACAAAATTGTCACGTTTCTCGGCGGCGAGAACGAGCCTGTCCAGGGGGGTCGGACCGATCCGGACCGATCGGACCGGATTCGCTTCGGTGTTTCTGAGTGTCCTGGGTTCTGTTGATGCGTCAGGTGTAGTGCAATGGGCCTGATCGTCAGATACTCCTCGCTTGCAGCCGCTGGGATGAATCGCTAGCGTCGAGAAGAAATCCATCCTCAGGCTGCCAATCGCGGAGTGTCGATCCATGACTGTTCCAGACACGGGCGCAGCGATTGTGAAAATGCCGACCGGGGTGGCCGGTCTCGATGAGATCCTGCATGGCGGCTTGCCGAAGGGGGCGCTGACCGTGATCAGCGGCGGCCCAGGCGCCGGCAAGACCCTGCTCGGCCTGGAAACCCTCTACCGGGCCGGGCGCAATGGCGAACCGGGGGTGGTCGTCTCCTTCGAGGAGCGCACCGACCACCTGAAGCGCAATGTCCGCGTCCTGGGCTGGGATCTGGCTGCGCTGGAGGCGGCCGGAAGCATGGCCCTGATCGAGGCCCGGATCGATCCCGCAGCGGTGATCGCGGGCGCCTTCGACCTGGCGGGGATCCTGGCCATCCTCGAACAGCGGGTGCACAAGCTGGGCGCCAGCCGCATCCTGCTCGATGCCCCCGATGTCTTCCTGCGCCTGCTCGATGATCCGGTGCGCGAACGCCGCGAACTGCAGCGCATCCACGACTGGCTGCGCCAGCACGCGTTGACCGCCCTGATGACCGTGAAGCACCGCGGTTGCGAGACCCTGCGCTACGATTTCCTCGACTATATGGCTGATTGCGTGATCACCCTCGATCAGCGGGTCGATCAGCAGGTCGCCACCCGCCGTCTACGGGTGATCAAATATCGTGGCTCCGACTTCGGCCGCAATGAATATCCCTTCGCGATTTTCCGCGATGGCCTGCACATCATTCCGGTCACCGCCACCTCGCTGCGGCACCGGGCTCTGGGCGAGCAGATCCCATCGGGCGTGGCCGCCCTCGACGACATTCTCGGCGGCGGTTTCCGGCGCTCGTCGTGCAATCTCTACTCGGGGACCTCGGGCACCGGCAAGACCACCCTGGCCTGTGCCTTCGTGCATGCCACGTGCGCCCGCGGCGAGCGGGTGCTCTACATCGATTTCGAGGAGTCGGAAGAGGCTCTCTTCTCCGGCATGCTATCTTCAGGGCTCGACCTGCGGCCAGATCGCGATGGCGGCCTGCTGCACTTCCTCTCCGTGATGCCGGAGGCGCTCGGGGTGGAGGAGCACCTGATCCGCGCCTTCACCATGATCCGCGACCTCGAGCCCGGCGCGGTGGTGGTCGATGCGATCAGCGCCTGCCGTCGCATGGGCTCGGCCCAAGCCGCCTTCGACTACCTCCTGCGCCTGATCGACTTCTGCAAGGCCCGCGGCGTCACCAGCGTGCTGACCAACCTGGCCACCAACCAGCAGCACGATCACGAGGTCACCGGCGTCGACCTGTCCTCGGTGATCGACACCGTGATCCTCCTGCGTAACAGCGAGTGCGACCGGGTCATGCAGCGCAGCCTGCTGGTGCTCAAATCGCGCGGACGGGCCCATTCCGACCGTCGGCATCGCTTCCGCATCACCGATGACGGCATCATCTTCGACCGGGAACCCGCGGAGGACCGGCAATGAGCGCCGCGCCGGATCATGCCGCCAGCGAGCAGCCGGCCCTGGAGTTGCGGCTCTATGTTGCCGGCGACGCCACCCATTCGCGGCTTGCCCGCGAGCGCCTGCAAGCCCTCTGCGCCGCCCATCCTGAGCGCGCATACCGTATCGAAATCGTCGATGTTCTGCGGGAACCCGAGCACGCCCTGGAGCACGGGGTGTTCATCACCCCGGCTTTGGAGATTCGCGGCCCCGGCGGTCCTGAGGCGATGATCTACGGCAATCTCAGCGATAGCGCGGCCCTGAGCCCCTTCTTCCCCGCTGCGGCCCAGGACGCCTCGTGACCCAGCCGCCGGGCCAAGGCGAGGATTGGCGGGCTCGCGCCCTGCGCGCCGAGGCCATGCTTGAAGCCATCCGCTCGGGTCAGGTCGACACCATCCTCGACCGCAGCGGTGGCAAGCCCCTGGTCGTGCGTCTGGCCGAGACCGAACGGGCCCTCGGTGAGCGGATGAAGGAACTCTCCTGCCTGTGCACCGTCGCCCGCCTGGTCGCCCAGGGACAGGATCTCCCGACCATCCTCCAGGCCTGCGTCGACATCATCGGCGAGGCCTGTCAGTTTCCCGACGTGGCTCGGGTGCGCATCCGCTTCTTCGGCCGCGAGTTCCGCTCCCAATGTCAGTGCGATGATGTTTGCGACACCTGCCCCCACGACCACATCGAACAGCTCATCCTGGTCGACGACGAGCCGGCCGGAGACATCCATCTCTGCTACAGCGAGGCCCGACCAGCGGCCGACGAAGGGCCCTTCCTGGCCGAAGAACGCACCCTGCTCCAGGCTCTGGCCGATCACCTCGGCCTGTTCGCCGGTCGGGAGCGGCTCTCCGAAGCCCTGCGCGAGAACGAGCACCGCTTGCGTTCCTTCCAGCAGCACAGCCCGCTGCTGATCTCCGAATGCAGCCTCGACGGTCGCTACCTGCACCTCAACGATGCCCTGGCGACCTTCCTGCACTCGACTCCCGAGGCCCTCGCGGGCCGCGCCTTCGAAGAAATCATCCCCGCCGACATGGCGGCCCTCTTCCGAGAGCGCATCGCCGCGGTCGCCACCGCCGCTGAAGCCCACACGGTCGAGGATCGCATGGCTGGCCCTGAGGGCCCGGCGACCTTCATCACCACCATCTTCCCCCTCTTCGATGCCGCGGGCGAAGTCCGCTCGGTGGGAGCCATCGCCCATGACATCAGCGACCGCCGACGGGTCGAGGAGGCCCTTCGACGCAGCGAGGAGTATCATCGCATCACCCTGGAGTCGATCGGCGATGCGGTCATCGCCACCGATGCCGCGGGCCGGGTGTCGATGATGAACGCTGTCGCCGAGCAGCTCACCGGCTGGCCCCAGAGCGAGGCCGCCGGGCGACCGCTGACCGAGGTCTTCCACATCATCAACGCTGAAACCAGGCAGCGGTGCGAAGACCCCGTGGCCAAGGTCCTGGCCACCGGCCGCATCGTCGGCCTGGCCAACCATACCGCCCTGATCGCCCGCGATGGCTCAGAGCGTCAGATCGCCGACAGCGCCGCCCCCATCCGACCCGATGGTAGCACCATGATCCAGGGTGTCGTGCTGGTGTTCCGCGATGTCACCGAGGAGTACCAGCAACAGGAGCAGTTGCGGGAGAGTGAGGAGCGCTTCCAGAAGATGCTCTCGCTGGTTCCCGACATGATCTCGATCCACGACACAGACATGAACATCGTCTACAGCAACTGGAACGGTTTCGCTGCCGTGCCCGAGAAGCGCCGTGCCACCTGGACGAAGTGTTACCGCACCTATCGCGGCCTCGATGCCATCTGCCCCGATTGTCAGGCCTGCGAGGTGATCGCCAACAAGGAGCCCTTCCAGCGGGAGGTCCAGCTGCCAGATGGGGTGTGGATCGACCTGCGGGTCATCCCCATCCTCGGCAGCGACAGCGAGGTCAAACTCTTCGTCGAGTGGGTCCGCGACATCACCGCCAGAAAACGCGCGGAACAGGAGCACGAGGAACTCCAGGCCCAAATCCTCCACACCCAGAAGATGGATGCCATCGGCCAGCTGGCCGGGGGCGTGGCCCACGATTTCAACAACCAGCTCACCGGCGTGCTCGGCTTCGCCAGCATGCTGCTCAAACGTCTCGACGACCAGCATCTCAAACGCTACGCCGAGCAGATCATCGCCTCCGCCCGGCGCAGCTCCGACCTCACCCAGAAACTGCTGGCCTTCTCGCGCAAGGGGCAGTTCCAGCGCATCCCGGTCGATGTCCATCGCATCATCAACGATACCGTCGAGATGCTCCAGCACTCGATCGACAAGCGCATCCGCATCCTCCGCCACTTCGATGCCCAACTGGCCCGAATCGTCGGTGACCCCTCACTGCTGCAGAACGCCCTGCTCAATCTGGCCGTCAACGCCCGTGATGCGATGAGCGAGGGCGGCGAGATGACTTTCACCACCACGGTCGCCACGCTCGAAGCCCGCACCATCCCGGGCTTCGAACTGAGTTCCGGCCGCTACCTGGTCGTCGGGGTCGAGGATACTGGCTGCGGCATGTCGCAGGAGGTGCAGGCCCACCTCTTCGAGCCCTTCTTCACCACCAAGGAGGCGGGCAGGGGGACCGGCATGGGGCTGGCGTCGGTCTTCGGCACCGTCAAGCAGCACCAGGGCGCGATCACCGTCTACAGCGAATCAGGTCTGGGCACGATCTTCCGCCTCTATCTGCCCCTGGCCGAGCAACCTGTCGAGGCCGAATGCGGCGATACGCCGCCGAGGGCGATGCGATCGCAGCTGCGCATCCTCGTGGTCGACGATGAGGATTTCGTGCGGGACCTGGTCGATGAGATGCTCACCGATGCTGGCCACAGGGTCACGTGCGCCGAGGACGGGGTCCGGGCCGTCGAACGCTACCGGCAGGATTGGCCGGAGATCGACCTGGTCATCCTCGACATGATCATGCCCGGCCTCGACGGCCGCGACACCTTCCGCGCCATGAAGGCCATCAACCCGGCCATCCGCGCGATCCTCGCCTCCGGCTACAGCCTCAACGAGCAGAGCCAGGCCATCCTCGCCGAGGGTGCGCTGGGCTTCGTGCAGAAGCCCTTCAGCCCCGATGAACTGCTGCGTGCTGTGGAATGCGCGACCATGGAGCAGGGCGGACAGGCCGACAGCCCACCGGAGTGATGTTCGTGCTCGCCCACCCAGGTCTGCGTCGAGAGGACAGAGCGACAACCAGTCTGCCCTGGGATGATGCTCAGAAGCTCGTTTCGAGCGTGAGCGCGCCCCACGAGCGGCTGCTGGCCGCGGAGTGGAACGGGCTGGTGCTGAAGACGAGGTGGGCACGGGCGGCGTAGGTATGGTAGACCAGATGTGCGCCGACGATCGCCTGCAGCGTCCCGGGCTCGCGATCGGGCGCCTTGGGCTCGTCGCTGTCGAACAGGCTGCCGTCGAAGAACACGCTGTAGGCGATGGCACGGGCGCGGCAGGCGAGGGTGAGGAAGGCAGCGAAGTCCTCGGCCGGCCCGATCCGCGGGACCTCCGCCACGCCGAAGCCGCCGGGATCGGGGATGTGGGCGAAGCCGCGGGGCAGGTTCCAGCCGATCCGGCTCTGGGCCACGGCGTCGAGCATGGTGGCGAAGTTGCCGACGCTGACGAAGCCACCGCTGGCGACGTCGGCCCCCAGGCCGGTGTTGTCACCGGCATCGGCGAGTCGCCACCAACTGCCGTAGGTGAGATTGACCACGGGTTCGAAGCCGATCTGGTTGTCCCAGCCCTGCGGGTCGTCGCCGGAGAAGATGCTGTGGACCGTGCGCTGCATTTCTTCTGCCAGCGCGGGTTCGCCGATGGTGCCGAGGTAGAGCTGGCAGCCGGCGATGTGCTTCGGGCTGATCGCGGCCCAGCTGAAGAACACACCGAGGCTGGCGGCGTAGGGGACGTCGTCGGGGATGTAGCTTTCGCGTTCCAGGTCCTCCGGCGTCTGGATCACCTGGCCGATACCGATGCCCACCCGTTTGACGTGATCGGTGCGGTTCAGGCCGGGAATGCGCTCGCCGAGGCCGGCGAGCCAGCGCGGAGCGTGGACGCTCGACCAGTCGGCGGCGGCCGGGCTGTGCCGTTGGATCGACCAGCCTGCGCTGAGCTGGTCGTCGGTATTGAAGATCAGATCGTTGTCGAATTCGAAGCGCCATACCGCTGGAGCGGCGGGGCCGTTTTCGGCTGCGGGCGCGATCGAGCACCAGATCGTACCAAGGGCGATGCCGAGCCGAAGACTGCGGTTCGCTCGGCGATGGAGCATCTCGTCTCCTCACAAGCGGGTCGATGGCAACAGGACGAAGTTAGTGTGCGCCCTGCCGCGCGTTCACCGTGGTGAAGCATTGCAGGAGCTCAGACCTGTGCGCTCGTTGCCGCGTCGCGAACGCGGCAACGAGCGCGCTGCTCGGTGGGCTCCGGTGTTCCCGGCCTTGGCGCCGAGTGCAGCGCTACGGTACGAGCCAGACGGGCGTTGCGCCGTGCGGGCGACGCGATCAAGCTCGCGCATGCGCTGCATCGCGACGCTGATATTGCTGCTGTGTTGGGGGGGGCTCCACGGTGTTGAGGAGGCGCGACAGCACTGGCTGCATCAGGACCAGCGGGCGCCTGCGGTGCCCGCGGGCCCATGGCAGCGACTCGCCGATGGCGCCGTGCTTCCCATCGCACCGGGGCAGGAACTCGCCGGGCTCGCACCGGGCGCCTACCGCAGCGGACCGGCGCGGATCTTCGTGCGTGCCGCCGATCACGCCGGCGCCTATGCCCGGGCGATGGTCGGTCTGCCGACGCTGCGGCAGGAGCAGCTGCCCGAGCGCGAGCAGCTGGCGGCGGCCGGCCTGGCGGTCGACCACCTCACCCTGGTGATCCGGGCCTGGCGCATGGCCGATGGTCGCGAGTGGCCGTGGGTCGCGGCGACCGATCCGCCGGCGCGCGGTCTGCCTGGATTGGTCGATTCGGTCAGCGGCACCAGCCATGGTTTCCGCGCGGCGGTCGGAGATGTCTATCGCGATGCCGCCGAGCGTCCGGTGCGCATCGCCGCGCAGGGGCCGGAGCCGCGGGTGCAGCCGGGTGATCTGATCGCGGCGACGGCTCCGGGCGCGGAGTTCTCGACCATCGCGGTGTTGGTCGCCGATCGCGGTGAGATCGGCCGGCTGGATCCGGCGGATCTGGTGGTCAGCGCTCAGGCGGTTGGCGGGGCCTTGGTCGAGCGGGTCCGTGAGTTGCGCCTCGGGGTGCTGTTCGGCCGGCAGGAGATCCATCTCAAGCGGCGATCGCCCGCGCGGCTGGAGCGGCGCACGACGGCCGCGGAAGCTGACGAGTCGCAGGGCCCCTTGGACGGCTTGACGCAGTGGGAGCAGGTCTGCGTCCTCCTGGGCATGCTGGTCATCATCCTCACGCTGCTGCGTCGCTCGCGGCGCTATCGTCTTGGCCAGCGGCGCCATGAGCGGAGCCGGCCTGGATCCTAGCCCGGATCCCTCATCGCGCCACGCGCAGCCCTGGGAAGGAGGACGAGCGGATCGATCCGCAGCGCGGTGAGGTTGTGGGTCTGGAGGAGGTAGATCGCTTGTCCGCCGTTCTCGCCGACGGTGGCGCCGAGAACGGTGAACTCGCCCAGGGCGGCGTAGTCGTCGAGGGCCAGGGCTTCGACCCAGGCGCTGCGGGCATGCCGCAGGGCGGCGACCCGATGACGGATGGGCAGGCGGGTGGCCGGGTCGGCGCGACGGTGTTGCAGCAGCTCGGTGCGGATCTGCGCCCAGCAGCAGTAGGGGGCGCGCAGGTCGTGGCCGAGTGGGGTCACGTGGACCCGGGCCTGGCCGCCGTGGGCACGCAGCAGGCGGGGCAGCAGGTAGCCCCACTCGGTGGGGGTGTTCTGGTCGCGCAGTCCGGTCCAGCATTCCACCGGCAGGTGGGCCATGTTCGGCAGCAGGCTGCGGATGTCGGCCCGGGCGGCGAGGGCCTGGGCGCAGGCGTCGGCCCGGGCCACGGCTGCAGGATCCTCCCAGGCCTGTTCGATCACCGAAGAGGTCTCTCACGGAGGCGCGGAGACACGGAGATGGATGAGAATGATATCGGTACTGTGATCGTGGACTGTGCAGTTGAACTCCATCAAGACCTTGGGCCTGGTTTGCTTGAGACGGTCTATTCCA
>CAZTGE010000072.1:0-20507 GCA_964612995.1 uncultured candidatus Brocadiaceae bacterium | reverse complement strand
CTCTGTGTTCTCTGTGGTTTATGAGAGCACAGGAATAGGCCTGAGTAGTTACAAAACCTCATGGATCCGAGTCCGGGGCTCCGTGCCGCTCGCAGGTGTCCACCATGGTCGTATGGATGCGGGACAGGATCAACGACATCACGTAATCCAGCTTGCCGGCGGCGTGGCACTGCCAGCTGGCATCGTCGTCGGCGACGTCGGCCGAGACGGGCCATTCGCCGGTGCTGCCGGGGGCGTGCAACACGAAACGCGGCGATGCGATGCGCAGGGTGGTGGCGGTCCGGTGGGTCCCGGCCGCGGTCTGCACCTCGCGTTCGTTCTCGGTGCGGACGAACACTCCCTGGATCGCGGGCGTCTGGCCGTCCGGTCGGAGCACCACGCGGCCATCGCGAATCTCGGCCAGCAGGCCTTCAGCGATGCGATCGAGGTTGGCGCGCGAGGTGATCACGTGGTGTTCCTGCACCCCGGGCGCGCGATCGATGTACAGATCGTAGAGCTTGTCCTCGCCGCAACCGATCAGCACCAGCAGCGCAGCGAGCAGGGCGAACGGGCGAGTGGAGGCGCCGCGCGCCACGCCCTCAGCCCTCCACCCCGAGGATCGTCTCCATCACCTGCTGCAGCAGGTCGCGCAGATCCGCGTTGTCTATCGCCGCGAGAATGCCGCCGGCCTCGGCTTTGAGCTCGGAGAGGGTGTCGCGGGCGCGATCGACCGCACCGACCTCGCGCACCAGCGCACGGATGGCTTCCGGCGGCTCGCCGCCCGCGCCGCACCAGGCGGTGGCGATGCGTTCGCGGGCCGCGCCGGTCGCCAGTTCGTGGGCATAGGCGAGCACGATCGACGGGCGGTGGGATTCGATGTCATCGACATCGCCACGACCGTGGAAGTCCTGCAGGTCGTCCTGGACCTGGTAGGCGACGCCGACGATGCCGGCGAACTGCTCCAGGCTGCGATGCAGCGCATCGTCACAGCCATGGTAGATCAACGGCAGGCGGAAGACCACGTCGAAACTCGGCGCGGTCTTCCAGCGGAAGATGTCGAGGACCTCCTGCGCGCTGAGCGGATGCGGATCGCGCATCCAGCACAGCTCGCCACCCTGGCCGTGGCAGAGCTCGCAGTGGCCCTGGTAGGCGAGGTGGAGCATCCGCGCGGTGGTCGGCGAGAATTCGTCGCACTCGCCGATCAGCCGATAGCCCCAGCCGAGCAGCAGCAGCGCCGCGGTGAGGGCGACGGGCACGCCGTGGATCGTGTGGATCGCCGGTTCGCCGTAGCGCTGCTCGTCGGCATCCTGGATGTCGTCGTAGATCAGCGAGCCCTTGTGGATGCACTCCACCGCCACCGCGAGACGCTGGATCGACTCCGGGATCGGAGCGTCCTCGGGCTCGTCGCGCAAGGCGAGGTGCATGCAGGCGACCAGGAAGGGGCGGAAGCGCTTGCCCGCCTTGGCCAGCCACTCGAGCGCGATGTCCTCGGTCTGGCCGGTGTCGGCGCGCAGGACCGCCCGCAGGGCGTCGCGATCGAACCAGGCCTGGACCTGGAGGTAGACCTGACCGATCCGGGCACGACGGGCCATCCGCTTGCGATCGTCGTCGTGCATGTCTCCACCTCCCGGACCGCCACCACGCGCGCCCACGCCGGCGTTGTCCCGCATTATCAAGTCTGGTCAAGCAAACGCGTTAGCAGACACCGCACCCGCACACCCCGCGACTCGGCTTGATTCGACCCACCCCGGCAGAGGATGGACAATCAACGAAGACGATCGGGGACCGCTCACGTTGACCACCACACCGACCCTGCGCGAACGCATGCGGGCGCATCTCGAGGCCGCCGGACCGGCCCTGGGCGAGGCCAGGCCCACGGTCGTCGCCCTGCTGCGCGATCGCCTCGGCCGTGGCGGCGGCTTTCGTGGTCGCGGCAAGCGCGAGGATCTCTACTACACCCTTTTCGGCCTCGAAGGGCTGCTCGCCCTCGGTGAATCGGCGCCCTTCCGCACCAGCGTCTACCTCGAGTCCTTCACGCCGGCCAAGCTCGATCTGATCCACCTCGCTTGCCTCGCCCGCGCCTGGACCGATCTCGGTGGCTGCGCCCCGGGGGTCTGCGACGCCATCATCGCGGCAGTGGAACGGCATCGCGCCTCCGACGGCGGCTACAACGAGGACGCCAGCGCCAGCCGCGCCTCCGCCTACGGCTGCTACCTCGCCTACGCCGTATACGAGGACCTCGGCCGGCCGCCGCCCGAACTCGAGCGGATGATCGAGGCGCTCTACGCTGCGCGCAGCGAGGATGGCGCCTACGCCAACCAGCCCGGGCAGGAATACGGCCTGACCGCGGTCACCGCCGGCGTGATCACCCTGCGCCGCCACCTCGGCCTCGACGTCGACCCGGCGCTGACCGACTGGCTGCTGCAACGACTGCATCGCAACGGCGGGTTCATGGCCTCACCGCTGGTCCCGCTGCCCGATCTGCTCTCGACCGCCACGGCCCTGACGGCGCTGAGCTTCACCCCCGAACGCCTGGAACCGGTACGCCAGCCCTGCCTGCGCTTCCTCGACGCCCTGTGGGACGAACGTGGCGGCTTCCGCCCACACGCCTTCGAAAAAGCCGTCGACACCGAGTACACCTGGTATGGCCTGCTCTGCCTGGGGATCCTGACCGGCTGAGGCCGGGCGCGATCAACCGCGAGCGCGCCCCGGATTGGCCGGCGGTGCGAGATCGGCCGGATCCACCGCCGCGACCCGCTGCCGCCAGCTCGGGCGCTGCGGATCGGGTAGCCGCCGCTGCGGGGGCTGGGCCTGCGGCTCGGCCGCAAACAGCCGGACCGCCTCGCCACCACCCCAGGTCCGTTCCGGCACGATGCGCAGGGCGGTGGCTTCGCACGCGATGGCGCGCCGGATCAGGCGCTGGTGGTTGTCGCTGATCCGATCGACCACCCGCCAGACACCGTCGCCGGTATCGATCTCGACACGGGCATCGCGCAGCAGGCATGCGGGCACGGCGAGCGTGGCGGGATAGCGGAAGGGCATGCGCTTGTTGTCGCCCAGGTCGCTGTCGCAGACCAGGCGCAGCCCTGCGATCGGCTGGGGCGCCGACCAGCGGAAGGTGACCGGGCTGCCGACATTGCCGCACCATGCCTGCGAATCGCCGTTCACCGGCCGATCGTGCCCACTGCACAGCACCGGGGCGCTGCAGGTCGCCGCCTCGGCCAGCGGGTCTGTCGCGCGCGCGCGCCCTGGAAGCCAGACGTCGTCATCCATCAGGGCCGCCTGGAGCGCGGCGATGCCGGTCGGATACAGCTGCGCGGGCTCGCAGCCGCGCGCACAGCAGAGCGCCGCCGCGGTCCCTGCGGCCTGTCCGAGCAGGGCGCAGGTGGCCATAACCCGGGTCGTCGACATGGCCGCATGGCTGGCCGAGATGGTGCGACCGGCGAACAGCAGGTTGCGCACGTTGCGCGAGACCAGGCAGCGATAGGGGATGCCGTAGGGCGAGGGTGCCGGATGATGCACGGTCGGATGATCGGGGTAGAGCAAGCCGGCCGGATGGTGATCGTCCATCGACCAGCCGCCGTAGGCGACGATATCCGGGAAGTCGCCACCGGCAGTGACCTCGTTCTGGTTGAGCACGTGCAACCCGCAGAAACGGCGGTTCTCGCGCTTGCCCGGCAAGGCGCCGACCCACTCCAGCTCCCAGCACGCCGCCGCTTCGCGCTCGGGCGCGACGTTCTTGATGTAGTCCCACACTCCCCACACCGCCCGATGCAGCTCCTCGCCGATCGACTCTGCGTCGCGAATGGTGTCGGCGAGACCGCCGAGCTCGATCCACCAGTAATTATGACCATGCACACCCTTGAGCCGGCAGGGGAAATCATCGGGGCCGAAACGGTAGGCCGTCGGCGGCGGGGTGAATCGCACCGGGCGCTCGCCTTCGCGCACCTGGATCAGCAGCGAGTTGCCCATGGTCCGCGTATCGGCCTGCGGCGGTTCGATGTCCTCGTCCCAGGCGCCGCGCGCCTCGCGCCCCCACATGTACTGCGCGCCGCTGTCAACGGCCAGCACGCCGTCGCCGGAGCAATCGATGAAACTGGTCGCGGTGATCCGGTGCCAGGTCTGGGTCGTCAGCTGCCAACAGCTGATCGCCTCGATCTGCCGCGCCTCCGCCGGACCGGTCGCCGTGACCCCGGTACACGTGCAGTTGAGCAGCAGGTCCAAGCCCGGCTGGACCATCGCCGCGTCGCGCATGACCGCGTCCCAGACGAAGTGGTTCGCCAGCGGGTTGCGCGCCTGATTGGCCAGCTGGAGCTCCTCGAGCAGCCCGGTCTCCTTGTGGTCGGGGCCGCGGGCGCCACAGATGTGCATCCGCACCTCGGAGGAGGCGTTGCCGCCGAGCACCGGCCGATCGTGGACCAGGCAGGTCCGAGCGCCGTGCCGGGCGGCGGCGAGCGCGGCGCACAGACCGGACATCCCGCCGCCGACAACGCAGACGTCATAATGGTGATCGCGCTGGTGGGCGGTGGCGGCGTCGAGCATGGTAATGTCTCCTGGCAACTACTCAGGGGCTTCGCCCCTACGGTCCTCACTGCGTGAGGACCTACCCCTCTGGCTTTGTCGTGGTTCGCCTGGATCTGCCGGCAGATTCAGGCGTGGGCGGATCGGCTGTGCCGAAACGTATCCGCCCATCACCACTCGGCGCCAGACCCCATCACGTACGATGGGGTCCCGGAAAAGAGCGCTGTAACCACTCATGCCCGATGGGCCTGAGTGGTCACGTCTCCTGTAGCCCAGGATAGCATCCCAGCACTGGCGCGTCTTGCGCCATGGCGCAAACTGTTTCTCTGTGAGCGCAAAAGCGATCCTGGTCATCTGCGATCCCCACGACCCGCTCGAGCGCGTCGTGCTCGGCGGCGTGGCCGCCTGGATGCAGCGTCACCGCCCAAACTGGCAGATCACGCTGCGGCGGTTGACCAGCGCTGCGGCCGGCCGGGCCCTGCGGAGCTGGCACGGTGACGGCGCACTGTGCACCGAACGTCGCAGCTGGCGCGGCGCCTGGATCGAACGGCTGGCGTTCCCGTGCATCAACACCCTCGGGCTGGTCGAACGCCCCCGGCTGCCCAGCGTGCTCGGCGACGACGCGGCCATCGGTCGCTCCTGCGCCGAACACCTGCTCGAACGCGGCTACCGCCGCCTGGTGATCCTCGGACACGGCACGAGCGGCTTCGTTCTGCGTCGCATGGCCGGTGCGCTCGAACACGCGCGGCAGGCGGGCGCAGCCGCCCGGGTCCAGTCGTGGCGGGCGGATTTCGCGCCCACGCCCGGCGAGGAGCCCGTGGGCTACATCTGCAGCGAAGATCTGCTCGCGCGCGACTGCCTGCAGGCACTCACCCGCGCCGGGGTGGCGGTGCCGGGGGCCGCGGCGGTGGTCGGCATCAACAACGACGTGCTCTGCTGCGGTCTGCACCGCCCGACGATCTCCAGCTGCGACCTGGCGTGTGAGCGGCGGGGCTGGGAGGCGGCCGCACTGCTCGATCGGCTGCTCGCCGGCGCCGCCAGACCCGATGCTCCGCTGCGGCTGCCGCCGCGGGGCGTGGTGCAGCGCGCCTCGACCGGCGCCTTCGCCGCAGGAGACCCGGTGCTGGAACGGACCTGGCGCTTCCTGCGCGCCGCAGCCGAGCGCCCGGTACGTGTGGCCGAACTCGTCACGGCGAGCGGAGTCTCGCGCCGCACGCTTGAACACCGGGTCCGCGCGCGACTGGGGTTCGGCCTGCAGGAAGCGATCTGGCGAGCGCATGTCGCACAGGCGAAGGAGTTGCTCCAGGACCCCGAATGCGACGAAAACCTGCTCGGCATCGCGCTGGCCAGCGGCTTCGTCTCGGCGAGCGCGTTCGCCACCGTGTTCAAACGCCACACCGGCGCCAGCCCGCGAGAGTGGCGCCGGCGCTGGAGCTGATCCTATTCGCTGGGCTCCACCGTCGCGCGATAGGTGATATCGGCGATGCCCGGATTGCCGTCGTCCGGCGCGAAACCGGCCTCGAGCACCTTGCCGGCCTCCATCTGCTGCTCCATCCGCTCCTTCGCCGGCTGCCACTGCTCCGGCAGGCTGGCGAGCAAGGCGGAGGCGGCAGAGCGGTCGCCTTCGTGATAGCGGTGCAGCGCCAGCAGCAGCGTCACCAGAGCCTCCTGCGGCATGCCGCTCTGCGCCCGCAACAACTCGACGCGGGCGCGGAAGAGATCGCGCTCGCGCAGGGCGATGGTACCGGCGATCAGACCGGGCAGCGCGCGCTGACTCGGCTTGAGGTCCTGCGCCTGTTTCAGGTGCATCAGCGCCGCCGCGGCATCCTTCTCTGCGCCGCGCGCGCCCAGCGCCCAACCGAGATGCAGGTTGACCTCGTAGTGGCTGGAGCGGACCTCGTAGGCCCGTTCCAAGGCCTTCACCGCCTCATCGAAACGCCCGGACTGACGCAGCGCGATGCCGCCGTAGAGGTTGGCTTCGAAGGAGTTCGCGCCGCGCTCGACCGCGTCGGCGAAGTGGCCGTTGGCGGCCGCGACATCGCCGCGGGCCAGGGCCAGTCGCCCCATCCCGACGTGACCTTCCGGCTCGTCCGGCGCCTCCTCGAGCGCCATGCGGAATGCCGCCTCGGCCTTGGCCTGGATCTGTTGCTTCTCCGCGTCACTGCGGGCATACCGCGCGCGATAGGACAGATGCCAGTCGCCGCGGTAGTAATGCAGTTCGGGATCGCGATCGGCCTTGTCCTCGAAGCTCTCGACCACCCAGTCGCGCCAGATCTGCTCGACCTTGAGCGGGCTGGTGCCGTAAAACCGTTCGAACACAGCGTACTGTTCTTTGTACAGGCGGTTGGTCACGGTGTCGATCAGCTTGCGGCCGTTTTTGCCGGAGCGGAATTCCTGCTCCAGGAGTTTGCGGCCATGATCGCGCAATCCGTGGAGGAATTTGCTGTAGGCCCGCTGGCGGGCGCGGTTGGCGATCATGAACTCGGCCACCGACCAGGCCTGGGCGTACTGCACGCTGCTGCGCAGCGGGTCCTGATGGGTGAAGTTGAGGTTGTCCATGTTGCGGACCTGGGTGAAGTCGGCCCAGGGGATCGCGGCGCCGGCCTCGCCAGCGGAGGTGCGGACCATCTCGACCAGCCAGCCCTCGCGCTCGCGTCGGGCGATCTCGGGATTGGTGCCGTTGTCGTCACGCAGCTGGAACAGCTCAGCGGTGCCCTCTTCGATCCAGCTGGGCACCTCGAAGCTGTGGATCATGAAGGTCTTCATGAACAGGTGGCCCATCTCGTGATAGAGGTGGCGCAGCACCGCCTCCTCGCTCAGACCCTCGGTATGGCAGCCTATCTCGCGCCGCCATGGCCCAGTGGGATTGCCGTATTGATCCTTGGGGCGGAGGATGCCGAAATAGGCGCCGGGGATGGTCTCGGTCTGGTACCGTTCCTGGAAGAACTTGAGGAACTCCTCGTAGCGGCGCCAGAAGCGGATGTAGATGATCGGATCGAAAGGGTTGTCCTCGCTGTCGCGCTTGGTGGCGTATTCGACGAAGTCGTTGGCATCGAGGCTGAACACCGACATGAAGAACCGCGAGGTATCGGCGATGTGCTCGGCGATGTCCTTGGCGTGACGCTCGCGCTCACGTTCTGTTTCGCCGACATCCGACTGCACCAGCAGACAGGGCTTGAGCCGGTATTCGCCAAGGCGGCCGACATCGGCCGCGAAGGCCGTGGCGGCACCGAGACACAGGATCACGACCAGATTCATCCGCGACAAGGTCCGCATGCGATCACCTCCACGTGCCAGTCTGACGCCCCTCGCTGCGAGACAAGGGACAGACACCGCCAATCGAACACGGAGGCATCCGCGCTCGCGTTGGCTTGACGCGCCGACGGCCCGGCGGAAGAGTGTGGCCGCATGCCCCCCCCTTCGCCCGACATCGATCCCGCGATCGCCGCGACCCGCGAACGTCTGCTGGGCGAACGCAGCCCCGCTGGCCACTGGATCGGCCGCCTCTCTTCCAGCGCGCTGGCGACCGCCGTGGCCTGTGCCGCGTTGGCGGAGATCGACCCCCATCGCCATCGGGACCTGATCCGTGGCGGGCTCGACTGGCTCGTCGCGCACCAGAACGCAGATGGCGGCTACGGCGACACCGTCATCAGTCGCTCGAACATCAACACCACCTCGCTGTGCTGGGGCGCCTTCGCCGTCGCCACGCGCATCGGGCAGGGCGACAATCCGGCCTATCTGCGCCCGGCCGATCGAGCTGCGGGCTGGATCGCAACACATTGCGGTTTCACTGGAACCATCGAGCCGCGAGCGCTGGTCCAACAGATCCTCGCCTTCTACGGCCGCGACCGCACCTTCTCCACGCCCATCTGCAGTCTGATCGCCATCTGCGGCCGTCTCGGTCCCCGCCACGAGGCCTTCGCGCTGATACCGCAGCTGCCGTTCGAACTCGCGGCGCTACCGCAACGGATCTTCCGCTGGCTGCGGCTGCCGGTGGTCAGCTACGCGATTCCCGCGCTGGTGGCCATCGGCCAGAGCCGGCATCACCACCGGCCCTCGCCCTTCCCCTGGATGCGACGCATCCGCGACGCGCTACGCCGACCAACCCTCGACCTGGTCCGCCGGATGCAACCGAGCAACGGCGGGTTCATCGAAGCCCCGCCGCTGCCGAGCTTCGTCGCACTCAACCTCGCCGCCACCGGGCTGCGCGATCACCCCATCGTCAACGCGGTGGTCGGCTTCCTCGAGGAAGTGGTCCGCGACGACGGCGCCTGGCCGATCTGCACCGATCTCGCCACCTGGACCACCACCCTGAGCGTCAATGCGATGGCCGTCGGCGAGCATCACACCAGGCTGCTCGATCCCGCCGAGCGGACGCAGATCGTCGATTGGCTCTTGAGCCAACAACATGCGACGGTCCATCCCTTCACCGGCGCCGCGCCCGGCGGTTGGGGCTGGAGCGACCGCCCCGGTGCCATCGCCGATGCCGATGACACCCCCGGTGTGCTGCTGACCCTGGCTCATCTCGCGCGCGACGACCAGCGCGTGCGCACCGCCGCCGCGGCCGCCTGCGTCTGGCTGCTCGACCTGCAGAACCGCGACGGCGGCATTCCGACCTTCTGCCGCGGCTGGAACAAGCTGCCCTTCGACCGCAGCGCGGCCGACCTCACCGCCCACACCATTGCCGGCTGGCAGGCCTGGTCGGGCGCGCTCCCGCCACCGGTGCAGGCCCGCGTCGATGCCGCACTGCCCTGCGCCCTCGCCTACCTCGCGCGCAGCCAACGCGGCGACGGGGCCTGGATCCCGCTGTGGTTCGGCAACCAGTGGGCACCGGACGACCGCAACCCGGTCTACGGCACCGCGCGGGTGCTCGTCGGCCTCGAATCCTGCGCCACGTCGCCGACAGCAACCCGGATGCGGCGCCACGGCGCCGCCTGGCTGCGTGCACAACAGAACCCCGACGGCTCCTGGGGCGGTGTCCAGGGCGTCGCTCCCTCGGTCGAGGAGACCGCGCTGGCGATCCAGGCCCTGTGCGGGACCGCAGATCCGGAACACGCCGCAGCGATCGACCGCGGCCTCGCCTGGCTGCTGCAGACCACCGACGCGGGCCGGCAGTTCCCGCCCGCGCCGATCGGCTTCTACTTCGAGAAGCTGTGGTATTTCGAACGGCTCTACCCGGTGATCTTCACGCTCGGCGCCCTCCACGCCGCACAACGCTACCGCGCCCGGCGCTGACCACCGCGGTCTGCAGACCGCGACCGCATGCGTTTCGATCATGTCTGCACGCCGTTTCGGCATGGCTTACCGCATGACGCCGACCTAGCGTTCACGCTCGTGCCGCTGTGACGCGGCCCGGCAGCCAGCCTCGGGAGCCCCGGCCATGACGCATCGCATCGCCTTCGATACCGCCACGCCCAGACCGCTCGCGCCGTTCTACATGGCCTTCGGTTACGCCAACAGCGATTACACCTACACCCCGGCGACGCAGCGGATGTACACCTGGCTCGGCGGCTACGCCAACGGCTGTCGCTATATGCGGCTGCACAATATCCTGACCATGCACGGCGAGGGCGACCGGCACTTCCTCGACGGCAACGACTACGGCAACCCGGCCGACGAACACGACGGCTTCGACCGGGTGTTCAAGCTCGTCGACGGCGAGCTGCAGGCCGATTGGACCCTGGTCGATCGGGTCTACGACCAGATGCGCGCCCACGACATGCGCCCGATCGTCGAGACCCACCACGTGCCTTCCTGCATCATGGCCGGCGACGCCGCCTGGCGCAGAGACAACCGCATGCAGTGGGTGCCACGCGATTTCCGCCTCTGGGGGCAGTGCGTCCGCATGTTGGTCGAACACGTCACCGAGCGCTACGGCGCCGACGAGGTCGCGCAGTGGTATTGGGAGGTGTGGAACGAACCCGACGGCGTACGCGCCTTCCGGGACGACCCCCAGCGCTTCTACGCGCTCTACGACTACATGGAGCAGGCGGTCCACGCCGTCGACTCACGCTACCGCGTCGGTGGACCGGCGACGATGCAGAACGAGCCCAGCTACGCCATCTTCGCGGGCTTCCTCGCCCACTGCGCCCGGGGTGTCAACCATGCCACCGGCACCATCGGCACGCGGGTGGATTTCCTCAGCGTCCACGCCAAGGCGGGCTTCCCCACCGACGCCTGCCCCAACACCGAGGTGATGTTCGCCAGCCTCGAGCGCTACGCCGGCATCCTGAACGAATACCCGCAGTTCAGGGATATCGAGTTCTTCAACGACGAGTCGGACATCATCTGGGCCGGCAACTGCGGCTGGCGGCACCGTGGTTTCCTGGCCTTCCGCAGCACCCATTATTTCCCCGGCTTCGTCTGCAAGATGATCGCCACCTACTGCGAGCGGGTGATCGACCAGCTCGGGCTCAACCTGAGCGTGGTCGACAGCGACAACTGCCACCAGCAGTGGGAGCGCAGCCTGTTCTCCGGCAACCGCGCCCAGCTGACCCCGCTCGGCGATTACGGCACCGCCGACCTGCTGCCCAAGGCCGCGTACAACGCCTACCCGCTGCTCGCGCGCCTGCGAGCGCAGCGCCTGCCCAGCCACTGCACAGACGCCGGCCACGGGGTCAAGTTCGGCGCCCTGGCCACTCGTAGCGAGAACGATGCCGCGGTGCTGTGCTGGCACTTCGAGGACGGGATGAACGAGGACCTGCCGCCGCGAACGCTCAAGCTCGCGCTCGGCGAACTGGTTCCGCCCGGCGAATACCGGCTGATCCACCACCGCATCGACGCCGAGCACTCCTCGCCCTACACCGTCTGGTGTGCCCAGGGCCGGCCCGAGCGCCCCGATCGCGACCAGATCGCGGCGCTGCGTCAGGCCGCCGAACTGGCGCTGCGCGAACCGGTGCGAAAGCTCACGGTCGACCGCCAGACCACCCATGCGCTCACCTTGCCGATGCACGCGGTCTCGCTGTTGCAGCTGGTGCCCGCCCAGAGCGTCACGCTGGCGGCGCCGATCTGGCGCGACCACGCGACGGAGACCAACTGCGCCGACGTGCCGCAGGTCTTCCTCGCCTGGACCCCGGCCACGCAGGCCGACTTCCTCCACTACCGCATCCAGCGCGCCGAGGCTGACGGACACTGGCAGACCATCGCCGAGCGCCCGAGCCTCAACGTGGCCTGTTTCGTCGACCTCGACGTGGCCGCCGGGCGGCGCTACGCCTACCGGGTCGCTGCGGTCAACGCCGCCGGTGAGGCCGGAGCGACGAGCGAAGACCTGGTGGTGGACCTCCCCGGCTGACAACCATCTTGCACTGCCGCCGGCCAGCGATGGCATGGCGCGCGTGTTGCAGCGGCTGTTCGATCCCGAGGTCCCCTTCGCCCCACGCCGGTTCCCGTTCCCGTACGGCCACTGGATCCTGGTGATGATGATCATCGGCACCGCGGCGAGCATTCCGGGACAGACCATGGGGGTGAGCGTGTTCACCGCCCCGCTGTCGGGCGCCACCGGGCTCGATGCCCTGCAGCTGAGCATCACCTACGGCGTGGGCACAGCGATCAGCAGCCTGCTGCTGCCCTTCGGCGGCCGGCTGATCGATCGATGGGGCTGCCGGCGCACCGCGGTATTCGCCGCGTTGAGCATGGGCGCCACCCTGTTGCTGTTCGCCAACATCGAAGCGCTGCTGGCAGCCTCGATCGCCGGTACGGCCGCGACCGCGCTGGTGGTGACCACGGTCCTGTTCGCGGCCCTGCGTTTCTCCGGGCAGGGCATGTTGACCCTCTCGGCGCGGACGATGCTCGGCCGCTGGTTCGATCGCCATCGCGGCCGCGCGGCGGCGATCAGTGGCGTGGTCATCGGCTTCGCCTTCTCCAGCGCCCCGCTGACGCTCAAGCTGCTGCGCGACGGCGTCGGCTGGCGCTGGGCCTGGATCGTGCTCGCGCTCGGCGTTGGCGGCGGCATGGCCGTGCTCGCCTGGCTGTTCTTCCGCGACAACCCCGAGGAGTGCGGCCTGAGGGTCGATGGCGGTCCCGCAGCAGCCGACGATTCCCGCCGGCAACCGGCGGCCGCGAGCGACCGCAACCGGGCCGAGGCCCTGCGCACGGCCGCCTTCTGGGCCGTGGCGCTCCTGCTGGGCTGCCACGCCACCGTCTTCACCGGGATCGCCTTCCACATCGAGCCCATCGGCGCCGAGTCCGGATTGGACAGCACCCAGGCAGTGGCGGTGTTCCTGCCCATGGCGGTGGTCGGCACGGTGAGCAGCTTCCTCGCCGGTATCGCCTGTGACCGCTACCCCATCCGCCGGATCCTGGTGGTCATGGCCCTGCTCCAGGCCGGCGGCTTCGCCGCCATGGCCTTCTACGGCCATCCCGTCGGCTATTGGCTGACGGTGGTGGTCCTCGGTGCGGCCGGCGGCTTGTTCGGACCGGTGTCGACCGTCGCGCCGCCGGCGCTGTTCGGGCGCAAGCACCTGGGCGCCATCGGCGGTGCGATCATGACCGCCATGGTCCTGGGTTCGGCGCTCGGCCCGGCTTTGCTCGCCGGTTTCGCCCGCTTCGCCAGCTTCCGCACCGGGCTGCTCGCCTCCGCCGCCCTGCCCCTGATGGTGCTGGCGGTCGTCGCGCGGGCGCGACCGCCGCCGCTGCGCGCAGACGACGCGGCGGAGGGAGCCTGAGGTTTCCAGCAGGAAATGCGCTGCCCACTCGCGTCTTCGGCGCCGCCGGCTTCCTCGCTATCGGCCGATCGCCCAGGCAGGCCTGACTGGGCTCCGGACAGGGCCCGGGCCAGGGTGACTCAAAGCTCGCAAATGAGGGCCATGCCGAGCTGGTGCTCGGCGCTCCCGGGGCGAGCTTTGAGTCGCCCTGGGGCCCGGGCCACCCCGCCCCTTGCTTGTCCCCCGCGCCGGGGCCAAGATGCGCACCCGCCGGGCAGGACCGGCGGCGTGCATATGGATGTCTACGCCCAGATCCGTGACCGTTACTATCACCTGCTCTTCCGACTGATCCACGTCCGGGAGCTGCAGCACTGGGTCAACAATCGGGTCAAGGTGACACCGGATCCGCCGCAGTGGATGCTCGGGGTCCTGCAGGCGCGGGATCGCAGCGGAGTGCTGGCCGTGCTCGGCGCCGAGCTGGGCCCCTACGTGCCGATGAACTACTACTCACTGCTCAACAGCCTCCTGTTCCGCTTCAAGGCCGGGCAGACCGACCTCGAGGGCCTGCATCTGCGCCTCGGACGGATGATCGAGTACGACCCCGACGACAACCTCTCTCTGCTCAACCTCTACCTCGAGGTGGTCTACGCCCGCGAGGCCATCTTCGACGGCATCTGCAGCGAACACGACGCACGCGAGGCGGTGATCGAGGCCTTCGAGCGCTGCGAGATGGACGTTCTCGGTGCCGCGGCCGAGGAATGAGCGGATAGCACCCCATGCCCCACCAGGAGATCCCCATGCAGGCCATAGCCATCAGCGGCAGTCCCCGTCGCAACGGCAACACCGACCAGCTCTGCCAGCGCTGCCTCGCCGGCCTCGAGGCCGCGGGCTTCAGCACCCGCTTCGAGTCGCTCGCCGGCAAGCGCATCGCCGGCTGCACCGGCTGCGGCTGGTGCCGCGAGCACGACGAGGACCGCTGCGTGATCGACGACGACGACTTCCTCGCGCTCTACCGCGCGATGGAGGAGGCCGACGTGATCGTGGTCGGCTCGCCGGTCTACTTCGGTTCGGCCACACCCGAGATGATGGCCTTGCTCGATCGCGCCGGTTACGTCGCCCGCGGTAACGGCACCCCCTTCAGCCGCAAGGTCGGCGCGCCGATCGCCGTGGCCCGGCGGGCGGGGCAGAACTTCACCTTCGCCCAGCTGCTCTACTGGTTCACGATCAACGACATGGTGGTGCCGGGCTCGCGCTACTGGAGCATCGCCTTCGGCAAGGGCCCGGGCGATGTCGCCGAGGACGCCGAGGGCCTGGCGACGATCGATCGCCTGGCCGAGAACCTGGCCTGGGTCGCGCAGCGCCTGCGCGGCTGAGCGCTCAGCGGACGATGTTGCGGAACACGCTCGACTTGAGCCGGCGGATCTTGCCCGGCTCGAGATCGCCGAGCGAGACCGGGCCGTGCTTGGTGCGGATCAGGCGGTGGACGCGCAGATCGAGTTGGGCACACATGCGGCGGAGCTGGCGGTTGACGCCCTGATGCAGCAGGACCTTGAGGATCCCGCCCTGGCGGGTGCGGCGTTGGATCGCGACCTTGACCCCGGCCACCGCTGTGCCGTCCTCGAGCGTCATGCCCGCGCGCATCGCGGCGAGCTGCGATTCATCGAGCGCGCCGAGCACGTGGAGGAGATAGGTCTTGGACAGGTGCCGCGAGGGATGGGTCAGAGCGTGGATCAGCGCGTAATCGTTGGTCAGCAACAGCAGGCCTTCGCTCAGGAAGTCCAGCCGGCCCACCGGCAGCACCCGCGCCGCGCGCAAGGAGTCGCTGAGGTAGTCGACCACCGTCGCTCGCTGCTGCGGGTCGTGCATGGTGCTCATGACCTGCGGCGGCTTGTGCAGGGCGAGGTGGATGGTGTTCTCGGGCGCGCGGGCGGCACCGAAGTCGACCGGCTGGCCGTCGACCACGAGCGTATCGACGCCCGGGGTGATGCTCACCCCCAGCTCGCGCTGGACCCGATCGTTGACCTGCACCCGGCCCTGGCTGATCAGGGCGTCGGCCTTGCGCCGCGAGCAGATGCCGGCGTGGGCGATGGCCTTGTTCAGACGGACGGACTGTGCGGGGCGCTCGCGTGACATGGGAGGGCGGATTGTTCGCCCCGGCGCGCAACCGCAACCGCCAAGGACGCCAGGCCGACCACCGCCACCGACGCAGGGCGACGGTCCCGCTGCGCACCTGCCCCAACGTCAACCGGAGTCCAGCCGGCCCGTCATCGCGCGCAGGTCGTCGATCCCCGGTTGTCTCTCGGGCCGCAGCGCGAGGATCGCACTCCATGCGCGAGATCATCACCGTCCAGACCCGAGAGCGCGAGGGCCTCTACGACATCACCGATCGGGTGGTCGCAGTCGTGCAACGCAGCGATATCGCCGAGGGGCTGGTCAACATCTACGTCCGCGGCGCCACCGCCGGGATCATGATCCAGGAGAACTGGGACGACAGCGTGCAGCAGGACGTGGTCGATCTGCTGGCCAGGCTGATCCCGCAGGGCGTGTGGCGCCACGATCGCCAGGACGGCAACGGCGACGCCCACCTCAAGGCGGGCATCGTCGGCCCGGGCGAGACCATCCCCGTCGCCGATGGTGCGCTGCTCACCAGCACCTGGCAGAACATCTTCCTGTGCGAATTCGACGGTCCGCGCTCACAGCGCAGCGTGGTGGTCACCGTCCACGCCACCGGCTGAGGCGCCGAGATGGCCATCCACGACATCAGCGTGCCTGTCATGCCCGGCCTCGTCGGCTGGCCCGGCGACCCGCCGGTGGTGATCGAACGCCACGGCGGGCTCGATCATCCCGACGCCTGCGTGACCAGCACCCTCCAGCTCGGTTCGCATTGCGGCACCCACCTCGACGCCCCGGCTCATTTCCTGCCCGGGACCACGGTGGATCGGTTACCGCTCGAGGCCCTGCTCGGCCCGGCCCAGGTGCTCGACTGCCGGGGCCGCGGCATGATCGATGCGGACGACCTCGCCAGCGCCGCGATCGAGACCGGCATCACCCGGCTGCTGCTGCGCAGCGACAACAGCGAGCGCTGGAGCGATCCCTGCCACCGCTTCGCCGAAGACTTCGTCGCCCTCACTCCCGCGGCTGCCGCGTCCCTGATCGCCGCCGGCATCCGTCTGATCGGTATCGACTACCTCTCCATCGGCCGGATGCACGATGGCGCGCCGACCCATCGCCTGCTGCTCGGGGCCGGGATCGTGATCCTCGAGGGCCTCGACCTGCGCCAGGTGGACCCAGGCGTCTACGACCTCGCCTGCCTGCCGCTCAAACTCGCCGGGGGCGATGGCGCTCCCTGCCGCGCGGTGTTGCGCGACCTCTGAGCCAGAGCGCGCACATCCGTTCGGCGCCGAAGGCGAGCCCCCTGGTGGTTGCCCGGCAGCCTCATCGCCGATAATGGCGCCGCGGCCACCGCCGGCCCACACCCCGTGCCGATGTACGCCTTCGCCTACGCCTCGCTGATCGCACTCCATCTCGCCCAGCTCGCCGAGCTGCTGTGGGCCCGATGGGCGCGCTACCACCTGACCTTCGGCGAAACCTGGATCCTGCGCGCGGCGGCGACGATCGTGGCGCTGTTCGTATTCGCCCGCGTGCTCGACGCCCAGCCGAGCGCGCTGCTGCTGGCGGTCCACATCCTGCTGATACTTATCACATACAACCTGGTCATCGCCTTCTGGTACTGCGACGACCGCAACACGCACACCATCGCCGAGCGGGCCCGGGCCCAGCTCGAGATGCGCTGGAATCCGCTGCGCGTGCGACGCACGGTGCCACTCCTGCGCAGCGCCGGCGAGGTCGTACTCGCCCCCTGGCTGTTGGCCGGTGCCGCGCAACGCGGCGTACGCCGCTGCACGCTCGGAGCGACCGACGAACCACTGGCCCTGATCGAGGCGCTGCTGATGGGCCTGGTCGGCACGCTGTTCCTGATCCAGCACCTCAGCACCTGGGACGTCCTGTTGCTGCGCAAGCTCGAGGTACCGCATGCGATGCTGCGCTTCATCGGCTTCGCCGGACGCAGGCGCACCACCATCCGCACGCCTGGCGGCCTGCGGGTGGTGGTCGGCGGTCAGGATGACCAGACGGACGAGCCAGGCGGGGATCCGCGTCAGGATCCGACCTGATCCGCTCCGGCGAAGCGCACGAACAGCGCGAAAGCCGAGAACCCGGCGCCGAAGGCGAGCAGCATCCCGCGTGCACCCGCTGGCGGCGCATGGGTGTCGAGCAGGTGGCGGAGCACGAACAGCACCGAGGGCGACGACATGTTGCCGTGGTCGCGGAACACTGCGTAAGCGCTGTCGAGGTCCTCCCGCTCCAGGCCCAGCGAACGCTGCGCCCGCTCGAGCACCACCGTGCCGCCGGGATGGACCACCCAGTGGTCGACGTCCGTCAGCTGCAGCCCCTGACGCTCGAGCACCGCGGTGGCCACCGTCCGCGCACTGCGCGCACCGATCACCGGCACCCGCGGGCTGAGACGGTTGCGCAGGCGCCCATTGGCATGGCGGTAGCGCAGGTCCTCGCGATAGCGCGGGAACAGTCCGGAGCCGAAGTCGCAGAGCGCGAGCAACGCGCGTGCGCCGGCCGCCGCCGGCGTCTCGACCACCGCCGCCGCTGCGCCGTCACCGAAAATACTGTTGCTCACGACCAGCTCGCGCTCGGGGCCGAGACAGATCGTGGCCGAGCAGATCTCCACCGCCACGCAGAGCACCGGGCCATCGACGCCGGTGGCCAGCATGCCGGCGGCGGCGGCGAGGTTGGGCAGCGCGGCGCCACAGCCCATGCCCATCAGATCCTGGTGGCGCACCGACTCCGCGAGGCCGAGATCCTCGGCGATGTAGGCGCTCAGTCCGGGGCAGAGATAGCCGGTACAGGTGTTGACCACCAGCCCGCGGACCTGATCCGGGGCGAGCCCGGAGCCGTCGAGCGCACGACGGGCCGCGTCGAGCGCCGTGCTGCGCGCGAAACGCAGAAAACGCGCCAGGAGGCGATCGGGGTCGGTTTCGAGCGCGTCGCCGAGATCCTGCATGCCGAAGTTGCGTTGGCGGATGTGGCCATCGCGCAACAGGCGGGCGTAGAACGCGGCGGTATCCGCATCGAGCGCGACGTTCTGCTCGAGAAAGGCCAGCGTGTCCTCCTGGCTGACCACCAGGGGCGGATTGGCGGTGGCCAGGCCGGTGATCACGGCGTCCATGCAGTCTCCTCGGGAAAGGTGATCTCGGCGACCACGCGGTGACACCAGGCCCGCCGCACGCGCACCGCAGCCGCCTGTGCGCCGACGGCGAGTCCGGCGAGTTCGCGCGGATGAAAGCCGCGACGGATCGAGAGCAGCGCGTCGTGGCGCAGCTGCGGCGGCGCGCCGAGCAGCAGCACCCGCGCGCCCCAGGCGGCGCTGCGCGACCGGTGCAGATCGTTGATCAACACCGGGCCGGTGACGATCCCACGCAGGTGCCGCAGCAACCGGCGCAGCTGCGCGTCGTCGAGGTGATGCGCCATCATCGAGGCGATCGCCGCGTGGTAGGGCGCAGCGCCGCGATGGGCGAAGACATCCTGCTCCAACACGGTGAAGCCGGGCTCGCCAGCGGCGTGGAGGCGCGCGAGGCCCGCGGCATGGGCGGCTGGCTCCAGGCCGGTGATCTGCAGCGCGATCCCGCGTCGACGGGCCCACCGCAGCAGCGCGCGGGGGATGTCCCCCGCACCGGTGCCGATGTCGAGCACGCGCAGGCTCGTTCCCGGTGGATGCCTCCGCGCCAGGCGAGCGAGGAAGCGCTGCACTGCCCGGGTGCCGCCCCACCACCGGTTGATCCGGGCCATGAAACGGTAGCTGGCCACGGCCAGCGCGGGATCGCAATCCGGGTGATCGAGATACTCTTCGCCCCGAGCGCGGTGGCTATACACCCCAGGTGCTCCCGCCGAGCAGATCGTCGGCGGCGGTGGCGTGCGCGGCGAGTGCGCGGCGACGGTGATCCGGGTCGATCTGCACTGCGCGCACCGCGATCCCGGCGCAGTAGCCGCAGTCGGCGCAGCGCAGGCTGGCGCATTCCCGTTCGCGGAATCCATCCAGGAAATCCGGCGGAATCGCCGCGGCGTCTATCCGCACGGGCCGCGAGGGCGAAGCGGCGAGCATGCCGCTGTCGCGCGCGAGCGCGAGCAGCGGGCGCAGGCGCGACGGTGCGACCTGGCGCGGGCGGAAGAAATTACGCAGACCCCATAGCATCTCGCGCCGGCGCGGCTCGGCGAAACCGTAGGGCAGGAGCAACTCGGCGAGATCCGGACCGCTGCGGCGGTGGTGATAGGCCGCCACCCGACGCAACAACGCGGCCGAGGGGATGCCGCGCTCGAGCAACTTGAAGGTGGTGAAGCCCATCGCCGCATAGCGGTCGATGTCTTCGGGGCGGATCCATCCCGCCTTGATCAGCTCGGCCGGCTCGTGCAGCCGGCGTTGGCTGCAGCGCAGGAAGCACCAGTCGATGAACAGTGCACGCGAGCCATCCGAGGCGTGGGCGAAGCCGTTCTGATGGTAGTTCTGCATCGGACAGTTGGGCAGACAGACATGATTGGCGATCAGCTGCAATTCGCAGTCGACCGCCGCGCGGATCGCGGCCAGGCGAACGAAATCGCGGTTGATCGAGAAGCTCTCCAGCGTCAGCGCATCTGCGCCGAGATCGGCCCAGAAGCGTGCCCGGCGCGGCGTGTCGATCTGGGCGAAGATGCCCACCCGTACATGGAAGGCGGGAAACCGGCGCTTGATCAGCTCGAGCAGGAAGGGCGTGGCCACGGTCACCCGATCGATGCCCATCGCGCCGAGGTCCTCGAGCAGGCGCATCAGCCGCCGCTGCCAGCGCCGGCCCCATTCGCGATTGGCGAAGCAGGCCCCGTTGAGCAGGTAATTGAACCCGATACCGGCACGCCGCAGGTCGGCGCAGTAGCCGGCCAGCTGGCGCCGACGCAAGGGCGTGGCGAGGTAGCGCGGCCGGCCGCCGCCGATGCCATCCCGGGGTAGCTTGCCATAGACCTCGGCCACTGGATAGGCGGCGAGATGCGGTATCGCAGCACGGTCATAGTTCGCCGCAACAGAGAAGCCGACTCGCGGCGTAGCGGAAGCGTTCACGATTCGACTCTAGGACTGCGGTCGCACAATGGTAACCCAAATGTAACCACTCAGTCCCATCGGGCATTGGTTGTTTCCCTTCTTTGCGCGTAACCGCTCAAATATTCCTGCAATCTGCTATCTCTCGCAAAGACGCAAAGTGCGCAGAGGAAAGCCTTGGCCTCAGCTTGAACCACAAGGCCACCATGAGTGGCTCAAGAATCTCAAAC
>CAZTGE010000071.1:6820-20573 GCA_964612995.1 uncultured candidatus Brocadiaceae bacterium | reverse complement strand
CTCATCCATCTCCGTGTCTCCGCGCCTCCGTGAGAGACCTCTTCGGTGATCGAACTGGCGCGTTAACCGGATTGCACCCTGCGGACTCGCCGGTTACGCTGGCTTGTTGGCTGTCGACTGGAGCTCCAATGCGCAGGCTGTGCCCCCACATCTACGGTGCGAGCGATGGCTGGCCGGTGCTCTATGTGCATGGGTTTCCCAGTTGTGCCGCGGAGGTCGCCTTCGCCGCCGGGGCTGCGGCGCGGCGGGATCTGCAGTTGATCGCCTGTGACCGTCCGGGGTACGGGGATTCCCCCTTTCGCCCGGTGTCCGGCCTGCGAGCCATGGCCCGGCTCCACCGCCGTGCGCTCGATCAGTTGGACATCGATCGCTGCGCGGTGCTCGGCGTCTCCGGTGGGGCCCCGCTCGCCTGCGCGATCGCCGCCTGCGAGCCCGATCGGGTCTGCGCCCTTGCCCTGGTCGCCGGCCTGGGCCCGGCCAGTGGGGCGATCCGTAGGGCCATGCCAGCCCATCTGCGATGGGGCCTCGAGCTCGCCCGCCGCTGCCCGGCAGCAGCGGCGCTGACGATGAGCTGGGCCCGGGCGCTGTTCTTCGCTCGACGCGCCGACCTGGCGCTGCAGCTGCTCCTGCTGCAGGCCCCGGCGGTCGATCGCCGGGTGATCGCTCAGCCATCCACCATGCGCCGGCTGCGCGCGGTGGCTGCGCGGGCTTTCGCCCGTGGCTCGCGGGCCGCGGCGCAGGACCTCCGCCTTTTCGCCACCCCCTGGGACTTCGACCCGGCTGATGTCCGCGTGCCGAGCGCGGTCTGGCACGGCCAATGCGATCGCACCGTCGCTCCCGCCTGTGGTGCCTGGTACGCGCGCGTCATTCCCGCCGCGAGGTATCATCCCCTACCCGACGACGGCCATTTCTCGCTCGCCATCGGCCGGGTCGATCCGGTACTCGATTGGCTCGCCGACCACTCGCCAACAGCACCAGGGGGCGACGCTGGGTGAGCCTCGGCTCCCGGCGCGTTACGCGTTTTCGAGGAAATCGCGGATGGTGGGCAGACGGCGCTGGCGTTGGCCCAACTTGGGCCGGCAGGCGAGCAGGCCCCTGGTATAGGGATGCTGCGGGTCGGCGAAGATACGCTCCACCGGGCCCTCCTCCTGCTTCTGGCCCTGCCACATGATCACCACCCGGTCGGCGATGTCGGCGACCACACCGAGGTCGTGGGTGATGAACAGCACCGCCATCTGCCGCTCGGCCTGCAGACGGCGCAGCAGGTCGAGGATCTGGGCCTGGATCGTCACGTCGAGCGCGGTGGTCGGCTCGTCGGCGATCAGCAGCTCGGGCTCGCAGGCCAGGGCCATGGCGATGCAGACCCGCTGCCGCATGCCGCCGGAGAGTTCATGCGGATACTGGTCGCAGCGCTGCTCGGGATCGGGAATGCCCACCTCTTCGAACAGCTCGACCACCCGCCGGCGACGGGCGGCGGCGTCGAGCTCGGTGTGCAGCTCGAGGCTTTCGGCGACCTGTCGGCCGCAGGTCCACACCGGGTTGAGCGCGGTCATCGCTCCTGGAAGGTGATCCCGATCTCGTTGCCGCGCAGACGCCGCAGGCGAGCGGGATCGGCCTGGAGGACGTCCTCGCCCCGCCACAGGATCCGGCCCTGCGGATAGCGGGCCGGCGGTTCGTCGAGCAGGCGCATGGCCGACATCGCGCTGACCGACTTGCCCGAGCCGGATTCGCCAACCAGCGCGACCACCTCACCGGCTCCGATGGCGAAACTGACCCCGCGCACCGCGTGGACGACCCGCTCGCGCAGATGGAAATCGACCGCCAGATCCTCAATGGCCAGCAAGGGTGCGCCCGATGCGCTCATCCGCGACCTTCCGCCCTGGGATCGAGCGCCTCGCGCAGGGAGTCGCCGATCAGATTGAGCGCGGTGACCAGGCCGAAGATGGCCACACCCGGCGCGTAGACGATGTGGTAATATTGGATGCTCGTCCGCGCCTGGCTGAGGATCAGCCCCCAGCTCGGCGTGCGCGACTCGACCAGGCCGAGGAAGGCCAGGCCGGATTCCCCGAGCACGGTGCCGGCGATGCCGAAGGCGGCGGAGATGATCAGCGGGGTCAAGGCGTTGGGCAGGATATGCCGGAACATGACCCGCGTGCGCGAGTAGCCGAGGGTCTCGGCTGCGAGCACGAATTCGCGCCCGCTCAGGGCGAGGAACTCGCCGCGGACCAGGCGCGAGGTGCCGGCCCAGCCGGTGACCGCGAACACGACGATGATCACCATCAGGTTGCGCCCGACCATCGCGATGATCACCAGCACCAGCAGGAAGCGGGGGAACATCATCATGATCTCGACCAGCCGCTGCAGCACCAGGTCGACCCAGCCGCCGAAATAGCCGCTGATCGCGCCGATGATCACGCCGATGGTCATCGACAGGCAGGTGGCGAGCACGCCGATGGTCAGGCTGATGCGCGCGCCGAAGGCGAGCCGGGCGAAGACGTCGCGCCCGGTGCCATCGGCGCCGAGCAGGAAGGGGAAGCCCGTCGCCGGACAGATCTCGCCCGGCCCGGCGAGCACCGAGCCCTCGTAGGGCTGGTCGTAGCGGTGCGGTACCGGCGGGAACACGGTGAGATGCAAGGGCACGGGCCGCAGTTGCTCCGGCGCGAGGTACAGCGGTTCGGCACCGGGCCTGGGCACCACCGCGAAGAAGATCGCGCGCGCCGGCGACCCGGCGCCGTCCGGGTCCGGAACCGCGCTGGGATCGAGGATCGGCCGACCCTGGGCGTCGACCGGCCTGGTGGTGCGGAACAGCACCCGTACCAGTTCGCCGTCGTCGGTGAGCAGACGATCACCACGTTCGGCCAGTTCGGCGACATCGCCCTGCTGCAGCCGCTGGCTGCGCTGCATCGCGGCGTAGGTCTCGCTCGGGGCGCCCCGCTCCCGCCACAGCGCATCCCATTCCAATGCCGCGTATCGGGACAGCCCCAGCACCACCAGCGCCAGGGCCAGGGCGCCCCAGCGCAGCAGGCCGGCACGGCGGATGTTCTGCACCCGGCGTGCCGACAGCGCGCCCCCCCACCAGATCGCGGCGGCGCAAGCGATGGCCAGCAGCACGTCGGCGCTCAGCAGGCCGGCGAGACCGAAACCGAGCGCGAGGAGCATGCCGTTGCGCAACACGCGCCAGGGATTCCACCACTTGCGCAGGATCAGGGCGAGCCCGAGTACCAGCGGGAAGGCCAGCGCGAGCATGTTGAACACGAAGTCGTGGTGGTCGGGATAGACGAAGCGGTTGAACAGGGCCGAGAATGCAGGGAACGATGGCCCCTCCGGACCCCACCAGACCAGGGCCAGATCGCTGGCGAGGAAGGGCGCGTAGATCCCGAAGAGCACATAGATGAAGAGGATGACCACCCCGACCTTGGCGCTGCGGCTGGCCCAGAAGCGCGAGAGGGCGCGCCGCACCGGCGAACGGGAATCCACGGTATCGGCCGGCTCAGGCATACCGGCTCCGGATCCGGGGATCGACCACCGCGTACATGATGTCGGCGAGCAGGATGCTGATCAGGAACAGGATCACGCCGACGATGGTCGATCCCATCACCAAGGGCGCATCGCCTTCGAGCGCGGCCTGATAGAGCAGCAAGCCCAGGCCGTTGATCGAGAAGATGATCTCGACGAACAGGAAACCACCATAGAGCGCCGAGAGCAGCCCCTGACCGAGGGTGATCATCGTCACCAGGCTGTTGCGCAGGGCGTGACGGTAGACGATCCGGTCCTCGCCCGCGCCCTTGGCCCGGGCGGTGCGGACGTAGTCGGCATGCAGCTGGTCGAGCATGTTGCCACGCATGTAGCGCGAGAGCGCGGTGAAGCTGGAGTAGGTCAGCACCAGCAGCGGGAGGCAGGCGTGCCACAGCAGATCCGCCAGCAGCCGTAGCGGGTTGTACCACAGCGCACCGTCGGAACTGAGTCCGCCGCTGGGGAACAGCTTGACCCCGGCCGAGGAATCGGTGCACAGATGGAACAGCAGCAAGGTCCCGAGGAAGAAGGACGGGATCGACCACAATACGAACAGGGTGTTGGTGGTGATGCGATCGCCGAGACTCCCGGCGCGACGGGCGGAGCGGATGCCCAGGGGCACGGCGATGCTCCAGGCGATGAGGATGGAGAGGAAATTCAGGGTGAACGAGACCTGCCAGCGCTCGGCGATCAGCGCGAACACCGGTCGCTTCTTCGACTCGCTCCACAGCTCGCCCCCGAACAGCTTGCCCATCAGGTCGACGAAACCGGTGCGGACGAACATCGCGCCCAGGCTGCGGCCGAGGCTGTGCGCGTAGCGTTCGCGATTGGTCGCGAACAGCTCGGCAATCGCCGCTCGCTTGCGCGCCCAGGCGGGCTCGGTGGTGAGAAAGCCCTCCTCCTCGGTGTTGGTGTAGGCCATCACCGCCTGCTGCCAGGCCTCGTTGCGCAGTTCCTTGGCCCGCCGCTCCGCTTCGCTGAGTTGCTGGAGATCGGTCGGGAGCGGCGGGTCGTAGGCGACCACGCTCAAGGCCTCGGAGGCCGGGCCGTGGAACTCGCGCAAGGCGTCGTCGGCGATGATCGCGACCAGCGGCTCGACGTAGAACTCGCCCTGGAGCCAGAGGTCGAGTTCGCGCCGTGAGCGCTCGGCCCGTTCCTTCTCGTCAGCGCCGCGCTCGAGCGCGCGCAGCTGGGCCAGGGCGTCCTGCTTGTCGGCGAAACCGCGCAGATTGACCAGGGCCGGCAGGTGGTTGCCCGAGAGATGGAAACTGGCGAGGTGATCACGGACGTTGCTCAGGTGGGCTTCGGCGCTGCGCGTACCGGCGGCCTCGCCCGCAGCGCCCTGGTGCATCTCCTCGGCCAGGGTCGGCGCGCGCAGGCGAACCACGGCGAAATTGATCAGCAGGATCCCGAGCAAGGTCGGGATCATCCACAGCAACCGCCGGATGATATAGGCCCACACCCCGCGCTACTCCCCGAAGTAGTACCAGGAGCGGTCGCGGCTGAAGAACGGATGCAGGGTGTCGAACGCCTCGACGACCCCGTGAACCTTGTCCGGGCCTGCGTTCTGCCAGGTGAAGATGGCCTCGCCGGTGCGGAAGAACAGATACGGCGCTTCGGCGTGGATGATCGCCTGGAACTCGCGGGCGATGCGCTTGCGCTCCTCGACGTCGAAGGTCCGCCGCAGCCGCTCGGCGAGTTCGTCGGCCCGCGGATCCTTGAATCCGACGTGATTGGACGACCGCGGCTCGTCGGCGAACCTCGAATGCCAGAGCTGCTCGAAATCGACCTCGTAGCTCATGCGCCAACCGCCGACCATCGCGTCGAAATCGCGGCTCTCGTAGACCCGGACCAGGTCCTTCCACTCCAGGGTCACCGTCTCCATCGCGATGCCCAGCTTGCGCAGCTCAGCCTGATAGATCGCCAGCGCCCGATCCCAGTCGGGCGAATTGGCGAAGCCCTTGACGGTGAAGCTGAACTGCTCGCGCTCGCCGTCGATCATCTTGTCCAGCAGACCGTCGCCGTCGCTGTCGCTCCAGCCAGCCTCGAACAGCAGTTCCTGCGCGCGGTTGGTATCGTAGGAATAATCCTCGATCGCGTCGTTGAAATACGGCGTCTGGGGGTGGACGGGGGTCACCGCCGGTTCGCCGATGCCGAAGAACACCTGCTCGATGATCCGCCGTTTGGGAAAGGCGTGGGCCAATGCCTGGCGCACCGTCCGGTCGGCGAACAGGGGCCGGCGCATGTTCCAGCCGATGTAGTAATAGGCCAGGCGATCGACCCGCTCCCAGCCCAGTTCGCCGGCGCGGCCGTTGTCCGGATCGAAGCGGGTCTCGTGCCCGTCGATGATGTTCGACTTGTATTGGATCGGGGTGAGGCCGTGGATGTGGACCTCGCCGTTCTTGAACTTGGTCAGCTGCGCCGAATCGTCACGGATGGCGCAGTTCTGGGTCACGGTGGTGAAGTGGTCGCTGGGGGCCCAGCGTTCGTCGTACCGCCGGAACACGATCTCCTTGTCCGGCTCGTAATCCCACAGCTGGTACTGGCCGACGCCGATCACCTGCCTGCGCTGGTCGAACCAGTGGTCGTTGAACTGCAGACCGATGTTCTCCTCCGGCAGCGGTTCACCGTCCTGATCGCAGGTGTAGACGTGGCGCGGCAGCGGCTCCATGCCCATGCTCGAGGCCAGCGAGGTGTAGATCTTCTCCTTCCACACCAGACGCAGGGTGTGGTCGTCGACCGCCTCGGCCCCTTCCAGGTCCTCGTAGTAGGCCTTGAGCGCAGGGCATTGCACGTCCGGGTGCTTGATCATCTCGATCGCGAAGACGAAGTCCGCGGCGGTGAGCTCGCGACGCTCGCGCAGCCAGCCGAACTGCTCGGCTTCGGCGTAGGCGATGCGTGGCACCTGCCAGTACACCCCCGGGCGGATGGTGAAGGTGTAGACCTTGTAATCGTCGCTGATCACGCATGAGGTGGCGAGCATGCTGCGCCAACGGGCCGGTTCGACCGAATCGCGTTCGCACAGGGGATCGTTGACCGTGGCGTGCAGAGCGCTGACGTTGCTCGCGTTCTCGGTGATCGGGTTGAGCCCCGGCGGCGTGGTGCCGAAGCTGCGCAGCGTACCGCCGACGTGGGCCGGATCGAACTGCGGCTCGGCATGTGGCAACAGGAAGTTCGCCTCCAGCCGCGGCAGGCCATCGCGCAGCGGTTCGGCCTCGTCATCGACCTGGTCCGCCACGTCGCTCGCCGCCGGATCGGTCTCGTCATCGGCCGGGCCATCAGCGTCCGGCTCATCCTCCACCGGCGCCTGGGCCGGCGGTTCGACCACCGCGCCGGCAGCGAGACGGGCGCGCAGCTGGCCCAGCTCCGCGCGCAGGTCGTCGAGCGCTGCCGCCAGCTCCGGGTCGCGGGCGTCGGCCTTTATCGCCGCGCGCAGCGCCGCGAGTTCGGCGAGCAGGTCCGCATCGGGCGTAGGCTGGTCCAGGCTGCGCCGCAGGCGATCGGTGCCCTGCTTGAGCTCGTCGAGCGCGTCGGAGATCTGTTTCTGCCGCTCGGGCTGATTGAAGCCGATCAGGGCCTGAATCAGCAGGGCCAAGGCGATCACCGCGAGCAGGATGATCTTGAGGACGTTCATCGAGACTCCTCGGGCACGGGTCCACGTCCGCCGGGCCGCGATGGGCTGGCGTCGGACAGGCACATGCTAGGCGCACAGGGCAAACGCAACCAGGGAAACGCCAGCGCGCGCGATCAGCGATTGACGCCGTGGCTAGCCCGCATCCCTCACGAGACAGCTGCTGCAAAGCCGTATCGCACCGCCACTACAGGACTTCGCTCGGTCGGCGGATCCTCGCGTAGCGCTGCTACGCTCCGGTTCGCCTCGATCGCGAAGCCCTGCATTGGCAGCACGCTACGACTTTTCGCGACGTTGCTCATGAGGGATCCGGGCTAGCCCACGATCTCGAAGCGGTAGGCGGCGACGTCTTCGAGCCAGGTCACGCGTTCGCGCGCGCAGGACAGTAATTTGCCCGGATCGGGGCGCTTGCCACGCGGGATACGGTTGAACGCGGTCGGGGGAGCGCCTTCGATCACCGCCAGAACGTCGGCCCCGCCGTCGACGGCCTCGAGCGCCATCCCGACCAGCGGCGGCTGATCGGCGAGTGCGGTCTCGGCGTCGCTCAGCTCCCAGCTGGCGGCCTGGGCCTCGGCGAACACGCCGGCCATGATCCCGTCGAGCGCCAGCAGTTCGTCGGCCAGACGGGTGAGCGCCTTGGTCGCGCTCTCGCGGGCAGGCGGTTGCGGACGCTCGATCGCCTCGCCGGTGGCGCGCTCGAGTACATCGTGGAACAAGCCGGTGATCTCGTCGCACAACGGTACGACATGGTGGGCCATCTTGGCCGCGCCCCGGCGGCGAGCGAGCGCCTGCACGTCGAGCGCCAGCAGCTTGGGCAACGACGCGATGCCGCCGGAGGTATCGAGGCTGATCGAGAGCGACATCGGCGGTGCGCCCCCGACCCGCTCGCGACAATCGGCGACCAGGCGCACCATCTCGCCGAAGATCTTGCGCAGGCGATCGAACTCGCGCACCAGCACCTGGACCCCCTGCACCCAGCGCACCCGGTCGGCGTACTGCAGCACATCGCGCGCGGCGTCACGCATCGCCTGACTCAGGCCGCGCAGGGTCTTGAGGCGGTAGGGCGAGGATTTGAGCAGCCGCGGGCGGAAACGGCGGGGGTCTTCGGCCAGCGGCATGATCCGTCGCAGCTCGCGCAGCCGGTTGACCGCTTCGTCGAGGCGGGTGTCGAGCAGGCGCATGGCCTGCTCCTCCTCCTCGGCGCTGAGCTGGATCACCCGTTCCATGTCGCGGATGCGCGCGAGCAGACCGCCGGCATCGCGACCGGCCTGGACCGCCTTGAGCGCGCGGCGATAGAGATTGAGACGTTCGTCCTCGTCGTCGCCGACATAGGCGCCGAGCTCGTAGCGGGCAATGAGGCGGTCGCGATTGGCGACCTCGCAGCGCAGGCGCTCGTTCTCTGCCTCGGCTTCGGCCACCCGGGCTTGCAGCGCGGCGGCGTCCTTCTCGAGCAGGCGGGTGGTGTGGACCAGATCGGCCACCTCGCGCACCACCTTCTGCGCCGCCTTGCCGGCGACCCGCCCGACCTCCTGTTCGGGATCGGGGCGCTCGCCGGTGGCCGCCTGTTCGAGCGCGGCCATGAAGGCCTGGTGCTGCTGCTTGGCCTCTTGGGCCACCGTGCGCAGGCGGGCGAACTCGTCGCGCCAACGCTTGACCAGCTGCGAGAGCAACTGGCTGAGGTTGGCATCGGTGGCGACCTCCACCCCCAGTTCGACCAGGGCGGTGGCCACCAGCCCGGTGGCGCGCGCGATCTCGTCCTGCTGATGGGCGGCGTCGAGGCTCGCGCCCTCGAGCCGGGCGCGGTTCTGGTTGAGCTCATCGATCAGATGATCGAGGCGCTGGCTGACGCTCATCGTCCGCTCTTCCCAGAACACCAGCAGGGTGTCGAGCAGAGCGCGGATGAAAGCGGGGTCGAGCGGCTCGCCGGGGCTCAGTTCTTCGACACGACGATTGAGGTCTGCGGCCTGTTCCTCGAACTGCGCCGCTTCGAACTGGGCTTCATCGGCGCGGAACGAGGCGAAGAAGGTCCGCCACAGGTCGACGACCGCCGGCCCGAGCCCGGCCGCGTCGGTCCGCGGGGCGCCGAGATGAGCCAACGCGCCGAGCGGATCGCCGCCGAGATACCCGGTCTCGCGCGCAGCCTGGATGCAGGCCGCAGCCAACTCGCTGTAGGCATCCTCGGCCGCGACCAGCGCGTTCTGGTGCTGCTCCTGGATCCGCCGCTCGAGACGCAGGATGGTCGACCGCATCGCTCCCATGCTATGCCGTGCAACGCAGGGGTCCACGCACGGCCATGGCCGCGAGCGCACTGCGACATGCACGCTCGCCGTGGCCCTCCAGCGGCCTGGCCGTGGCCGGCTGGGCGTCAACTTCCTTGCCGGCCACGCCGGAGCGACCGTAAAGGAACTTGCCAGCGCGCGCGGCGCCACGAAGCGTTGAAAACGCAAGGCCTTATCCGACAGTCGCTTGGGCCCCAGCCGTACTTGGGCACGCGCAGCGCTCACGTTCAGCTGCCATGCTCCGCCCACTGTTCGCCCTGATCGCCGCCTGCGCCATCATCGCCGTCTCCACCCTCGGAGCCCTGGCCTTGATGGAACGTCGGCAGGAATCCGCAGCCCTGGCCGGTCTGCGTGCCCGCATCGAGGCGATCGATCGCGAGCAGCTGCGCTGGCACTCCGAAGGCTCCGGCTCGCTGGCTCAGGCCGATCTCGCGGACGAGGCCTACCGGACCCTGGATCTGCTCGAGGAGCTCTACCGCCAGGAAGAGCAGCTGTGGACCTACTACGATGCGCTCGAGCACAGCCGCACGCTCCAACGGCAGTTCATCGACGAACGCCGGGAACTCGAACAACTGCTGCATCAACGCCGGCGACAGCTCGAAGCGCTCGAGCGCAGCCGCCACAGCCTGCGTCCGGATCCTGGCGACGGTCGCCTCTCCTTCACCGCGCCGCGGCGCGATTCCCACCCGATCGACTGACAACCAACGCTCCACGAAAGGAAACATCATGGGCATCATCAAGAAATCCCTCGCCATCACCGCAGCCGCCGGGGTGGTCCTGGCCATCGCCGCGGCCTGGGGACCGCTCTCCTCCTACGTGCGCACCAGCGCCCGACTGGCCGGCAATGCCATGCACGACTCGGTGCCCAACGGTTTCGAGATCGAACGCATCCGCACGATGGTCGACGACCTCGACGCGGTGGTCGCCGAGCAGGAAGCCCGGCTGATCGAACAGCGCGTGGACCTGGAATACCTCCAGGAGGAGGTCGGCCGCTGCGCCGAACGGGTGGAACGCCTGCATGCCGAGGTCGCTGCTGCGCGTGAGATCCTCGCCGAGGACCGCGCCACCTACACCATCGGCGGCGAGGAGTACCCCCGCGCCGAGGTCGTGCGCGAGGCCCAGGCCAAGGCCGAAGCGCTGACCCGCAGCCGGGCGATCCTGACCGCCAAGCACGAGACCATGGCGGCGCTCGAGGACGCGCTGTCCACCGCCGAAACCCAGATCGCCCGGGCGCGCGATCAGCGCGAGACCTACAGCCTGCGACTGGCCAACCTCCAGGCCCAGGCCGAAACCGTGGCCGTGCGCAAGGAGCTGGCCACCACCCTCGACGACCTGCCGGAAGCGATCGACGCCGGCGCCTTCAACGAGGTGGAACAGGCCTTCACCCGGGTCGAGCGCGAGCTCGAGGTCCAGGGACGCGTGCTCGACCGCTCCTTCGAGCAGGTCGACAGCGACCGCCGGCTCGACTTCCTGCGTCAAGGCGAGACCGACGTCCTCGGCACGCTCGATCGGGCCCTCGCGACCGAACCGCCGACCGCGGACGACGCCCTGAGCATGGGCTCCCGCTGAACTCCCTGCCGGGGCCGCACGGCCCCGGCCCTTCCCCCCAGGCCCGAGGAGCGATGATCGTGGTCGTGACCGACACCTGCCCCCACTGCGGATCCGGCGCCGTCGTCGAACAGGCCGACGGCGCCCTGCGCTGCAGCGCCTGCGGCGTGCGTTTCGACCCGCGCCAGGCGGACACGCGTGCCGGTGGCCAGGCCGACCCCGCTCAACAACCGGGCAGCTGGCAACCGACGCCGGGTCAGCGCTGCGATGGCTACCTGCTCGAGGAGCTGATCGGTTCCGGCGGCATGAGCACGGTCTGGGCCGCGCGCCAGGAACGCCTCGGCCGACCGGTGGCGGTCAAGATCCTGCACGCCCATCTCGCCGATGACGACGACCTGCGCCGGCGCTTCCTGCGCGAAGCCGAAGCGCTGATCCAGCTCGACCACCCGGCGATCGTGCCGGTGATCGACCAGGGCGAGACCCACGGCCGTCCCTATCTGGTCATGGGCCTGGCCGGCAGCCACAATCTGCGCCATGAGATCGACCGCGCGGCCACGGGGCGCCTGCCGCCGCAACGGGTGGCGGCGATCGCCCGCCAGTTGCTCGCCGGGCTCGAACACGCGCATCGGCGCGAGCTGATCCACCGCGACATCAAGCCGGAGAACGTGATCGTCGGCACCGACGGCGCGGTCCGGCTGGCCGACTTCGGCATCGCTCGTCTCGGACGCAGCCTCGATGGCCACACCCTGACCCAGCTGACCCGCACCGACATGGTCGTCGGCACTGTTGCCTACATGGCTCCGGAGCAGACGGAGTCGCCCCTGCAGGTCGACGCACGCACCGACCTCTACTGCCTCGGGGTGGTGCTCTACGAGTGCCTCACCGGCCATCGGCCGCTGGGGCGTTTCGAGGATCCGGCCCAGGCCCTGCGCGATGACCCGGCCGGTCCGGCCTGGAACGCCTTCCTGCTCGCGCTGCTCGAACGCGACCCCGCCCGTCGTCCGCGCGACGCGAACGGCGGGCGTGCCCTGCTGGTGGCGGTAGAGCGCGCGATGCACCGGCCCACGGCCGCACCGCCGCCGCCGCCGGAACGCGCGCCCGACACCCGGTCGAGCACGCAGCGCGCGAGCCCGGCCGCAGCGCCGGATCACCGTCGTCGCCTGCTGCGCGTGCCCGATGCGGGGCTGTTCGGCGGCGTCGCCGCCGGACTCGCCGCGTGGACCGGCATCCACGCCGTGTGGGTGCGCATCGGTCTGGTGGTGGCCAGCGTGGTCACCGGCTTCGTACCAGTGCTGATCGGCTATGTCGCGGCGGTGGTGCTGATCCCGCCCTGCCCCGACCCGATCTACCGCCCGCGGCCGCTCAACGCCGTGCTCCCGGAGCGCCGTGACGGCTGGTGGCTCGGCATCTGCGATCTGCTCGGGCGCCGCACCACCATGCCGGCACCGGTGTGGCGCCTGATCTGCCTGCTCACCTTCCCGGTGGCGATCGTGCCCTACATCATCCTCGGCGCCCTGCTGCCGACGGCGCAATCATCGGGCCCACCGATGCCGGCGGCCGTGCGCGAAAACACCCTGGCCGAGGCCGGCAACCTGCCGCAGCCGATCCCCACGCGCACCGCCAGCCGCTTCTGGGGCGCGGTGGCCGTGGTCACCGGCGCCTTCGCGCTGACGCTGTCCAATCGGCCGTGGAGCGACGACGGCGCGGCCTGGATCGCGACCACCATCACGGTGGCCTGGGCGGTCGCGCTCAGCGCGCTGCTCTCGGCGCTGCTGGCCGGGCTGCGGCCCGGCGACCGACCCCGCTCGGGCTTCGGCGGCGGGCTGATCCTCGGCGCGGGCATGACCATGCTGGGCACGATCGTGCTCGCCTTGCATCCGCCGCCGGGCATGGCGCCGAGCCTCCCCGCCGATCTCACCTTCGCGGCAAGTGTGGTCGCCGCACTCGGCCTGGGCTGGGCCCTGGTCCTGCGCCGGTACGCTGCGGTGACGGTGGCCATCGCGCCGCTGCTGGGGCTGGGCCTGCCGCTGCTGATCTACCACCTGCGCCAGGAGCCGGGCGCCGCAGCGCTGGACGTCCCCCCTGCCATCCTGCTCGCGATCCTGTCCGGAAGCTGGCTCCTGGTCCACGTGCTGATCGGCACGGTCGGCCGGGCGATGGGCGGCGCGAGCGAACGCAGCGCAGGCTTCAGCCTCGCCGGAACCGTGCTCGGCGTCGGCCTGCTCGCCGCCCTGCTGCTGCTGGCCCTCGGCGCGTCGCCAGCGCCGCTGCGCAGCCTCCAGCGCCTGATGGATCCGACGCCGACCCCGACCCCGGCAGAGCAGCTCGAACTGCGCCAGCACTCGGCCACCGGGCAGCCGGCCCATCAGCTCTCGCTCGCCTGCGCGTCGGCTCGCCGCCAGCGAGTCATCGGCTCTCCGGCACGGCCGGTTGCGCCCTGGCGCACCCCGACCATGCATCCTGGAGGTTTCGCACCATGCTGGAACTGATCGTATTCGTCGCCCTCGCCGGCGTGTTCTGGCGCTACGGCAAGCAGATGGGGTCGGGCCGCTACCTCTCGCTGGGCCTCTATATCAGCGCGTGTCTGGGCCTCTGGGCCAACGGGATATTCCTCATCACGCCGATGCTCGCGGCCATCCCCACCGGCATTCTGGTGATGATCCTCAGCTGCATGAACGACAAGCAGCGCGTACAGCGGATACGCTCGCAACGGGAATAGAACCCAGAAAGAACCGAGGGTTCCTCGATGATTCGCGTGGGCGGCGAGAGGCGAGAAGCGAGC
>CAZTGE010000071.1:0-6720 GCA_964612995.1 uncultured candidatus Brocadiaceae bacterium | reverse complement strand
GGCGAGCGGCGAGCGGCGAGCGGCGAGCGGCGAGCGGCGAGCGGCGAGCGGCGAGCGGCGAGAAACCAAATGACATCCATGCAGTTTCGGCCGATGCCGGAGGCTGTGGCGGGGTGGTCGGATGCGGAGGTGGCGCTGGCCTGGTGGTGCGTGCGCTACGACATCGATCCAGCCGACCCGGCGCCGGATCCCGACGTGCGGCAGCGGCCGATGGCGGCGGAGCTGGACCGGCTGACCGGTGATGCGGCATTCATCGCACGCTGGCGTGCGCGCCTGGGCACGGTGAGCTGGTTCATGAAGGCGCTCAAGGATCCCTTGAGCCGGATGGCGAATTGCGAGGACAACTGCATCGGCGCGTGTCTCGCCGCTCGCTCCTCGCCGCCCACGCCAATCAGCGAGGTACTCAGGAGGCGCCTCAGCCGTTGACCGACTGGTAACGCCCCTTGTCCTCCATCGAGGCCTGGGCCGCCTCGAGCACCGCGATCACCCGTTCGGCCTCGCGGCCGCTGGTCAGCGGCTCGCTGCGCTCGCGGCAGCAGGCGACGAAGTGCGCGCACTCGTCGCGCAGCGGTTCGCCGGGATCGACCGGGATGAAACGCGGCTCGGAGAGCCGGCCCCGGGCCTGACGGCCGTCGATGACCCCGGTGTAGCCGTCGAACCACTGCAGCTTCTGTTCCCAGGGCTTGACGTCGTCGAAGACCGCACTGGCTTCGGTGCCGTAGACCAGCAGCCGCGCCTCCTTGATCGGGCTGATCCAGCTCACCTGGACCTGGGCCGTGGCTCCATCGGCGTAGCGCAGGGTCAAGGTGGCCATGTCGCAGATGTCTTCGGCGAGCAGGTTGTGCCCTTCGCAGCTGACCGCCTCCGGCAGCGCGTCGCCGAACATCGCCAGCGCCAGCGAGACGTCGTGGGGCGCGAAATTCCACATCACGTTGCGCTCGGTGTAGATCTTGCCGATATTCAGCCGGCGCGCCTCGACATGCCGCACCCGGCCGAGATCGCCGGCCTGGACCAAACGCCGCATCTCGGCCAACACCGCGTGGTACTGCAGCAGATGGCCGGTCATCAGCACAGACCCCGCGGCCGCGGCCTTGGCGTTGAGCGCGCGCGCCTCTTCGCGTTGGTGGCAGATCGGCTTCTCGACGAAGACGTCCTTGCCGGCCGCGAAGGCGGCTTCGGCCATCTGATAGTGCGTATCCGGCGGGGTGGCGATGGCGACCGCGTTGACCTGGGGCATGTCGATCACATCGCTCCAGGACGGGCTCAGCTCCACATCCGGGTAGAGGTCGGCGTATTTGCCCAAGCTGTCGCTATCTGCGTCGCAGATCGCGGCCAACACGCCGAGTTCGGCGAAATTACGCGCGAGGTTCTTGCCCCAGTAACCGCCACCGATCAGACCGATGCGTACGTCGCTTGCCATGTGTGCTCCTCGGATCGGATTCAGGACGCGTCGGCGATCGCGTCGCGTAGGACGGCGACCACCCGCTCCTGCATTGTGGGGGTGATCAGGGGGTGGATCGGCAGGCAGGCGACCTCGCGCCCGGCGCGTTCCGCCTCGGGCAACGACAGCTCGCCATAGCCGCGCTCGACGAAGGCCGGCTGGCGGTAGATCGGCATCGGGTAGTGGATCCCGACCGGGATCCCCGCCTGGCGCAGGCGCTCCACCACCGCATCGCGCTGCGACAGGCGCACGGTGTACTGGGCCCAGGCCGACGTGTTTCCGGGGCGGACCACGGGCACGGCGCAGACATCGGCCAGCGCCTCGCTGTAGCGTGCCGCCGCCTGCTGCCGCGCGGCGAGATCCTCCGGGAAGTGCGCCAGCTTGACCTGCAACACCGCGGCCTGGAGCGTATCCAGTCGGCTGTTCCAGCCGACCAGCTCGTGCTGGTAACGGCCGGCGTCACCGTGGTGCCGCAGCTTGCGGCAGGTCTCGGCGAGCTGGGCATCGTCGGTGAACAGAGCCCCGCCATCGCCCCAACCGCCGAGCGGCTTGGTCGGGAAGAAGCTGGTGGTGCCCACCCGGCCGACGCCGCAGCTGCGCCCGGACGGGCCGGTGGCGCCGTAGCTCTGGGCCGCATCCTCGATCAGCGGGATGTCGTGCTCGCTGGCGATCGCCTCGAGGGCGGCGATATCGGGCAGCTGTCCGTAAAGGCTCACGGCGAGGATCGCGCGGGTGCGCGGGGTGCAGGCCGCCGCGACCTGCGCCGGGTCGAGGTTGTAGGTCTCGGGATCGATGTCGACGAACACCGGCACCGCGCCGAGCGCGAGGATGACCTCGGCGGTGGCATAGAAGGTGAAGGGCGTGGTGATGACCTCGTCGTCACGCCCCACGCCCAGGGCCTGAAGCGCGAGCAGCATCGCGTCGGTACCGTTGCCGCAACTGACGCAGTGCTCGACCCCGACGTCGGCGGCGAGCTGCGCCTCGAGTTCGGCCACCTGCGCGCCGAAAATGAACCGTCCGCTCTCGATCACCGCCCGGGTCGCGGCGTCGTATTCCGCCTGACGGGCGCGGTAATCCTGGGGCAGGTCGATCATGGTCACGGTCGTATCTGCGCTCACAGGGCTCTCCTCACATGCGCCCAGCGCAGCAGCGGTGCTGCCGCCGGGCGATCACGGGCTCGAGCAAACGGTAGGAGTCACCACCAGCCTGACAAGCGGCGGCGAGCAGTTCCGTGTATCGAGATCATGATCCGGCCAGATTGAATTCCCAGCCGTCATGGGCGGCCATGACCTCGGCGCCTGGGCAACCGGCCTCCACCTCGCGCACCAGATCATCGACGCCGACCACCGCGTCGCCGACCGTATACCGGCTGCTGAAATGGGTCAGGATCACGCGCGGGATGCCGGTCGCGGCAAGGAACTCGGCGACCATCGCGGTGGTGCTGTGCCGCCACTTGCGCGCATGCGCCTGGCGCTCGGCGGCGTAGGTGCATTCCATCACCGCCAGATCGCAGCCCAGGGCCGCGGCCACCGCCGCCGACGACGCGGCGGGCCGGTAGGCATCGCCGAAGATGGCGATCGAGCGCCCGGGCCGGGTCGGACCGAGCACGGCCTCCGGCGCGACCTTCGCGCCGTTTGCGGTGCATACCGTCTCGCCTGCAGCCAGCCGGCCGAAATCGGGACCCGGCACAACTCCCAGCGCCGCCGCGCGGGCCGGGTCGAAGCGACCCCGGCGATCGGGTTCACGCACGATGTAGCCGTAGCTGGGACAGCGGTGATCGAGCGCCACGGCGGTCAGACGGTGGCCGGCACGCTCACCGAGCTCGGCGGCGGCGTCGAGCGCGGTGAAATGCAGGGGGAAGCTGAGCCCCTGGCCGGTGACCTGTCGGGTGACCTGCCACCACCGCTCCAGACCGCGCGGACCGATGACCTCCACCGGCGCGCTGCCGCGATCGTGGACGGTGATGCTCGCCAGCAGCCCCGGCAGGCCGAAGCAGTGGTCCCCGTGCAGGTGGGTGATCAGGATACGACCGATGCGCCCGGGGCGGACGTCGGTGGCCAACAGGCGGTGCTGGGTGCCCTCGCCACAGTCGAAGACCCAGGCCGAACCGTCAGCGAACCGCAACACCGCCCCCGCGACGTTGCGCTCGCGGGTGGGGGTGCCCGACGAGGTCCCGAGAAACAGCAGGCGCATGGCCTGCATGGGGTACGCGCCCCGGCTCGCGGCACAATTCGCAAATCGCCGGGACTGCGCTCGCGGGCCTTCCCCCTGACGGTCGCAGAGCTAGCCTGCTGACATGTACGGCCCGATCTGGCTCAAGCTTCTGCGCAGCGGATTGCTGATCGCCCTGCTCGGCTTCTTCCTCTACAGCATCGTCGCGAGCCTGCTCGCCGAACGCGGGCCGCGCTTCCTGGCCCAGAGCGCCCGCGGCGATGGGCAGGACCCCGGCGTACGGGTCCTGCTGCTGGACCATCAGCATGCTCGCCCACGCCATCGCGAGCTCGAGATCCGCCTGCTGCAGGCCTGTTCCCTGGTCACGCCCGACGACGTCGGCGGACTGCAGCGCGAGTTCCCGCCGGGCACCGTGCTCCGGCTCACCCCCGAACCGGCCGGTCAGATGATCATCCACGCCAGCGGGCCCTCCGGCAGCGGTGAGTGGACGGGCAACGCCGGCCAGTCGCAGCGTCTGCATCTGCATCCGGTCGACCACGGCCGCAGCGATGGCCCGCGGCCGGCGCCCCTGGCCAGTTTCGAGGCCGCCAACCAGCTCGCCGTGTTCGCTCTCGGCGAACGTGCCTATCGGGGCAACCTCGCGATAGTGGTGGAGCGCGGGGGCTGGCTCTACGCCGTCAACGCCCTGCCGATCGAGGCCTACGTCGCCAGCGTGCTGCAGAGCGAGATGGGCGGGGCCTATCCCCGCGCCGCGCTACGCGCCCAGGCGATCGTCGCCCGCGGCTACGCCTACACCCGCGGCCGCCGGCCGCGGCGCCGGCTCGACGGGCTGCTGGTCTATCACCTCAGCGATGCCCAGCCCGACCCGGCCTATCACGGCATCGGTTCCGGCGACCGCCTGATCGACTGGGCCGCACGCGACACCCGCGGGCAGATCCTTACCGCCCATGGCGCGCCCTTCGTGCCCCATTTCCACGCCTCCTCGGGCAGCCGCACGGCCAACATCCAGGAGCTCGACCCCGACGCCCGGACCCTCGACGGCACTCCACTGACCCAGTTGGACGTGATGATCTCACAACCGGACGCCTTCTGCCGCCCCGGCGCGGAGATGCTGGGCAAGCTCGAATCGCACTGGCATCGGGTGACCGAGCTCGACCGCAAGGCCATCGGCCGGGCGCTCAGAGAGGCCGGCGTCGCCCAGAACTGGTGGCTGACCCGCCTCGCCGTCGACCGCCACCCGAGCAACCGCGTCGCCTCGGTGATCATCGACACCCTGCACCGCAACGAACCGATCGTGCTCACCGCCGAACGCTTCCGCCAGATCGTCGGGCCGGAGCTGATCCCCTCGACCCTGTGGTCCCAGGATTCGCCACGCGAGGTGCTCGATGCCGGCGAAGACGGCGGCAAGTTCATCATCGAGAGCTACGGTCTCGGCCACGGCGTTGGCATGAGTCAGGTCAGCGCCTACGCCATGGGCCAGGAAGGCTACACCGCCGACGAGATCCTCGCCTTCTTCTACCTCGGCGCCTCGGTGGAGACCTGGTGGTAGACTCCCCCGTTCGCTGGATCTCCACCGCACGTTCCGGCCAGGCCCGGGCCGGGACGCTGGTGACGCCGCACGGCTCAGTGGCCACGCCCTGTTTCATGGCCGTGGGCACCCTGGGCGCCCTCAAAGGCGTGACGGTCGAACAGGCTCGCGGCGTGGGCCAGGGCGTGCTGCTGGCCAACACCTATCATCTCGCGTTACGGCCGGGGCCGGAGGTGGTGCACGAGCTCGGCGGGCTGCACGCCTTCTGCGGCTGGCCCGGACCGATGCTGACCGACTCGGGCGGCTATCAGGTCTTCAGCCTCGCACGCAACCGGGTGATCTCCGAGACCGGGGTCCGCTTCCGCTCCCACCTCGACGGCGCCCCGATGCTGCTCACCCCCGAGGAGAGCATCCGCATCCAGCGCCTGCTCGGAGCCGACATCATCATGGCTTTCGACGAGTGCCCCGCCGCCGACGCCGGGCGCGACTACGCCGCGACCAGCATGGCCCTGACCCTGCGTTGGCTCGACCGCTCGATCGCCGCCTGGCGCGAACCCGATGGCCCCGGCGGCGCCACCAGCCAGGCGCTCTACGGCATCGTCCAGGGCGGGATGTTCCCCGATCTGCGACTCGAGAGCGCCGCGGCGACTGCCGAGCGCGACCTGCCGGGCATCGCCATCGGCGGCCTGGCCGTCGGGGAGGAACGTTCGCAGCGCAACGCCATCCTCGATGGGCTCATGCCGCACCTGCCGAACGATCGCCCCCGTTACCTCATGGGCGTCGGCACCCCGAGCGATCTGCTCGATGCGGTCGAGCGCGGCGTCGACCAGTTCGACTGCGTCTTGCCGACCCGCATGGGTCGGCACGGCATCGCCTACACCGACGATGGACCGCTGCACCTCAAACGGCGTCAATACGCCACCGACCGCACTCCGCTCGACCCCGACACCCCGAGCCCGGCGGCGGGCCTCTCGCGCGGCTACCTGCGCCATCTCATCCGCGCTGGCGAACCGCTCGCTGGCGTGCTGCTCTCGATCCACAACCTCGCCTACTACAACCGCTTCATGTCCCGCATACGCGCTGCGATCTGCGACGGCGAGCTGGCCGGATTCGCCCGGCGCTGGCGGGCACAACACGATCCGATCGCTCCGGCCGGGGAACACGAACAGCGCGAGGCTGCCTGCCCGGAGGCGCCAGGGGCCTGAGCGCCCACCCCTGCATCCGCTCGGCCGCCACGAGCTGTCGCCCCGGGACTCCTGGGCGATGTCATCATGGCTGACCTTCCCATCAACGGGGCCCTGCCCCGTTGGATCCCCGAGTCGGCCCGCATTGCGGGCCTCGCGCTCCTGCGTCGCGGTTCGCGGCTTCGCCGCGTTTTCCGCGGGCCTACGGCCCATTGTCGCGGAAAACCACCGCTCGGTCGGACGGTCGCTCCACTGCCTGCGCTCCGGCCTGAGTCCATCAGTGGACCTGTGAGGGCCTTGATATTGTTGACGGGACCCTCAAATAGCCAGAAGCCGCCCATCCGCAGCGTCCGGAGCCCAGCCAGGCCTGGCTGGGCGACCGGCCGACAGAGGAA
>CAZTGE010000070.1:0-20630 GCA_964612995.1 uncultured candidatus Brocadiaceae bacterium | reverse complement strand
GCGCTCGACGCCTACGCCACAGCCCTGCGCATGGAGCAGGCACCGCGCATCCATGTCTGCACCGTCGAGCCGGCCACCGTCGCCACCGGTTTCTTCGACCGCGCGGCGCATGTGGGCCGAGGTTGGACCATGCGCCCCGGCCAGCCGCTGGCGAGCGAGGATGTCGCCCGGGCCATCCTACGTGCTGCGGCCACAGGGCGCCCGCGACGGCACTTCATGCCATTCACGGCGCGGGTGAATGCACGGTGTTATCGGACCATGCCCGGTCTGGTCGAAGCGATTCTCCGGCGCGCACTGCGACGCATGCGCGCCAGCGAAAAGTCGCAGGGTGGTAGAGGTAACGCAGGTTAAGCGCATTTCCCACCCCCTAAGCTACTTCGCTCCCAACTCCGGCGATCGCCGGAGCTCACGCCAGAGCGAATCGGACCACAGATGATCGATGCCGCCGCGACCACCGCCCTCGTACCGCCACCCATCCTCGATGGCTACACCTACTCCCCGGAAGAGGCCTACGCCGCGCGCGACGCCGAACGCCTGCTCTCGCTGCGCTTGGAAACCAACGCCACGTGCAATCTCCGCTGCCGGTACTGCTATGCCAGCAGTGATGAAGGGCAGGGCCAGATCGTCGACTTCGATCACCTCGCTGCGCTGATCGAACAAGCGCGCGCGCTGGGCGCGGCGAGCGTGGTCATCATCGGTGGTGGCGAACCGACCCTGCACCCGCGCTTCCGCGACCTGGTCAGCCGGGTCGCCGATGGCGGCATGCGCCCGGTCGTATTCACCAACACCATGGCCGTGACCCCGGAACTCGCCCGCTTCCTGTATGCCGCCGGCGCATCGGTCATGGGCAAGCTCGACTCGCTCGACGAGGAGCTACAGTCCTATCTCGCCGGGATTCCCGGTAGCGGTCCGCGCATCCATCGTGGCCTGGACAATCTCCAGTCGGCCGGATTCGCTGCGACCGACGACCCGCACCGTCTCAGGCTGGGCGTGAGTTTCGTCAGCTGCCGGCTCAATGTCGACGAGATACCGGCGATCTGGCGCCTGTGTCGCTACAACAACATCTTTCCCAACATGGAGGTGCTCACGCCGACCGGCCGCGCCCAGGAGGTGCTCAGTGGTGCCGGCCTGACACCAGAGGAGATCCGCGATTACAAGCTACGGATCCTGGCCATCGATCGTGCGGAGTTCGGCTTCGATTGGCTACCGTTCACGCCCTTGACCGCGAGCGGCTGCCTGCAGCAGTTCTACAGCATGTACATCGCTCGCGACGGAGCCGTCCGCCCCTGCGCCCCGACCAAGTTCGACGAGCATCCCGAGCTGCGTGAAGACGGCGTCTATCCGCACAACGTGTTCAGACGGCCCTTGACGGAGATCTACCACGATCCCCTGTTCACCTACGTACGCCATATCGACGACCACCTCCAGGGCCGCTGTCGCGGCTGCGAGCACCTCGCGCAATGCGTCGGCTGTCGCGGCTACGCCTACGCCGTCGGCGTGGCCGACGACCTCGCTCCGCGCGCCGCACTGGCCCAGGGTTGCCGCCAGTGCTGGAAGGATTGAGGCGTGCTCGCCACCCACAGCCATAGCGCAGGCTCCGCCCGCAGCCCAAGGGCTCATCATAGCGGTCGCAGCCTGCGCCGCTCTGTGTTCGCGGGGGCTCTTCTCCCTGCTGCGCAGGGCCGCCCCCGCTACGCCCCCAATTCCATTGCTCGGGAAAAGTGTGCATGACCATGCACACTTTTCCCGAGCAATGGCATACCCGCCCCCTGCGCGTGCTCGACCAGCTGCTCGCTGACGGGATCGAAGCGAGTCTGCGCCACTGGCTCGAACGGCATCATCTGCCCGACTGGCTGCTCTACACCGGAACGCAGGGCTCGCAGCGCTGGCTCGAGCTCAGTGATTCGAGCGTCTTCACCATTGCCGAGGACCTCACGCGGCTGCTGGCGGCGCAGGTCGGCGAGCTGGCCCCCCGCATCGCCCAGCACGCCAGCCTGATCAGCGTCGGCACCGGTAGCGGACGCAAGGAGGCACACCTGCTCGCGGCACTCTCGCGCCGTGCCTGCAGACACTACATCGCCGTGGACCTCAGCCCGTCGATGCTCGATCTGGCGATGGAGGCGGTCGCACAGCTCCCGCTGAGTGTGCAACCGGTGCTCGGCCGCAGCGAGCACCTGGGCGCCGTTCTCGAGGGCGTGCCCGCGCCACGCCTGATCTGCGTGCTCGGCAATCACTTCTCCAATTATCACGCCGATGATTTCCTGGCCTTGCTCGAGCCGCATCTGACGCCAGAGGACCGCCTGCTGATCGACGCGCGCATCATACCGCCACAGGCCAGCCGCGTCTGGACCGAACGCACCGCAGCCGCCTACAGCAGCCCGGCGAACCGCCGCTTCAACCTCGGACCGCTGGTCGACCGGGGTGTCGATCCGGCCGCTTGCACCTTCGAGCTGGCGCTCATCGGTCCGGCCGATGAGCCGAAGCAGCCCTTGCGTACCGCCAAGTCGATCCAGATCGAATCGGATCAGGTGGTCCAGTTCGCCGATGGCCCGACACACACGCTGCCCGCCGGCGAGTTGCTGAGCATGGACTTCACCCATCTACATACCCGCAGCTCGCTGCGGCAGTGTTTTGCCCGCAACGGCTGGACCATCCACCACGAACACCTGTCCCGCGGCGGCGGGCAGATGCTGCTCCTCGCCGCCCCGCCCACCCAGGAGCCCGCATGAGCCCCTCCACCATGCCCAGCGCATCCCCCGCCAGTCCCCCGGCCAGCGATCCGATCCGCTACGGCTGCGATAGCTTCGGCCGCCTCACCCGGGTGATGCTGCACCGCCCGGGCGACGCCCTGAGCGTGATCGACACCGACAACCACCGCCACTGGCTGTTCGATGGCCTGCCGGACATCGTCCGCTTCGATGCCGAGATCCAACAGTACGCCGCCCTGCTCGAGGACCTCGGTGTGCAGGTCGAATGGCTCGCTGACCATGTCACGCATCACCGCGAACTGCTCGACGGCCGGCCGAATCTGGCCTACCTCCACGACACCGCGGTCATCAGCCGCCATGGCGCCTTCCTCTCGCACATGGCCTGGGACGGACGACGCGACGAACACCTGGCCGTCAAGGAGGCGCTCACGCATATGGGCGTTCCGATCCGCCACGAGTTCACCGGTCCCGGTCATGCCTTCGAGGGCTTCCTCCTGCTCTCGCCCGATACCCTGCTGATCGCCGATACCGAACGACACCGCGCTGACTCGATCGCCCATTTCGTGCCACGCTCACTCGAATTCTTCGGCACGATCATCCACGTCACCATTCCCAAGGCCCGGCGCTACATGCATCCGGACACCATCTTCAACCGGGCCTCGGCGGACACCGCGCTCGCCTACCTGCCCGCCTTCGAACGCTGTGAGCTGATCACCCGCACGCAACGCCGACCGATCGACATCATCCGCTACATGGCCGATCGTGGCATCACGATCATCGATGTCGACAACGACGAACAGCGGCGGCTGGCCTGTAGTTTCGTACCGATCGAACCAGGCCTGCTGGTGCACTACGATACCGCCCTCAACCCGGAGACGCTACGCCGGTTGCGCCGACGCGGGATCGAAGTGGTGCCCTTCCACCCCGAGGCGCTGCTTCCCGGAGGCGGCAGCCTGCGCTGCCTCACCCTGCGCCTGCACCGCGAAACGCCCGCCGAGCGCCCCGTACCCTGAGGTGGCGCTGGTCCGGCCATCCGCGCCCGACATGATCGCCGACGGATGCAGGACGCCGCAATCGATCCAGCCATGCTCCGCGCGCTGCGTGCCAGGCGCCGTCGCCGCCGGATCTGCGTCTTGCTGCTCCTGCTGCTCGCGTGTGGACTCGCCGTTGCCGGTTGCCTGCCGATATGGATGGCCGCTTCCGCGCAGCAGCCGCTCCCTGTCCACGGCACCCTCCCGCAGCGATCCCGCGCTCTCTGCCACCTGCGGGTGATGAGCTGGAATATCGCGCACGGGCGCGGGCGTGCCTTCCACCAGCTGCTCGCAGCCACCCCACGCATCGAGCGCAACCTGCAACGCATGGGCGCGGCCATCGCTGCGCAAGAGGCGGACCTGATCGCCCTGCAGGAAGTCGACGCCGCGAGCTGGTGGAGCGGGGGCCTCGATCAGCTCGAGCACCTCCGCCGCGCCGATCCACCGTGGCAATCCACCCACGGCCTGCTCGCCGACGACCTCGGCCTGCGCTACGGCACCGCGATCCTTTCCCGCATGCCGCTGAGCGATACGCGCTCGCTGGTGTGGGCCGCGGGCTGGTACGCTCCGGCCAAGGGCGCGACCATCGCCCGGGTGCAGCTCAACGGCGCACGCGCCATCACCTTCGTCAGCCTCCATCTCCACTTCGTCGCCTCCGTCCGCCGCGAGCGGCAGTTGAAACAGCTGATCGCTTGTCTCGCATCGGCACCCCGACCGCTGGTGCTCGCGGGCGACTTCAACGGCGGCTGGGTCGAAGGTACCGGTGTGGTCGCACGCATCGCCGAAGCCCTGGACCTCCGCTGCCCGGACCCCGAAACCCTCTCCGCCACCCATCCGGCGACCGGCACCACCATCGACTGGATCCTCTGGTCCGCGCCGCTGGAATGCGTGGGCGCCCGGGTGCTCGCGAACGATCTCTCCGACCACCGTCCGGTGGTCGTCGATCTGCGCTGGCCGGAATGCACACACAGCCGACCTGCGCAGCCGTAGGGCCACGCGCAGCTGGCAATGCACCCTCAGAACGTGGCTCCACCTGGCGCTGATCCTGGTCCCGGCCGGCAAGCCCTTGCCGCGTCGATGCGCGAACCAGCCGACAGCCGCGCTCTCCAACACCTGCGCTCGGGCACCCGATGCTCGTTGTGCGCCGTGGCAAGGAGCACATGCTTGCAAGCCGCGATCTACGTCTGTAACCACTCAGGCCCATCGGGCATGAGTGGTTACAACGCCCTGAGTTCGCGGCCCCATCGTACACGATGGGGTCTGGCGCCGAGTGGTGATGGGCGGATACGTTTCGGCGCAGCCGAGCCGCCCACGCCTGAATCTGCCGGCAGATTCAGGCGAACCACGACAAAGCCAGAGGGGCAGGTCCTCACGCAGTGAGGACCGTAGGGGCGAAGCCCCTGAGTGGTTACGTGCACTTTTCCAGGGGAATGGGATGGGGGCGTAGCGGGGGGCGACTGCGCGCAGCGCAGAGCGAGCCCCCGCGAACAAAAAGCCGCGCGGGCGCCGCCCGCTACAATGCCCCTTGGGGTGCGGGCGGCGCCCGCGCCATGTTTCGGCGCAGCCGATCCGCCCACGCCTGAATCTGCCTGCAGATTCAGGCGAACCACGACAAAGCCAGAGGGGTAGGCCCTCACGCAGTGAGGACCGTAGGCGTGAATCCAGGCATGGTCGGCCACCGCCGGTGTGGGCAGGGGCAGGTCGGCAAGCGGAATGCGCTGGCGCGACCGGCCACGACGGCAGATGGCGACCAGGCCGCCGCATGCCCCATCCTCGAAACCGATCACCTCGACTGCCGAGTCCAGCACGGTGGTCGTGAACGGCAGCGATACGTTATCCTGCAGGCAGGTCATCCGCCCACCTGTTCATCCTCGGTGTAGGTATCGGTGGTCGCTTCGGCGATCAGGGCATCGAGCGCGGCGCCCTTGGGCCGGCGCGGGCGCCGTGGTGTTATCACGCTACGGTCGCTTTGCGGTTGGTTCAGGAAGCGATGTAGCGCCTTGCAGGTCGTATCGAAACTCCGCTGTTCGCCCTCGCTGGCCCGGTGGAGCAAAGGGCCGCCCTCATCCTCGACCACCTCGGTCAGCGGCGGCACAGGCTCGGGTGGATCGTCATATTGCCGCTGATCGATAAGGGTGCGCCCCAGCCAGTGCAGGTTGTCGATGTGGCGACGCTGGGTGCTGGGCGAGAGCCCGGCAGCGAGCAGATGCTCCAGGAAGGGACGTAGCTCCTTGATGATCCGCTTGCCTTGGCCGACATCCGCCGGCCAGCGCAGATTAAGGCGCCAGTTCTTGTCGGCGACGCAGACCCAGGTCGGGTCCTTGGTCAATGGTCCGCGGGGCCTGAATGCGCTGGGGCACTGCAAGTAGCTTGTCTGCCGAAGCGGCATCTGCAGCTTGCCGAGATCGCCTTTGCTTGAGCAGGGCAGCAAGGCGATCTCGCCGTTCTTGTTCTGACCGAGCGCGATGACGGGGTGGGGCTCTTCCTGGCCCGGCAGGCGTTCCCAATCCGGCCAGGTGTGGGCCCAGGCAATCACGCCGGCCCGAAGCATGGGTGGTTGGTCACCCATGTCTCAGACCCTGATGCAAGCCAGGTTGACAGGGCTCAGGCCTCGGGAAGCAGGGCCCTGAGCTCGTCCCAGGTGCCGCGGCGGGCCCCGAGCTGGTCCATGCGGTCGTTCCAGGCGCCCGAGAAATCGTGCGGCTGGTCGAGCGTAACCACTGGTCTATCAGTGAGATGCATGTCTTCACGGATGCGGTCAAAGGCACTTCGCATCGCCTCGGCGGACAGGGGCGTCGGGCCGGGGAGAACCACGTTTTCGCGTACGCGCAGCATATCAGCATCCTCATTCGTTGGTTTGATGAGGCAAGGGCCTTTGCTATCATCATAACTCAGGCTCCAGACGACCGAAAGCGGGATTCTGCTGGAGCTCGAAGTAGTGTTTGCGTTGGATCCAGATGAAGCCTTCATCCTTTGAGATGACGGCCACGTCGACAGGGCCGCCAACGCTCTCTTGGGCATCGATGGCCATCCGGTATTTGAGACTGGTGGTGGTGATCAGGCTCTCCGCCAATTGGGCCAGTTCCCCCTTGCCGAGGTGCTGGATGGAGGCGAGTACGGGGAGCGTGTGGCGGCTGAAGCAGTATTGATCGGCTTGCTCCTTGATGGTCGTCGCTGACTTTTCACCGATCTGAGCAATTTGTGAAACCAGGGCTTTCAGGACATCTGGGTCTTGGACGTGTTCAGCAAGGAGCTGGCCGATCATTTCAGGAACGTGATGGGTCAACGCGCCATACATGGCTGTTTCAAGGTCAAAGGCAAGATCGGGATGAATGCCGCGCAGGAGCGTCAGCACGATGTCCGCTTGGGCGAAAGGAGCAATTTGGCTGCCACAGTCCCTGGTGACTCTTTGGTCTGTCCCCTCCCATTGGCGAATGGTGCCGCAGGAAACGCCGTCGATGTGGAGAGAATGAACACTTGGAAACCAGTCGTCCTCGCCGAACCCGGAAAAAACGATTTCGCTTGCTCCCCGTCCATTGGGTAGGGACCGTTCCAGAAGAACGCGAACAATGGGTAAGCGTGCCTCCGAAAGTTCTAGCGGAGTGATCCCCATGTCGGTGAACATCTGGTTCTCGCGCTTCTCGATATCATCCCCATTGCGGGTGACGAAGTCGTTGACGCAAGCGTCGCTGGCCTCAGCAATGTGGATATGTTGAGCCAGTTCTTCAACGCGATCGGAAATGGCGCACTCCAATTCATTGGAAATATTATCTCTTGCAACACCATCTTCGAGAAGTTTCCTCAGAATATCTCTCAAGACGAAAGAGTATCGTGGCAGAAACTGGCTGTCGAGAACGGCGTCATCTGCCCGCTTTGAGAGTTCAGACAAATATGCAAGGAAACTATCTCGCCAATCCGGGATAGTTGCAAGACTCCGCTTCGCTTCTGACCTGCGGAACTGCTTGACGATACTTTCCCAAGGCAGGCCCAAGAACTGCGAATCCCCGCAGACCATCATGCCAACAGGCTTGCTCTTGCTCAGTGCGAAGACCTTGTTCATGGCATAGATCTTGTGCTGCTCTTTTCCCGGAATTGGAACCGTGCCGGCGCTATCGGCGGCCAGGGCGACCGCTTGTTTGTTCATTACAGCGACGAGAGCGGTCATGGCGTGGCTCCTGGGGTCGAGGCGATGCGGGTTCGACTGGGAACGCGGGCGACTCGCCCGCATCGAGGCGTGGTTGCGGGCGGGCCGCCCGCGCTCCCAGGGGAGGATTTGCGCGTGGTGGCTTTGGTGGGCAGGAACATGGCTTTGTGGGCTTTGGCCCAGTGTTTGAGGTCGTCGGTGCCGACGGCGCCCACTTCCTCCAGAACCAGCGCCGGGGCCTGCCAGCGGCCGGCGGTGATCAGGGCTGTGACGCGATCGACGAGGCTGGCGAAGACATCGGTGGGGTAGTGCCGGGCCTGCCAGTCCATGAGGACGTTGGTGTCGATGGCGTAGATGGTGCTGCCGACCCCGTCAGGCATCGCTGCCCCCGAGGTCGATGGGGCCGATCAGGCGCTCGGTGAGTTTATGGAAGTGCTGGTAACGCAGGTCAAGGTAGCGAGCAGCGTCGGTGGCGGTGATGCGGTTCTGGGCCAGGGCATCGAAGACCAGGCGCACGAAGGGGCGGCCGTTACGACCGAGGGCCTGTTGATCGGGCAGGGCGAAGCCGCCGCCGCGTGGTGGGTGCTGGGTCAGCCAGTCGTCCCAGTCGCGGCGCCAGGTCTGATAGGCGGGGGCGCTGATGCGGTTGTCGGCACGCAGTCGGGTGGCGACGGCCAGCGGGGTCATGCCGATGCGGCGGGCCAGGCTGCGCACGGTGGGCACATCGAAGGCGGCGGGCTGCTGGTCGAGCAGGAGGTCGTCGAGCATGCCAGCCGGCAGGATGGTGTGACTGGCAACCGATTCGGCGAAGTGCTCCAGCTGCTGCCAGGCGCTGTCGCTGTGGCGGTCTTTGAGGGCTGGAGCCTCTTCACCGCCGCCGGCCAGGGCGAGATGGGTCAGTTCGTGGATGAGGGTGAAGACCCGTGCCTCGGGCACCGTCTCCTTGCTGTTGATGCCGATGACCGGCAGGGGCTGGCGCAGCAGGCTGAGGCCCCGGACCTCGGCCAGGGCGACCTTGGGGAACTGGAAGACGAGGACGCCGAGCGCCTCGACGGCCGCGCGCCAGTGGCGCCAGGCCTGCCAGCCATCGCGCCAGGCGAGTTGCTCCGCTGGGGCGATGCCGATGGCAGCGCGCAGGCGGGCGGCGATGGCGGTGGCGGGTTCGCGGGTGTAGGCACGCAGCGCCAGGGGGTCGGGATCGGTGGCCAGTTCGGCGTGGAGTTCCAGGGCGTGCTCACGCCGGGCGATCATCTGCCGGAGGGCCAAGCGGAGTTCCGGGCTTTCCTCACCGGGGTGGACCCCGGCCAGGCGACGGTACTCGGTAGCCAGCGGCGGCAGGTATGGGGGAGCCTCCTGGAAGAACAGGCTCAAGGGCCGGCGCAGGAAGGCGGCCAGCTTTTCGAGCTGGCGCAGGGTCGGGCTGCGGTCGCCGGTCTCCCAGGCGAGGACCTTGCCTGGCGGCACGCCCAGGCGTTTGGCAACACGCTCGGGATCGTGGCCGCTTTCGTGGCGGGCCCAGGCGATGATGGCCGGGCTGGGGGTTGGCGCGGTGGCGACGCTCATGGCCCCGACCCTTTGCCGTTTCCGGGTTGGGCGTCGTCATTGGCGCTGCCAGAGCGCAGCCATTCGTCGACCTCGGTCAGCTTGAAGCGCCATACCCGACCAGCCTTGGTGGCGGGCAGGCCCTTACGGATCCAGCGATGGACCGTCTCCTCGACCACCTGGAGGTGCTTGGCGACGTCTTGCAGGGTTACCCAGGGCTCGATGGTCACTGCGACAGGTCCTTCCACGACCTACCCTGACGGACCCTTGTGGTGGCCCGGGTTGTGTCCTGTTTGGACAGGGTGAGTCGGCTTCTGTTGATCAGAATCTAGGCATTCGATCAACATGCTGCAAGTGGGGCCCTGGGCTTGGCGGTGGAGCCTGTCATTCTAGTGATTATCTGTGCGGACGGGTCCGCAATCATCTCCCCTCGCAGGCCTCGACCATGGCTCGGGCCTGCTGGCAGACCCATGCGACCAGGGCTTTGGGCTTCTCGGGGCGGGCGTTGGCGCCCATGGCCAGGACCCAGTGCTGGCATTCGGCCAGGCCGGTGGTGGTGAAGCTGAGGCGGCGCCAGCCTTCGGGGAGGCCCTTGGGCTCCTCTTCGATGGTCTGGTTGTCGCCCCAGCGGCGGTCGCAGACGTGGGGCCAGGCCTGGGGCGCGATGCCGAGCTGGACGCGGACGCGGTCCTTGGCGCGGGTGCTGCTGGTGGCGTAGAAGCCGCTGTGCAGCAGGGCGCCGACCTCGGCGGCGCTGCCCATCCAAGCCATCCGCCGTTCCGGCCGCCGCCGCATGATCATCAAGCCCTCAGCCGACGTGCCGGAGGTGGTCGAGGATCAGCTTCCCGCCACCCAGGATCCCATCGCCCTGGCCCTGGCCCTGGCCCGGGCCCACCGCTGGCTGGAGGAGATCGAAGGACCGCAGCGCCTGACCATCGCCGACATTGCCAAGCGGGAGAAGGTGGACGGGGCTATGTGCGGCGGCATCTGCGGTTGACGACGTTGGGGCCGAAGGCAGTGAAGAAATTTCTGAACAAGCCGGATGCCGCGGCTTCGCTGACGCAGATGATGAAGGGGGAGTTGGCAGAGGTGTGGGGCGCACAGGGTGTTTGACCATTGATGTGACAACATGAACGAATACCGCAGCCATAGTTGCCGATGCCGCTTGACTGTTGAGGTCCTGGAACGAGCGTCTCCCTCACAGAATGAATGGGGAAGCGTTCCATGGCAAAGTCCAATATCAAGAACCCGGTCTACACCTTGGAAGTCGAACTATTGAGCGGTCCAACGACTGAAGAGTTCTGGAAAAAGAACCCCATGGTCATGCGCAAGATCCAAATTCGGGCCAAGCAGAAGTTGGCAGCTCTGCATCAGGTCATCTATGACGCCTTCGATCGCGACGAAGAACACATGTATGAGTTTCAGGTCGGCGGGAAGAAGCCGGGCGATCGTTCCGCTCGCCGCTATAGTTTTCAGCCCAGTCAATCGATGATGCCGTGGGGCAGGACCCGTGATGATGGCGACGTTCAAAAGGCTTCGGTCGGCGACCTGGGCCTTACTGTGCGCCAAGCGTTCTTCTACTGGTTCGATTTCGGCGACGATTGGTGGCACAAGATCAAGGTGGTTGCCATCGATGATGCTGCGCCTCCCGGGAAATACCCACAGATCACCGAGCGTGTCGGAGCCAGCCCACCCCAGTATTTGTACGAAGATGAAGAGGACGAGGATTGGGATGAAGACGTCGACGACGATGATGTCTGATCACATGCTGGCCGCCTCATCATCCTTCCCAGCGGACCCAGTGCCCGACGGTCAACTCGGCTGAGGCTGACAAGCCCTCCTGAATCAGGTCCTTCAGTTGCCCTGCCTTCAACAGCAAGATGGGGCCCCAGCAAGGCGCCTTGCCTTCTGTAGCCAGGTGGCTACACTGACGGTATGCACGACATCCGGAAGACAGCCCGCTTTGCCGCCTGGATCGACGGCTTACGCGATCGCGCCGGCAGGGCGCGCATCCTGGTGCGGATCGAACGCATGCGTTCCGGCAACGCCGGTGACAGCAAGAGTCTCGGTGGAGGACTGATGGAGATGCGGATCCCGGTCGGCTCCGGCTACCGCGTCTATTTCGTCCGGCAGGGCGAAACCATCGTGGTCCTGCTGGCCGGAGGCGACAAATCTTCACAAGACCGGGATATCGCTGCGGCCAGACAGATGATCGAACACCTCGAACCTCCTACCCAGGGAGATGTGCCATGACCACCACCAAGCGCACCGTGACCACCACCAAGCGCACCGTGACCACCACGCCCTTCGATGTTGCCGAACACCTGGCCACCCCAGCAGACATGGCGGCCTATCTCGAAGCTGCGATCGAGGAGGCAGAGGACGACCCCTCGTTGATCGCCAAGGCCATCGGCGACATCGCCCGGGCCCACGGCATGGCCCAGGTGGCCCAGGCGGCCGGTTTGTCGCGGGAGAGCCTGTACAAGGCCCTCAACGGCACCCGCAACCCGTCCTTCGCCACCATCCTTAAGGTGGTGAAAGCCCTGGGCTTACAGCTCCATGCCGTCCCGGCCTAACCGTGCCTTTGATGCCGAGTACCTCAACCCATCGCCGCCGTCACAGGGCATAAGCCCGAACGGCGATTTCCCAAGATGTGCCCCCAGAACCACTTACGCCAAACGGACCTGATCCGCCCAGGTCCGGACAACTTGAGGCTTAAGGCCGATTTGAGGCCTATGGGGGCCTGAATGGGCCCAGGCGGGTCCGGCGGCAGGTCCGCTCATGGCCGGCACCAGCGTCGCATAACCTGTTGTGGACAATGGTTATGAAAGCACCCCGCCGGGGTTGCCGACGGGGTGTTTCGGGGCTTGAGACGCGGTTGCGTCTCTTTCTTGGTGGAAGTTGGCCCGACTGGAGACAAAACTCTCCAAATTTCACCGGAGCGTCGTAAGTGCTGTTTTGACAGCACTCTGATTTGGCTCCAGATACGTCGAGGTCAGGTAGGTGACGCACTGAAAGGTCGGTCCGAATCCTATCCGAGTCGGCGTCATGCCTCTTGCACATCCATGTGCAACCGCCTAGACTTCCTTGTCAATCGATTTCACCTGAATCAATCAACGTCCGTTTGGTCATGGAGTTACTCAATGCAGACCCGTTGCCACATTCCCCCTATTCGCGTCGGGGCTTTCCTGATCGCACTTCTTCTTTGCCCATTCCACTTCCTGGTTGCGCAGGACAAGCAGGTCGAGCTGCCAAGATCTGCCCAACGCGCCGTGCAGAAGCACCAGGATGCTCTGACAAAGGCAAAGGAGGACTACGACAAGGCTATTGCATTGGCCAACGAGGCCTTGAAGAAGGAACTTCAAGACGAGATGGAAACAGCCACTCGGGCTGCGGACTTGGACTTGGCGATTCAGCTCAAAAGCATGCTTGCATTAATAGGGCAGTCGCCGGAGGCAGTAGTTGCGGGGGCAGAGGTTCCGACCACGAGCGGGGGGCAACCGGTTGTCACGGAGGGCGAGAGCCCGCAGGTCAATATTCCCCGAGGGATACGATGGAAGAACCTTAACTCCGCTTCCCCGGATCGATTAGGCATGCTTGGTCCATTTCCGAAGGGTGCTGTCACTGGGCGCGCCCTGAAGCATTTGAACCAAGGATCACTTAAGGATGACACTCTGGGGGTGCGCCCCACAACCGTTACGAAGGGGGACGCAGACAAATACTTCACCTCAATGCAGGATAACTCGGACACCTTCTGGTTTGTGTATCTGCGTTCGAGATCTGATAAGTCTGAGGCAGCCATCAAGGCAGTTACACGTGAGGCCTATGGTCGCAGCGATGCCCCTGTGTTGTATCTCGACGGCCATAGGATTCCAAATAATGCGGTCGTGGAGATCGGATCCGATGGTCACCTGTTGATCATCCGCCACCCGTTCAACAACGGGAGCGGTCACAACTGGATACAGCTGCAGGTCACAGGTGCCAACCTGCTATACGGCCCCTAATGGGAGCGCGGCTTCCTGGGTCGACAGGGAGAATTGCAGGGCGCTGAACGTGGGTGGCCTTAATGTCGTCTGCCATCGGCATTGGGCAAAAGCGATCAGCGTGATGCCGTAGTAGTTTGACTGGGCGGCGAGGCTGGCGGTACCAGGGACCACGGTAGGGCCAGCCCTGCGATCTCGCCCCGCTCAGTGCCGACGATGGCGGCGACCGCCACGGCAGCATCAGCAGTGTGCGCATAGCTAGTCCGGTAGCTACCGATCTGCGGATAGTACGCCATGAGGCGATCGGGCGGGCGGTTGGTGTAGACAGGCAAGCCCGTGTCGAACCAGATGCCGAAGGCGAGGCCGGCGTAGCTGGCCTCTTCTGAGACCTGCCAATGGATGATGCTGAAGCCGTCTTCGATGGTGCGGTGGAGGTTCTTGATGACGGGGAGGCCGGTGCCGGTGTTGCCGCCGCCTTGGTCGCCGGCGGTCAGCGTGATGACGGGGCGGCTGCGGGTGTCGGGCCAGAGCAGGGCGTGGGGGCGGACTTCGATTTCGTAGATGCCGTCTGGGAGCGGGATGTTGGTCAGCTCCTTGGCCGGGGCGTCCCCCGGCGGGGAGGCTTCGCGCTCGGCGTCGATGAAGCCGAGGTCGGTGGTATAGCCGGTGGCGGTGTCGCGGGCGTGGAGGGACCAGCCGGGGCGGGTCATCGCTGCGTGGCGGCTCGGGATGGTGATGCGGTTGTTGCCGTGGGCGTCGAAGACGACCGGGATCTGGGCCTGGCCTTCGCTGCGGGTGCCGAAGCGGGACGGGTTGGCGGCGTCGAGTTGGCGACGGGCGTCGTGACGGTCGGTGGTTTGGGCCTCGGCCTGATTGCGGGTATCGAAGCGGTCGGGGCTGATGACTACGGTCGGGGTACGGACCGAGGTGAAGCGGGCGCCGGTCTGGGCCTGGGTGCCGGGGGCGCGGGCGTCGTGGTGATCGGGGTTGCCGGCCTCGGCGTGACCTCGGACCAGGAAGCGGCTGGGGACGCCGGCGTGGTAGCGGGCGCTGATGACGTCGAAGGCGACGGGGACGGCGTGGGCGGTCGGGGCGCGGCTGCTGAAGCGGGAGGGCACCCAGAGCATCTTGCGGAAGTTCTTGGGGGCCGGGTCGATCTCCAGGACGTAGAAGCCGAAGTCGTAGTAGTAATAGCTGCCGCCGACGCGGACGTAGTACAGCTCCTCCTTGGTCGGGGTGTGGATGATCTTCGAGAGCGGGTAGCCGTCGTCGCCGGAATCGTTGTCGGCTTTGACGTAGCTGCGCTGCTCGTTGTAGAGATAGAGGTAGGTGTTGAAGGCCGTGGGGAGACGGGTCTGGATCGCGTAGGTCTTGCCCTTTTCGAGGGTGACCGCCCAGTAGTCGTAGCGGTTGATGTCGGTGCCGTCGTACCGGGCGGTTTCGCCGGTGACGCGGGTGCCCCCTGGGTACGCGGTGAAGTCCCAGCTGAAGGCGTTGTCGAAATCCCTGCCCGTTTCCTCGCCCGGCATGTCAGCTCCAGGAGTACCGGGTGTCGGCGGGGATGCCGCTGCGGGACTGGTGGCCGTCCATGATCCACTCGCGGCGCCAGACACCGTGCAGCTTGCCAGCGTCGAGGTTGCCGAGGGCGATGATGTTGCCGCCTCCGGAAGCATCGGTGAAGGTCACCCCCTCAGGCGCGATGGCTTCGCTGGCCGGGTTGGCGTATTGCTCGTTGGCCGGCTTGTTGGCGCCGATGTCCACGTCGGCCATGGGTTCCAGGGTCTGGCCGGTGGCCCAGGTGACGGCGCTGTAGTCGCGCAGGCCGAGGACCGCGTTGCCATTGGCGGTGGCGTGGGTGATGCCGCCGACCTGGAGGGCGTGGTTGTCGCCGAAGCTGCCGGCGACCTGTTTGAGCAGGAGCGTGCCGGCGGCGTCCGACGTGCCCCAGCTGCCGGAGGTCACCGCGACCTGGTCGACGATGGCGGTGGCGCCGCTGACGGCGTCGGTGATCGCGTCGCCCGGTTGGATGGCCTGGCTGCCGGCGTCGAAGTTGAGCCGGGCCCAGGTGACGCCGAGGCAGTAGAGCGTGTTGCCACTGCGGTAGTTGACGTAGCGGCAGTCGCCGGCGCCGCCGTTGACGGTGGTGTTCTTGATCCAGAAGCCCCGCGTCGGCCAGGTGCTGGCATCGGCCACATCGAAGGAGGCATCGGCCAGGGCGATGCCGCCGCTCGCGATCGTGCTGGCGTTGCCGGTGGGTTTGGCGACGAAGACGGTGAGGTCGACCATGGCGTCCTCGGGGTCGTCGTTGCGGATGGCCTCCAGGCGGTAGCGGGTTTTGCCGCCGACATCGGAGCGGGTTTCGTAGCCCTCGTAGTCGGGGGTCAGGGTGCGCTCGGGGATCTGCAGGGTCCAGGTGTCGGTGCGGTCCACCGTGGGCAGCGCGGCGGCGTTCACGTCGACCACGATGTAGGCCTGGCCATCGGAGGCGAAGATGGTCTCGCCCGTGACGCTGGCCGAGACATCGAGGCCGATGCCGAGGGTCGCGCCATTCATCTGGATGCGCAGGAGTTGCTGGCTGCGGGTGTACTGCAGCGTCAGCGTGCCCTCGCCGAGCAGGGCCGAGGCCTTGCGGATGGTGACGCCGGTGATGTTCACCCCAGCCACCGGTTGCAGCTCGGGTAGGGTGCCGCCGACCAGCAGGCCGAAGGTTTCCTGGGTGCTGCGGTAGTTGCCACCGAGGGCCAGCTTGAAGCTGTCGCCGGCCTGGGGCACGGCGGGTAGATCACGGCTGAGCGTGAGCGTGCCAGTGACGGAACTGCGGACGTGGAAGAACGCGCCGCGCAATTCGGGCGTGACGGTGTCGCCGGCGAACCAGCCGAGGGCACCGTTCCAGTAGTCGTCGGCCTGCGAGAGCGCGGCGTCGACGATCGTGGTCAGGGTGCCGCCATCGGCGGTGAAGGCAGGCAGCGGGTCGCCATCGGCAGCGAGGTGCTTGGACGGGAAGTAGACGCGGAGCTTGTCGGCGGTGGGCGTGGCCATGGGTCAGGTCTCCAGACGGAAGGTGTAGGTGCCGGCGGTGGCGCCGGGCTCGATGGTGAGGCCGGTGGGCGGATCGGGCGGCGCGAGGCTGCGGTAGCTCCAGGCCAGGCGGGTGGATTCGTTGCCGTAGATGTCGACTGCCTCGACCCGCAGGAAGTGCCAGCGACCGCCCCGGCCATCGAGGGCGATGGGGCAGCGGACCTCGTAGAACTGGGTATCGGCCTGGGCCGGCTTGTCGTAGACGCGGCGATCCGTGCCGCCCCGTTCGCGGTGGTAGATGCGGTAGCGCAGGGCCTCGGGCACCGCGTTCCAGCGCAACATAGGTCGGGCGTTGGGGACGGCGTTGATGGGGTCGGGCCGGATCGTGGTGTCGGGGAAGGCGTGGACCTCGATGGCCGCGACCTGACCGATGGCGAGCGGGATGCGGGTGGAGCGTTCCTGCTCGGTGGCGGTCAGCGGTCCCCGGACGTGCTCGCCGTTGACGAACACCCAGCAGGCCGCGTCGGGCCAGGGCGCGGTCCAATGCACCATGGTCGCGCCGGCGTTGTGCGCGGTGAGTCGGAGATCCTCAACCAGCACGGCGGACCTCCTCGACCAGTTCGCCCAGGCGGTTCCAGTCGGGGCTCTCGCCGTCCGCCTGCCAGGCCTTGCGGCCGTCGCGGATCGCGTCGTGCAGGGCCGGCCAGTCCTGGCTTTCGTCCTCGGCTTCGTGCAGATGGCCGATGACCAGCAGGCGATGGGCGTAGCCGTCGCGGACCTCGGCCAGGAGGACCGCTGCCGCGCCGAGGTGCTTCTCCACGCATTCGAGGCAGGACGGGCGGGTGACGCCGGGGGCCGGTTCTGCGATAGCGATTGCAGTCGTGGCTCTCTTGCCTCCGCAGCCGGCACAGGGCTTCTTGACCTTCGCCGCCTCGGCCACGCCCAGCTTGCGCGCCACCGCAACGGGCTCCCGCTCGGTGTTCCGCGCCTCCACCACCTCGCGTTCCTCGAAGCCACCGCGCCGTTCGGCGTAGAGCACGCGGTCGCCCAGCATGGCGCACTTGTAGGCGGGACGGCCGTCGCAGACGACGCGGCGCTGCTCTCCGGTGGTCAGGTCGTACTCGATGGTCCAGGGCTCGGGCTCGTCCGGGCGCCGACCGCTGATGAGCAACCGCTCCGGCCGATCGGCGCGGTAGCCGACGCGCAGGATGTTGGCACCGGGGAACTCCAGCGTCTGGTCCTCGGCCGGCTCGGTGATGTGGACGAAGTCCTTGGCCTCGCCCAGGGCCATGCGGTCGCGGTATACGAAGCCGCTGCGCGCTTGGGCCAAGGTCACCGGTTGCGACAGGGCGTCGAGCGTGGGGCCGTCCATGCGGTAGAGCCGGAACATGCGATTGCCTCGCATGCCGCCGGCGATGAAGGACACGTGCCAGCCGGTGCGATCGTGCCAGGCGGACGGCGAGCATTCCACGGCATCGTCGGCCAGCCCGGTGCGCAGACGGCGCGGCAGGCCGTCGTCGCCGACGTAGTGCGCCTTCCACAGGCCGTCACCGCCGGACCGACAGCAGAACAGCACCGGGCCATCGGGGCCGGGAGCGAGGAAGGGCATATGGCTGCGCATGCCGTGGTCGGTCAGATGTGAGAGATCGTCGCTCAGTCGCATGATGGGTAGGAACTCCTGCTTTCGCGGGTCCGACAGTCGCCGGGCCAGAGGATGTAAGTGTCGTCGTCGGGATCGACGCAGCCGATTTGCAGCTCCATGTAGCCGTAGTAGTCGTAGTCGGATTCGAAAGTCGACGGCAAGCCGACCAAGCGGCCGTCCTCGTTGACGCAGCCGTAGTCGTACTTGACGCAGTCGCCGACCTCCATGATCCGCCAGTAACTGCCGGGAGGCGCGATGCCGTCGCCCTGCCAGCTCTCCAGGTGCCAGATCGATGGGTAGTCGACGTGATCGTCGCCGTAGCCATCGTCGGGGGCGTGGATGGCCTCGTCGGTGAGCACATGCGGGTAGCAGCCGCCGGCGCAGCAGTGGTAGCGGCAGTACGCGAACTCGCCGTCGTCGTGGCTCTCGATGCAGACCACGACGAAGCCGGTCTTGCCCTTGGTGAGCGACCAGGAGTTCTTCGCGGTCCCGATCACGTCCTCGGGTTCGAGGTCGGAGTCGGCCACATTGAAGCGCAGGATCGGATGCACCGTGCGCCACCGGCGTTCGCCGGCCGGGATCGGCGGGCCGTCGTTGGGGAAGACGGTCAGCATGTTGTCTTCATCCGGCTGTTCGACGTTGAAGGCGTAGGGCGTCTCGCCATCGGTGCCGGTGAGATTCATCGCGCCGCCGGTGGGGATCTCGCCAGCGCCGTTGATGACTAGGATGCGGGCGCCGTCGTGGACCGGGAATTCCACCACGCCCCATACCTCGCCGGTGCCGTCCTCCTTGTAGAGGATACGCGCGGGGCCGGTGTGGCTGGTAACCAGGTGGCCGGTCTCGTCCTTATCGAACCAGGCGTACTGGTCGGCTTCGTGCTCCACGTCGAGCTTCACCGGCGAGATACCGGCGATCATCGCCTTGCCGATCTTGCCGTCCTTGATGGGTTCTTGCAGGATGACGAATTGGCATTCGGGATCGCCGCCATTGGCGTCGGCCTCGCCGGGGACCACTGCGCTGAAGGCCGGCTTGGAGAGGAACTCGCGCTCGTTGTCGTCTGGTTCGATCACCACGCCATCCAGCGTGAGCACGGCGAAGCGATCCTGGTCGTCGCCGGAATCGTTGCGCACCAGCACGATGCCGCTGCGTCGCTGGCTCGGCACCAGACCGGCGTTGGCCAGCATGCCATTCGAGCGCACCGCCTCGGCCGCATCGACGAAGGCGTTGTAGGCCGAGGCCTTGAATTGGAGCGGTTGACCGGGTGTGACCTTCTGCAGCGCCATCAGTCGTTCCCGATCCCGAGGCCCGAGAACGCGGCCTCTTCATAGACCTTCTCGATGTAGACGGCGGTGGGCTTCTTCACCAGCACCTTGGGTCCGTCGTCGACCTCATCGGCGTACTGGACCCACAGGTATTCCCAGCCCTTCTTGCTAATGCCGCCGATGTCGCCAATCGTGATGCCTTCACGGTTGGGCGAGCCAGCGAACTTGAAGGTGATTTCCCAATCGCCGTCCTCGCCGCGCCGGCTGCCCGAGGCGCCGAGGAACAGACACTCACCGGCGCGCAGGCCCCGGAAATGGTCGCTGTTCACCTTGCCGGTGATCCGAAACAGGTTGCCCTTGAAGGCGTTGGTGACGACCTCGTCGGGGAAGAAATGGGTCTCGGTGAAATTGTAGACCGGCACGGTGATATCGACGCCGGCGATGTTCTCGCCGTCGAAGCCGATGGCCCCGCCCAGCACATCGCTCGCGTCTGGGCCATGCTTGCTGACGGTTGCGATGGATTGGGTGATGTGCTGGCTGCCGCCGCCGGTGTCGAAACTGAAGACCGGCTCCGGTTCCTCCTCTGTCTCGTCCTTCTCGTAGAACGCGGTGAGTTTCCAGGTGTCCTCGTTCACGCGTTCGTCGATGACGATCTGCGTGCGCTTCATGTTGCCGACCGATTCGGGGATCTGGTCGAGGGCGCTTTGCTTCACATCGCCTTCGCCCGTGGCCTGCTTGGCGACGTAGGCGACCTCGAGGCGCGGGTTGTCCTCCGACACCTGCTCGACGCGCCCGCTGAAGAGTTCTTCGATTTCCGCCATCGGTCCTCCTATTGAAATGCCAGGCCGTTGTCGTCGACGGCGCGCAGGATGCGTTGGGTGTTCTTCGCGGTTTCCTCGGTCGCCTTCGCGGTGCGATCGGCGGCGGTGGAGCCGATGCCAAGGCCCCGCGCCGACAGGGCGTTGAAGGTGCCGGTGACATCAATGTCGGTGGTGCGGGCTGCCGCTTGGTCGAGGCCACCGGCCACGCCGCCGAGTTGCCGGCGCAGTTCGTCGATCAGGCCGGGCGCATCCACGGTGGGCTGATCGCCGGCGCGGGGCGCATCGCCGCCATCGTCGGCCTCGGCCGCTTCGCGTTTGCGGGCCGCTTCGTTCAGGGCCTCGGTCCAATCGCGGCGGGCGTCGTTGAGTTCGCCTTCGCTCTTAGCCAGATCCTCAGCGTATTGCCGGCGGCGGGCCTCGTCTTCCTCGTTGGCCATGCGGCCGACTTCGAGCAGGGCGCCCTGGCGTTCGGATTCGAT
>CAZTGE010000069.1:0-20774 GCA_964612995.1 uncultured candidatus Brocadiaceae bacterium | reverse complement strand
GTGTCCTCTGTGGTAATTGTAGAAAGAACTTCAGGAAGGTCTGAGCAGTTACCTCGAGTGGTGGTATGAGCTGGGTGCTGCTTGAGCCGACGGGTTCGTTGTCCGGTCCGACCTGGCGCCAGCTGTCGTGGCCGGCGTGGCGGGTGCCGGCCTGCTCGGCATCAGTCGGCGGTCGGGATCGCGAGATAGTCTTCGAGCCAATCGAGGTCGAGGCTGGTGTTGCGGCAGCCATCGCAGAGCAGGGGGACGGCCATCGCCGGCAGGGCGATGAGCGACATGATCGGAAAGACCTGCTTGAGGTTGGCGAGGCAGGCCGAGCCGATGAAGCCCTTGATCTTGCCTGATTGGACCAGGGCGAGCACGGCGGAGGTGCCTTCACTGATCAGGACCATGTAGCCGCGTTCCTCGGCCTCGCGCTTGATCCGGCCGAGTTCGCAGCGGCCGCAGTCCTGGCACAGCAGACCGAGCGCATCGAAGGCGGCGGGGCAGGATTCGGCATGGCGCAGGCACTGCGGTAGCAGCAGCAGGCGCTGGTCGATCGGGATGCCGGCCATCGTCGTGCGCCAGCTCTCGGTGTTGATCAGCACCATCAGCCATTCGCGCAGGTCATGTTCGCAATCGGCCGTGGTGATGATCGCGTCGGCGGCGGCAGCGAGCTCGCCCTGGCTCATCTGGCCGCAGAGGCCCTGTCCGGCAACACGCGCACGGACGTGTTCGCGCAGGGTCTCGCGCAGGGCTCGCGTGGCGGGCACGCCGGCGCCGGTGGTGGGGGAGGCGATGCGGTCGGTCTCCATGGTCACATCCTACCCGGTCTGCTGGTCGTCCGTTGGCTCGCGCTGTTCGACCTGGCGCGCGAGGGCGCCGCCGTCACGCGCGATCACCGCATCGGGCACGCCGAGCCGGCGCAGGAGTTCGACGGGGTCGTCCATGCAGGGGCAGTCGGGATCGACGGCGTCCTGATCGTCGAGCGCGTGGCTGAAGGCGGGGCGCAGGCCGCCGGTGGCGCGGCTGCGTTGGCGCAGGAGGGTGCAGATATCGCCACCGACGAGTTCGTCGAGGTCGATGCCGTGATCGTCTGGGCCGATCTCGTCGCCGTCGATCGGACGTTCGCCGTGACGGGGGAAGACGATCGCCAGGCGCGGGCAGACCCGGGCGCAGGCGGGGCAGTCGATCTTGCAGTTCTCGGGTCGTTGCACGCGCACCCGGCCGTCGTCGTCCCGGGCGTAGACGCCGAAGACGCAGAAGTTGTGGCACTGGCCGCAGGCAGTGCAGCGCTCCTGGTCGATGGCCGGGAACCAGGCGCTCCAGTCGCGAGGGATGTCGCGCGCGCTCGGGGCCGGAGGTTGGGCCGGCGCCTCGCCGCCGGGAGCGGTGAGGATCGCGGTGGCCTGCGCGAGATCGGTCGCGCGCAGGTCGACGCACTGCACCCCGGTCGCCGGCAACGGATGGCCGGCGGTGGCGAACAGCGCGCGCACGGCGCGCGGACGGCAGGCGGCGATGCGGATGTCGTCGGCAGCGGCGATCGTGGCGAGCAGGGGGTCGTGACGGGCGACGCGGCCGCAGAGGTCGTCGACGATGTAGAACGGGACATCGCTGCCGAGCAGCGCCGCTTCGAGCGCGGCGACGGCCCCGGCATCGATCACGCCGGCGTCGGCACAACGACAGAGCAGCACTGCGGTGGTGGTCATGCATCCAGCCTCGCGGGGCCAGGCCGGGCTCCAAGGGATTCCGGGCCGAACGCTACACCGGTCTCGCCGCGCGGAGCGCTCCCGGCTCTGCGCGCCCCGCGCCAGCGGGCCCGGAGAGCCGCGTGTTCGTGGTGTCGCGTCAGCCGCTGGCCTCCGCGTCGCGGCGCATGTGTTCAACCGCGCGTTCGAGCGCCTCGAGCCGGGCTTCGATCTCTTCGAGACTCGCGGCGTCCTCCTCGCTCACCGGCGCCTCGAGCGGGGTCTCGAGGACCACCTGGCCGTGCTTGTCGCGCACGATCAGCGTGCCGTCGCGGGTCTCGACCGAGTGGCCGAGGTCGCGGCCCTGGCTGATGCGGGGCCGGCCACGCCAGACCAGGGGTGCTCGCGCCAGGCGCTCGTGCAGCCGATCGAGGGCGGGGGTCTCGGGCTGGGCGCTCCGTCGCAGCGCTGCGGCGCTGCGCTCGGCGAGGGTGGCATTGCAGGTCGTGGGGTCGCCCGCGCGCCGCAGTCGCAGGGCGACCGCGGCGCCAGCGCCGGCGCGGCGGATGAGCACCGCGAGCTGCTCGGGATGGATCAGCAGCTGGTCGTCGAGTCGGACGAGCACGTCGTCGCGCTGGAGCCCGGCCGCCGAGGCGGGTGAATCGGGTTCGACGCCGCGTACGTGCAGGCCGACGCCGGGCTCGAGCCCGAGCGCGGTGGCGCGTTCGGGAGCGAGGCGTTCGACGGCCACGCCGAGGAACGGCCGCATGGTCGCGACCGCGGCCGGGGGCGGGGCCGCATTCTCGGCCTCCACCGCCTCCGCCGCATCCGCCGCCGCGAGCGGCAGGGGGGCGAGCAGGGCCACGAGGCAGCAGCTGGCGAACAGGAAGCGAGGCATCGCTGGTCTCCGGAAGAGGCGTGTGCAGCCGGTGCTAGGGTTCATCCATGGCTTCCAGGCCCGCGCCGGGCACGACGGCTGTTGCCACGATGGTCGAGCCCAGGAAGTCCTTTCCGACGCATGGCTCCAAGGCGGGCCTCCGGCCGCAACCAACGTTGCCATTTTGGCCTCAGGCCCGCCTTTCTGCTCTTACATCTAGGGGCTTCGCCCCTAGGACCCCGTCCCTTGAGGCTGCAGCATTGAAGTTTGCGTAAATCTTTCTGCTGTAGTCGATCGTGACACATAGCCTCGTGTTTTTCGCGATCTTGCAGCCTCAAGGGACTAAAAGGTATCGAGTACCCGTTGCCGTTCGAGGTACTCGGGGATCTCGATGCGTACCCGGTCGCCAGTGCGCGGGTCGATCATGTCGATCGTGCGCAGGCGCAACTCGCCCCGGCGCTCGAGCAGACCCTCGGCGTGCGGTTGCAGCTGCGGTGCCTGATCGATGCGACGTTGGCCGACCATGTGGACCCAGGGCACCGGACGTGCGCCGCCCGGATGCGTGCCGGTTCCGGCCACCGGGCCAGCGGTGTCGGTCTGCGGTCCGGCCTCCGCTTGTCGCAGAGCGACGCCGAGCCAGGTCAGGCCGAGGGCGGCGAGCAGGCCGGCTGCGGCGAGCAGGTGGCCGCGCCAGGCGGGATGCTCGGCGCGGCGGCGCGCGGCGTGGATGCGTCGGTCGAGCCCGGCGGATGGCGCGGCGAGCGGGAGTGTGCGCAGGCGGCGGGCGAGCAGGGCGTCGCTGGCCTCGCGTTGTGCGTGGACGGCGGCGTCGAGCTCCGGAGCCGGTTCGCGGAGCGGTAGCGCGCGCAGGCGCCGGTCGATGTCGTGCAGGTCGTTCATGTCAGCATCACCTCCGCCATCTGCGCGCGCAGGCGTTCCAGCGCCCGGCGGTAGCGCGAATGGACCGTACTGACGGGGGCGTCGAGCGAGTCGGCGATACGGGTGAAGCCGAGGCCGGCGTAGATGTGCAGCACCACCACCTCGCGCTCGGCATCGGGTAGCTCGTCGACCGCGCGCTTGAGCAGGGCGTGGTCGTCGGTGTCGTCCATCAGTCCACCGGCCGGCGCCACTGCCGTGGTAGCGAAGACAGAGACCGGTTCGTTGCGCTCGTGGCGCCGGCGGCGGAGCTGATCGTAGGCCGCGTTGCGGACCGCGGCGAAGGCGTAGGCGGTGAGGTCGCGCGCGTTGCGGCCCCGACCGGTGAACAGTCGGGCGAAGGCCTCCTGGATCGCATCCTCGGCCCGTTCCGGGTCGCCGCAGACCGTGAGCGCGAGCGAGTACAGGCCCTGGCGGTTGGCGGCGTAGATCGCCTCGAGGCGATCGTTGTGCTCCAGGGCGGCATCCGGGTCGTCCGGCGCATGGATCTGCGGCGCGCTGGTATCGGGGAGTGTGGGAGGAGAGGCCATCTCATCCTGGTGACGTGGCGGCGGGCGGGGTTTACGAGCCGATCCCTGCGCGATCCGCATCGCTGTACGCCTTCACGCGCCCGTCGGCTCGGCCCGGTCGATCGTCAGCGCCGGATTGGCCTCCATCTCGCCGACCAGCCGGGCGTCGGCCTCCACGCTCAGCACCGCCTCCTCGCCCTCGTAGTGCTCGTCGAGGATCGCGCAGCTGCGGCGGACGAAGGCGTCGGCGCGGCCGTCGATCACCGAGTAGCGGACCGTCACCCGGTGCACGCCGCGTTCGGCCGCGGTCACGATCGCCTGCTTGAGCTGCTCGAGGCCTTCGCCGGAGTGCGCGCTGACCGCCACCGAGCCGGGGTAGCGCCGTTTGAAGGCGAGGAGGATGGTCTTCGAGTGGGATCTGTCGATCTTGTTGAACACCATCACCGAGGGGATGTGCTCGGCGCCGATCTGGTGCAGCACCTCTTCGACCGAGCGGACCTGCTCTTCCATGTTCGGCAGTGAGGTGTCGACCACGTGCAGCAGCAGGTCGGCCTCGATCACCTCGGCCAGGGTGGCGTGGAAGCTGGCCACCAGCGTCGGCGGCAGATTACGGATGAAGCCGACGGTGTCGGACATCACCACCGTGTGGTGCGTCGGCAGTTCGATCCGCGTGGTCCGGGTGTCGAGCGTGGCGAAGAGCTTGTCCTCGGCGAGGACCTGGGCGTCGGTCAGGGCGTTGAGCAGGCTCGACTTGCCGGCGTTGGTGTAGCCGACGAGGCAGACCTTGAAACAGTCGCGCCGGCTGGCGACCGCGCGCTCCTTGCGCTGTTCGATCACGTGCAGCTTGCGCCGCAGCTCGCGGATGTGGTCGTTGATCAGCCGGCGGTCGGTCTCCAGCTGTTTCTCGCCGGGGCCGCGCATGTTCATGCCGGCCTTGATGCGGTCGAGGTGGGTCCACAGCCGCTTGAGTCGTGAGCGGTTGTGCTCGAGCTGGGCCAGCTCGACCGCCAGCATCGCTTGATGGGTGCGGGCGTTCTGCGCGAAGATGTGCAGGATCAGCGCGGCGTAGTCGACAACCAGGATCTCGAGCGCCTTCTCGAGGTTGCGTTCCTGACTGGGGGTGAGCAGGGCGTCGAACACCACCTCTTCGGCCTGCTTGCTCAAGGCGAGCTGGCGGACGTCCTCGACCTTGCCCTTGCCGATGTAGGTGCTGCCGACCGGGCGGGCGAGGTGCTGGCGCGCCACCGCCACGACCTCGCGGTTGGCGGTCTTGAGCAGGCTGCGCATCTCGGCTTCGCGTTCGTCCTCGAGTTCGCGTTCACTCGGGGGGACGGTGAGCACCAGCACCACGCGCACGGGCTCGTCGGACAGGGAGTAGGGGCTGTGGGGCAAGGGAGCGTATTCCTCGGTTGGCTGACTGGCGTGGCTGGAACTGTTCTCGGCGGTCCGTGATCTTGGCGTGATGGTCCCAGAGGGCCACCGCTGTGTCGGCGCGCTGCGGGCGGTGTGAGCGCTGGCCGGCGGGAAGGTCATAGCGCGGGCGCCGTCCGCACCCCAAGGGGCATTGTAGCGGTCGGCGCCCGCGCGGCTTTTTGTTCGCGGGGGCTCTTCTCCCTGCTGCGCAGGGCGCCCCCGCTACGCCCCCGGACCGGGCCCTCGAGAGTCCACTGATGGACTCAAGGCCGGAGCACAGCGCAGCGGAGCGACCGTCCGACCGAGCGGTGGTCTTCCGCGATAATGGGCCGCAGGCCCGCGCCAAACCGCGGCGAAGCCGCGAACCGCGACGGAGGAGCGCGAGGCCCGTTCTGCGGCCCGATTCGGGGATCCCAAGGGGCAGGGAGGCTTTGATGGAAAGGTTGATGGAAAGGTCACAGTGCTCGGACGCTGCCGCTGTCGAGCCGGTACTGGCCACCGTCGCTCGCGGATACCAGCAACGCGCCGTCGTCGGCGATGCCCGCGCCGGTGCCGTGGCGCACAGCGCCCGTGGCGTCGACCACCTGTAGCGAGCGGCCGTCGAGCGCATCGCGCGCGCGGATCTGGGAGAGCACCTGGGGCCAGGCGTCGGCGGCGAGCAGCCCGGCGCCTTCGAGCAGGTAGCGGCGCAGCGCGACGATCAGCCTCAGCGGCTGCGGCGCGGCGCCGAGCTCGCTGAGGGCGATCGGCGCCGTGGCGAAGTCGCTCGGGTCCACACCGGCGGCGTCCCAGTCGGGGTCGATGTTGCAGCCGATCCCGACGCACAGGCTGTGGCTGTCGCGGCCGCTGCGACCCTCGCACAGGATCCCGGCGAGCTTGCGCCCGCGGCAGTGGCAGTCGTTGGGCCATTTGAGCATGACCCGCGTGCCGGGCAGCAGGTCCTCGACCGCGTGGGCCACGCAGAGCCCGGCGACCAGCGCCAGGCGGGGGGTGTGCGGCGAGGGCGGCAGGTGGAGCACGAAGCTGCAGGTGAGCACGCCCGGCACCGAGCACCAGCTGCGGTCGTACTGGCCGCGGCCGGCGCTCTGGCGGCGGGTGTAGACGCAGCTGCCGTGTGCGAGCGTGGCGAGACGCTCCTGGGCCCAGCTGTTGGTCGAGGCGCAGGTCGGCAGCTCGATCAGCCAGGGCGGGCTCATCGGTGGGCTTCACGCACGTGAATACGATGGCCAGAAATGGACGAACCACGATGCCGCAGGGCAACGTGGTTCACAAGACGACGGGCGTCGGGAAGCACCGGGGCCGGCGCGCTCAGCTGCGCGAGGCCTCCTGGGCCAGACGCTTCTGGAGCTTGCGCAACTCGCGACGACGACGCTCACTGGGCTTGTCGTAGTACATCGACTTCTTGATGTCCTTGGTCAGCCCTTCCTTCTCACAGCGCTTCTTGAAACGCCGAAGGGTCTTCTCCAGGGGCTCGCCGCTACGTGCTTCAACACGGATCATATCGCTCCTTCGTGTCGGGGCGGCACAGGATGGGGGCTTCCGCCGGAAGGCAAGCCCTATTCCAGCTCGCCCCGGGAGCGCCGATCGCCAGGTCGGCATGCCTTGCGTCGCCTCCTCCTGCGTCCACCCGGCCAGCTCCCTTCGGTGCTTGGACCATAGTGACGCAGGTGGAGGCGAGGCATGGCCCTCATTTGCGAGCTTCGAGTCGCCCTGGCTCGCCCATGGGGCTGACCGGCGCCGCCTCCAGCGCCCAATCGGCTTCGACGTCGAACAGCCGCAGCAGGAATCCAAGGCCGGTGTCGCCATCGAGTGGCGTGCGGACGAACAGGATCAGCACTCCGTCGTCGCTCTGGACATGGAGCAGCTCCGGCATCGCGGTGTGCATCAGCGCGGCAGGGAAGGTCTCGGCCACATGCAGGCGGACCTGGCGCTCGCGGACCTCGGCCCGGTGGATCCCCCACTGCTCGCAGCGGATGCACACCGCGCGTGCGCCGAACAGCCGCTGCAGTGGCAGCGGTGGCGGACCGTAACGGTCGCGGGCGCTGCGGGCGAGATGCCGCAGGTCGGTCAAGCGGCGGCTGGCGTCGAGGCTCTTGTGCAGCTCGAATTTGAGTGTCGGGTTCTCGATGTAGTCGTCGGGGATGTAGGCATCGAGTTTGAAGGCCAGCGTGGCCTTGTTGCCGGTGCCCATGGCCGCGGCCGCACCGGGCTCGGGCTCGTAGCCCTGGCGGCGGATGGCATCGTTGAGCAGGCGGCAGTAGAGCTCGTAGCCGATGGCGTCGATCTGGCCGCTCTGCTCGGCCCCGAGCAGGTTGCCGGTGCCGCGGATCTCGAGGTCGCGCATGGCCAGCTTGAACCCGGCGCCGAGTTCGGCGTATTCCTGGATCGCCGACAGGCGCTCGCGGGCGTCCTCGCCGAGGCGGTGGCCGTCGGGGGTGAGGAAATAGGCGTAGGCCTGACGGGTGAAGCGGCCGATACGCCCGCGCAGCTGGTGCAGCTCGGCGAGACCGAAGCAGTGGGCATTGTTGACCAGCAGCGTGTTGGCGTTGGGGATGTCGAGCCCCGATTCGACGATCGAGGTCGCGAGCAGGCAATCGATCGCGCCGTGCTGGAATGCACGCATCGCGCGGCTGATGCGCAGCTCGGGCATCTGCCCGTGGATGACCTCCAGGCGCATCTCAGGCAGGATCCGGGCCAGTTTGAAACCGATGCGGTCGATGTCCTTGACCCGATTGTGGACCACGAAGACCTGTCCACCGCGGTCGAGCTCGCGCTCCAGCGCGTTGCGGATCAGGCCCTTGTCCCAGTGGGCGACCCGGGTCTGGATCGCCATCCGTTCGGCCGGGGCCTCGGCCAGCACGCTGATATCGCGCACGCCCAGCAGGCTCAGATGCAGCGTGCGCGGGATCGGGGTGGCGGTCAGGGTGAGCACGTCCACGCCGTGGCGCACGGCCTTGAGCATCTCCTTGTGCTTGACCCCGAAGCGCTGTTCCTCGTCGATGATCAGCATTCCGAGGTTGGGGAAGGACAGCTGCTCGGTCAGCAGCGCGTGGGTGCCGATGAGGATCGCCACCTCGCCGTGACGGGTGGCCTCGAGCAGCTCGCGCCGTTCGGCCGGGCTGCGGAAGCGGTTGATGCAGCCGACGCGGTGGCCGGTCCCGGAGAAGCGCTCGGTGAAGGTGCGGGCGTGCTGTTCGGCGAGGATGGTCGTCGGTGCGAGCACCGCGACCTGATGGCCGGTATGGACCGCGCGGAAGGCGGCGCGCATGGCGATCTCGGTCTTGCCGAAGCCGACGTCGCCGCAGAGCAGGCGATCCATCGGCCGGTCGGCTTCCATGTCGGCGCGGATCTCGCGCGCGGCCTGGAGCTGGTCCTGGGTCTCCTCGTAGGGGAAGGCGGCGTCGAAACGGCGCTGGGCCACGGGATCGGTGGGGAAGGCGATGCCCGGTTCCCGCGCCCGTCGCGCCTGGCTGTCGAGCAGCTGGGCGGAGATGTCCTCGACCGCCCTGCGCGCCTTCTCCTTGCGCCGGCGCCAGGCGGCGCCGCCGAGCTTGGTCAGCGTCGGGTGCCGGCCTGCCCCGCCGACATATTTCTGGATCAGGTCGATCGCCGTGACCGGGACGTAGATCCGCGATTCCTCGGCGAACTCGAGCAGGAGGTAGTCCTCGATGTAGCCGCGCTTCTCGAGCGCGGCCATGCCCTTGAAGCGGGCGATGCCGTGGTTCACGTGGACCACGTAATCGTTGTGCTTGAGGTCGGAGAGGCTCGAGAGCGGGGCTCCGGAGAGCGGGCCCTTGCGTCGTCTGCGCACCGGCTTGCGGTGGGCCAGCTCGAAGTCGTGCACCACCAGCAGACCGCGTTCCATGTCACGGAAGCCGGCGCCGAGGCGACCGATGCGGATGGGCAGCTCGAGCCCGTGTTCTGCGCAATGGGTGCGCAGTTCGTGCTGCGCCTCCTCGTTGCGGGCGAACAGCAGTACGTCGCTCTCGCCTGCCGCCTGTTCGAGTTCTGCGAGGTCGCGCAGCAGGTCGCCCTTGAAGCGTTCCACACCGACGCTCGCGCCGTCGAGCGCCCCGGAAGGCAGCTGGCGCGCCAGCCGCAGCTCGGCCCGGCCGCTCGCCTGCCTGGTACGCCCGCGCAGCGGCAGGTCGCCGAGGACCCAGATCGGATCCGGGTCGAGTACCGCCCACAGCGAGCTGTCGAGGATCATGCCGCTGCCGGCGGTCAGCTGGGCTTCCTCGATCCGGGCGACCGACTCCTGGGTGTCGGGATCGAAGCGTCGGATGGTGTCGATCTCATCGCCGAAGAACTCGATGCGCAGCGGCATCTCGGCTGCGACCGGGAACACGTCGACGATCCCGCCGCGCACGCTGATCTCGCCCGGATCCTCGCACACCGCTGTCACCCGGTAGCCAGCGTCGACCAGCCGGTCGGTCAGGTCGTGCATGGCGACCTCGTCGCCGACGCGGATGCCGATGCTCGCCGCGGCGAGGCTCTCTCGCCGCGGGACGCTCTGGTCGCAGGAATGCGGGGTGGCCAGCAGCATCTGGCCGCGGAGGTAGGCCTGCATCGCCGCGATCCGGCGCGACAGGCCGATGTCGTCGACCTCGTCCTCGTCCGGTCGGTCGTATTCGTCGACCTGCGGCAGGACCGCCGCGGCGACGCCGAGTTCCTCGAGGTCGTCCTGCAGTGCGTCGGGGTCGTTGCACACCACCAGCCGCGGCCCGGTGCTGGCGGCGAAATGCGTGGCAGTGGCGGCGATCACCAGCGGAGCCAGACCGCCGTGGGCCGCGCCGAGCACGCACTCCTGCCCCGCGCGGGCGGCGGTGGCCAGCGCGGTCACGCGGGGATCGTCGACATAGTCGTTGCGCAGCTGCCGCATCCGGCGCGTCACCTTGCCCGGAGCCGTGGCCGCGCAAGGCCCGGTGTCCCCGGCGTGCACGGCCGTGCGATGCCAGGCCTTGATCTCGCGAGGGTCGCGGCGGGACGGGCGGTGGCGGTCGCGACGGCAAGCGCGCCTTGCCTGTAGCAGTTGCCTGGCCAGGGTCGGTGATGACATCTCGCCAGGAGACACGCCATGTCCGCCATCCGTTCCCTGTTCCTGTCGCTGCTCATCATCGGCTCTGCCGGGCTGCTCGTCGCCGAGGAGGCCACGGATACGATGCCCGCGCCGGTGCTGCTGGAGTTGTTCACCTCCGAGGGCTGTAGCAGCTGCCCGCCGGTGAGCGATTTCCTCGGCCAGGTCGGCGGCAAGGCCCGCGAGCAGAACGCCCCGGTCTACTGCCTGGCCTGGCATGTGGACTACTGGGACCAGCTCGGCTGGAAGGACGCCTACGCCGACCCGGCCTACGTCAAACGCCAGAAGCGTTACAGCGAGACCCTGCGCCTGCGCGGTCTGGCCACGCCGCAGGTGATCATGAACGGGCATCAGGTGCTCGGCGGCGTCGGTTTGCGCAACATCATGGATTTCCTCGAGAACGGCTTCGCCCAGCCCAAGAGCGCGATCATGGCCATCGAGCAGCGCGAGCCGGGAGACGACGCGGTCGCGGTCACCGTGGTGGTCAAGGGCCTGCTCAACGGGCTGAAGCTCAATGCCGCCGTCGCCGAGCGCGATCTGACCACCGAGGTCACCGCCGGTGAGAACAAGGGCAAGACCCTGACCCACCACTGCACCGTGCGCGGTTTCGCCGCGGCCTCGCTGAGCCAGGAGGACATCGGCGAATCCCCGGCCGGCAAGCAGGCGGGGATGATCACCGTGCGGCAGACGATCGCCGTCCCCCTGCCGGAGAACGTCGACCGCGACAAGACCCAGGTGGTGGTGTTCCTCCAGGATCCGAAGACCATGCGCGTGATCGCCAGTCACGGTGTGCCGCTGGTCGCGGAGCAGACCCCAGCGGCAGGCGACGACGCCCCGGCGGAGGCCGAGGAGGTCGAGGAAGCCTCGGAAGCGGCGGAATAGCATTCCGCCCTGCCAGGCCCTTGGGTCGCACAGGTCCCGGCGTGGATCCGGTGTGACCTCATTATCGCGGTGTGACCTCATTATCGCGCGCTCCGAGCGGCTGCCAGGGCGACTCAAAGCTCGCACATGAGGGCCATGCCTCGCCTCCACCTGCGTCACTACGGCCCTGGCACCAGAGAGAGCCGGGCGGTTTGACGCAGGTGGAGGCGACGCTAGGCATGCCGACCTGGTGATCGGCGCTCCCAGGGCGAGCTTTGAGTCGCCCTGGAGCGGCTGCAGCTGCGCCCCTTGCGCGCCCCCGCTCAGGCCCAGACTGCCGACAACCCCCGAGCCACAGGAGTCGCGGCGAGCCCCGCGGCCAAGAGGAGCCAGCAGCGATGACGATCCCCCTGCGTCCCGCATCCGAATGCCTGTTCGACGAAGTCAGCCTCGGCGAGGTGATGATCCGCCTCGATCCCGGCGACATGCGCATCCACACCGCGCGCCAGTTCACCGTCTGGGAGGGCGGTGGCGAGTACAACGTCGCACGCGGCCTGCGCCGCTGTTTCGGCAAGCGCACCGCCCTGGCCAGCTCCTTCGTCGACAACCAGATCGGGCGCCTGCTCGAGGATTTCATCCTCCAGGGCGGCGTCGACATGCGCTACGTCAAGTGGCGCGAGAGCGATGGCCTCGGCCGCGCCTGTCGCAACGGCCTCAACTTCACCGAAGCCGGCTACGGCGTGCGCGGTGCGGTCGGTTGCGTCGATCGCGGCCACACCGCCGCCTCGCAGCTCAAGCCCGGCGATATCGACTGGGAACAGGTCTTCGGCCGTGACGGCGCCCGGTGGTTCCACTGCGGCGGCATCTTCGCCGCGCTCTCCGACACCACCCCCGAGATCACGCTCGAGGCGATGCGCGCAGCCAAGAAGCACGGCACCATCGTCTCCTACGACCTCAACTATCGCCCCAGCCTGTGGAAGGCCTACGGCGGGCACGCCCGGGCGCAGGAGGTCAACAAGGAGATCGCCAGGTACGTCGACGTGATGATCGGCAACGAGGAGGACTTCACCGCCTGCCTCGGGTTCGAGGTCGAAGGTGTCGACGAGAACCTGTCCAAACTCGACCCCACCGCCTTCAAGCAGATGATCGGCCGGGTGGTCGAGACCTACCCCAACTTCAAGGCCGTGGCCACCACCCTGCGCGGGGTGCAGACCGCCTCGATCAACGACTGGTCGGCGGTGCTGTGGCACGAGAACGACTTCTACCAGGCGGCGCAGCGCGAGTTGTGGATCCACGACCGCGTCGGCGGCGGCGACTCCTTCGCCTCCGGTCTGATCTACGGCTTCCTCGAGGGAATGGAGCCGCAGCAGGTCATCGAATACGGCGCCGCCCACGGCGCGCTGGCGATGACCACCCCGGGCGACACCAGCATGGCCACCGCCAAAGAGGTGGCCAAACTCGTCGGTGGCGGTTCGGCCCGCGTCGATCGCTGAACCGCTCAGCCGGATCCCGAAACGGAACCGGGCGCCCGACACGGCCCGCTGCCACCTGGCAGCGGGCCGTGTGCGTTGGGCGCGGCTATAAGCCGCTGACGGCTTGTCAAGCGCCAGCCTGCCGCCGCCGCGAAGATGGCCGATATGTCCAAGACAGCCAGGCGGGGACGCTCCAATATCCGCCCGTCTCGCTGTCGGGGCGCAATCGCGCCCGCGTGTCGCGCGACGAGGAGTGACGGATGCGTACGACCCGACGGGCCCTGATCCTTGCCGCCTTCTACTCGAGCCTGGCGCTCCATGTCGGGCTTGGTGCGGAGGAATACAGCGCCGAAACCACCGTGTGGATCCCAGAGGTTTCCGATCATCTGGACCCGCTGGGGCTTGCTGTCTACCTGCCGCCGGATGGCAGCGACTTCACCCAGCCTGGTTGGGATCTGCTCAACGTCCGGGCGTCCATCGGTCAGCCGAGCGGCACCTTCGTCAGGTTCAGCCGCAGCGCGGCTGATGTGATCGCGGTGCAGGAGCGGGCGGTGCCGGGGCTGCGGGCCGACACGGCGGTGACCCTGGATGAGCACTGGCTGCGGGCCGTAGGGTCGTTCGAGATCGGTCTGTTCCTCAACCTGTCGATCGACGAACTGGGGATCGAACGTCAGGACGTGCCGATCAGCGCATCCTACAACATTCCGATCGGTTTCGGCTTCGACCTGGTCATCGGCTTCAACAGCGGTGGCCGATCCTGGGACCAGTCGATCGCCATGGGATCGCTCGATCGGTCATCCGCGATGATCAGCACGCCCGACGTGCGGACCCACAGCAGCCCGTTGGCCGATGTCGGGATCACCTTCCTCGGCGGTCTGGGTGCCGGTGGCATCCAGGTCAACTGGTCGATGCTGGCGCGCTACTTCGTCGACAGCACGGCCGAGACCGATGGCGCAGACGGGGGTACGTTGGCCATGGCCGACGCCGGCTTGCTCGCCCATGGTACGCTCGCCTTGCCGCAGACGCCCCTGCGTCTGCGGCGCACGGTGCGCGAGGAGGTGGAGCTCGAGTTCGATGGACGGCTGTACATATCCGGGCTCTGGGGCCTGCTCAAAGAGAGCCGGTCGGTGGCAGAACTGTGTGTGCCTTTCGGCGCCAATCAGCTGACTCTCGTGAGTGAGGACACCATCTCGCTGGCCCATACCACGGTGAGCATCAACGCCCAGAGCACCGAGGGGGAGAGCGTCCCCGGCGGGGTCGGGATCGAAGTCGGCGGTGAATTGGCGTTCGCCAATCGCGACGTGCCCTTCGCGGTCCACCTGTTCGCCGGGTGCCCGTTCTCGCCCTATGCCTGCAGTCTCGACGGTGGTTACGGTATTTTCGACTCGTGGAGCGACGGTCTGCACAACGGTCAGGAGCGTTCCCACCCGGGCAGCGCCAGCACCTTGACCGCGATCTACGAACGCCAGGACGGCGCGGTGGGCAAACCGGGTCTGATCGGCATCGCGGCGGGCAAGAGCCGCAAGACCGACAACCCCATCGCCACTATCGCGACGGAACTCGATCGTCATGCCTTGACCGCGACCCTGGTCGATCTGCGGCCGCAGGCCGTGGTCTACACCGGTCTGCTCTGGGACTATCTCTGTCGCGGCGAACCGGCGGGCTGGAGCGAGGTCGAATGGATCGGAGAATCGGGCAACACGCTCGATAAATGGGATGTCCCGCGCTATGCGATCACCGTCAAGGAGGGCTGGCCCTACACGCTCAAGCTGGTGACCCGTGGCTACCCGCAACCGAGCTTGAGGACATTCACCCAGTTCGTCGAGCTACCAGACCATTCCACACCCGAACGCGGTGATGTGCGCGTCTTCAGGCTCGCCCCAGCAGCCTCTGGGCTGCGCACGGGCCTGTTCGGCAAGGCGCCCAGCGTTGATGCCGGACAGGCGATCATTGAATGGGAGCCAGAGCCATCGGGTGTACGCAGCGTATACGCGTCGTTAAAGAACAGCCGCGGTGAGACGATGGTGCGGATCGACGCGACCGTGGAGCACTGGCCGCCGACGATCATCGCCAACCATTACATCGCCACCGCGGGCGAGACCTCGGCCCATCGCCTGTCGCTCACCGGACGCGCCTTCTCGCTCGATCGCCTCAGTGGTCCGGCCTGGCTGAGCGCCGGCACGCCGCAGTGGAAACTGCCGAGCGGTCGCTACCACGGCCTGCCGCCGAGTGGCACGAGCATGCGCAGCACGTTGACGCTCTCGCCGCCGGCCGATGCCGAAGGCCCGGTCAGCTGGTCGTTGCAGGCGAACAACAGCCCCACCGACAGCCCGCCGACCACGGTGACCTGCTACGTATTCCAGCCGGTCGACATCGCGGTGGCCGAGGACGTGGTCGACGCCGTTTCCGGCATGACGCTGACGATTCCGATCCAGCTCAGGGGTACCGGAACGACAGGCAGCAGCGCCGGAGCGTGTAGTGTCGAGGTCATCGGCGATCGCGGGTCCTACGCCGACGGGGTGCTCAGCTGGTCTGTGCCGATGTGGATGACCGGCGAACAGACCCTGACGCTCGAGGCCACCAATTCGGTGACCCATCATGGCCGGTCGGCGACCGCCAGCGATCGCCTCGATGTCCGGGTCAGGATCTACCCGCGCGTCGACTACGCGGTCGCGGTCACGCAGGGGATCGAACAGATGACCGCCGGACGCGAACGCGAACTGACAGTGCGCGTCTCAGAAGAGTTGAGCGATCGCGACTTCGCTTATTACGTCGACGGATGCGGGTACACGCTGCGCGTCTACGCCCGTCACGGCGCCCAGTCGCTGTTGCTCAACGAACGGGTGATCATCCAGGGCCCAAGGGACAATCGGTGGCGTGACGACAGGATGACGGTGCGCATGCCGCTGCCCGAGCAGATGTCGCAGGTGTCATCGTTGCAGGTGAGCATCGAGCCGCTGGTTCCCGGGGCCGATATCGATTCGAGCAACAACACGCTCGACCTCCCGATCGCGGTGGCGGGGAATATCGCGCCGGTGATCACGCCGCCGCAGCCGGTGGCGGCGATCATCGGCCAGAGCGTGTCGCTGCCGGAATGCGCTTACGATCTCGACGGCGCGGTGGTGCGATATCGTTTCACCCTGCCCGATGCCAGCGAGGTGGTGTGGTACCCCGACGATCCGGCGCCGGAATGGATCTGCGCCCAGGACGCTCCGGTTCAGATCGACGTCGAGGCGATGGACGACTCCGGTGTCAGCAGTTCAGCGACCATCACCCTGGCCGAGGTCCATCCGCCGCGGCGGGTCGGTTTCGTCTTGCAGGGGCCGGGTGGCGGCCTCGGTGGGGTGCTGATCACCCGTAGCCAACTCGGCCAGGTCAGCGACGCGAGCGTCCTCGAAACGCGCGACGACGGCGCGAGCGACGACAACGGCTCTGACGACGCAGGTGATCACGACAACCCGCTGCCCTTCCCGCCCGCGGCCAACGCCCTCGACCAATGGTTCGAGCTGATCGCACCAGCGGAGGCATCGGGGTGAGGCCATGCAGATGCACTCCAGAGCGCAACTGCTCAGGGGCTTCGCCCCTACGTCCTCACTTTGTCAGGACCTCCCCCCTGGCTTCGTCATGGTTCGCTTGCATCTGCAGCAGATGCAAGCGTGGACCGATCGGCTGCGCCGATTGTATCCGCAGACCCCATCGCGTGCGGTGGGGGCCCACATACGGCTTGTCACGACTCATGCCCGTTGGGCCTGAGTCGTTACTCCAGATCTTCATCGTCATGCGAGGTGGTCATGAACCGGAAAAACCGTCACACGCCGTATCGGGCGCTTGTCGGCAGCGTGTTCCTGTTGGCATGGTGGTTGTCGTTCGCAGGTGAGCTCGCGGGTGCGAGTGCAGCGATCGATGACATCGATGCAGCAGCGAACATCGTTCCGGAAGAGAGGATTGGCGCCTACGCCGGGATCACGGTGCGTCTGCAAGTCGGGCCGGACGTCGAGTCGGTCAGCTATTCCCTGCCCGCCAGGGAGCTGACGGCATGGCGCCCAGGTGGCGGCGCGGCGCCAGCGGCCCCCGCAGGCATCGATCCGAGCGAGCTGGTAGAGTTGGCGGTAGGTGAGAACCATGTGGTGGCCCTGCGTCGCGACGGCAGTGTCGTGTGTTGGGGAGATAATCGCCATGAACAATGCGACGTTCCTGAGGGATTGGACAACGTAGAGCGCGTTTATGCGACTGTGAACACCAGCTATGCGGTCTCGCGAGGCACCCTGTATTGGTGGGGTGGATGGCATGGTGTCGGATCTCGGGACCTGGACGGTGGCTTAGACCTGGCTGTGTCCAATACCTATACCATGGAGTACCATCCGGACGGGGGTGTGATTGTACGGTATTGGTCCGGAGGGGACGTGCGTTTCGTATTCGACGATCCAGTGGGAGGGTTGGTTGCCAGCCCCACTTACGCCTTGGTATTGCTGGCCGATGGTCAGGTTGTTTCGCTGGAGGGGGTCGGCGCATCAGGCATGGTTCCGGACGATCTGGGTCCGGTCATTGCTATGGCCGCGGGCCACGATCATGCAGTCGCCTTGCTGGCCGATGGATCGGTGCGGACCTGGGGCAATGATCCTGGTCCGCCAGCTGACCTGTCGCAGATCGTGGACATCGCCGCCGGTGACGGTTTCTCTCTGGCGCGCGACGAGGGGGGCAGGCTGTGGTGTTGGGGCGCAGCGGTGGGTGATCCGCAAGAAGCGCCTCCGGCTGCTGGTTTGATGGCAGCAGGTGGGCGTGCCGTCGCCATCGTCGGCAACAGGTTCCCTTGTGGCCGGGAAGCGAGAGGCAGCCGATTCGAGGTCCACCCCAACCCCGACGGACTGACGGCCAGGATCTGTGCGGGGGATCTACCGCCCAACTATGAAGAGAAGAATGGTTACGGTATCGTGGTGTCGGCTGTGGCCGATGACGGTACCAGCGGCCAGGCGCTGTTCGAGTGCGCGGTGGCGGACAGGGCCAACATCCTCTGTGATGTCGATCCGATGCCCAACCGGGTCCCGGAGGAAACACCTGGGGCGCAGACAGGGATTCGCGTGCAGATCAGCGATGACGGTGCGGAGTGGGACCGGACCGTGCTGTCGCTGCCCGCGCCGGGGATCGCCAGCTGGAAAGCGTCGTGGTTCAACAGCGTCGAGCCTCCTCCCGATCTGGTCCTCGCCGACATCGTCGAAATCGCTGTCGGTGACGGCCACTGCGTCGCGCTGATGCGTGGCGGTGGTGTGCGTTGCTGGGGGGCGGATGGGGCTGGACAGTGCGATGTTCCCGATGGGCTCGATGCAGTGCGCGCAGTATATGCGATCAACGACAGATCGGCAGCAGTGACGATCGATGGTGCGGTGTATGAATGGGGTGATGAGTGCCTCGCGCCGACGGACCTGCCACCGGTCGACCATATCGCAGTCGGCTCAAGCCATACGGTGGCTCTGCTCAGGGATGGCAGAGTGGTCGGATGGGGGCGCGACGAAGCGCTGGAGCTCATTCCAGCCGATGTGGGGCCGGTCGTGCAACTGACGGCAGGCTATTTCTTCACCCTGGCGCTATTGGAAGATGGTTCTTTGCGCTACTGGGGCAGCTCGACGAGATCTGTCGCCCGGATTCCGGTCGACCTGGGGTTGGTGCGCGCGGTCGCGGCCGGTTCGGACCACGCGGTGGCCCTGTTGCTCGATGGTAGTGTTCGTCAATGGGGAGACCATCCGGGGGCGTGGGATGGTTCAGCGACCACGCTGGCAGACGTGGTCGCGGTGGCTGCGTCTGGTGACGTGTCGCTCGCCCTCACCGCTGACGGGCGCGTGCACACCAGCGGAAATGTCGATAGGTCACCGACAGGGCTCGACCCTGCCAGGTTGATCGCTCTGGGAAATTTCGCGGTGGCGGTGACCGGCAATCCCTTCCTTCTCGATCCTGCGCCGCCTCGTGAGGGGCTGGCCGAGCAGAATTTCGTCATCGACAGGGAGGGGGTGATCTCCGTTGGCAACAAGCCCCCCGATTTCGAGGAGCAAGCATCCCACACCATCGTTGTACTCGCGCAACTCGCGAGCGCCACGGATCGCAGCCAGGTGGGTGGCCTCTTCGACTGCTCGATCGCGGATCTGCCTGACCTCAACACCCTTGTCGATGGCGATCCGGCGGTCGATCACGTGGCTGAGGATGCGCCAGTTGGGACCACGGTCGGTATCATGGCCCAGCCTGACGTCACGCTCGACGGGGTGCGGTACGAACTCATGCCCCGAACGATCGCCACATACGGACACCCCGCGATCGAGGCTCCGACGGACCTGCACGACGTCGTCGCCGTCGCGACGGCATATGAGGCCTTTGCTGCCATCCAGGCGGACGGCACCTTGCGGATGTGGAGCGGGTCGGCTCAGCTGCCTGCGCAGCCGGATGGCCTGGGGCCCGTGGCCGATGTGGCCATCGGTGCCGATCATGTCGTCGTTGAACTCCCCGATGGCTCCTTGCGTGCATGGGGCAACGACCAACAGGGCCAATGCTCGATGCCGGTGGGTCTTGGCCCTGTAGACGACGTGGTCGCAGGGTCGGGATTCAGTGCTGCACTCGATCGTCAGGGCCGGGTACATGCGTGGGGCGAGATCGCCGGGTCGTTCTCTTTCGGTCAGCCGGTGGTGGCGATCGCGGCCGGGACCCACCATCTGCTTATGCTGCGCTCCGACGGGATGGTGGCGGTTCGCTATTGGGGCCATTCCGGCTACGCAGTGCCGAATGATCTGGCGGGAGTCATGGCCATTGCAGCCGGAGGGGTGTACTCCATGGCACTGCTCAGCGATGGTTCGGTGCGGCAATGGGGGCGCTCGAATGATACCTATGTGCCGCCTGACCTGGGGCCCGTGGTCGCGATCGGCGATGGCACCGAGCCGGCGATTGCTCGCCTCGCCGATGGTCGCATTCGCGCCTGGGGGCCCGGTGATTTCTCCCTGAACGACCCGAATCTACGTCCAGACGCGGCCGATGTCGTCGCGTTATCGTCGGGATCCGGATACACGATCGTGATGACCGGCAGCGACCCGCATGTGACGATCGACTCCCTGAGCGGCGCGATCGCGGTCGCGCAAGAGCTCGACCACGAACGGCAGCCGGAGCTGGTGGCCATGGTTCGCGCCGAGGTCGACCTGCCGACAGGTGTGCATCAAAGGGCGCGGGAGAATTTCTCGGTCACTGTCGATGATGTTGATGAGCCGTTGCTGGCGCTTGTCGATGTCGACACAAACGTGGATGCAGTGCTCGAAAACAGTCCGGTGGGAACGATGGTCGGCGTGAGCGCTTACGCCCGTGATCCGGAGGGTGAAACCGTTGCCTACAGCCTGTCCGACGATGCCGGCGGTCGATTCGCCATAGATGTGGCGTCGGGCGTGGTTCGTGTCAATGGGTCGCTCGATTACGAGACAACCCAGCAGCACGCCATCACGATCAACGCGAACCAGGGGGCTGTCAGCCGTACCATGCCCTGCACCGTCACGGTGCTCGACGTGCCGGAAGCGGTCGGCCCGATCAGCGATGTCGATGAGCGAGACGAGGTGCTGTTCGCAAACGCTGCGATCGGGACCCCGGTCGGCTTCACCGCTCGGGCCGTCGATCCCGATGGCGGGGAGGTGCGCTACGCCCTGTGTGGGGATCGGGTATGGGCCTGGGGCTCGACGGACGTGCAGCCGGCGACGAACGCCGGCTGGGTCGCGGTCACGGCCGGTCTGGACTTCACCGTTGCGCTGACGGGTGCCGGGCGGGTGCAGGCCTGGGGTCGCAACGACAGCGGGCAGGCCTCGGTCCCGACGGGCTTGGACGAGGTGATCGCCATCGCTGCCGGTCATCACCCCGCGCTCGCCTTGCGTGGCGACGGCAGCGTGTGTGCCTGGGGTCCGGAGGCCCGGGGCCCGCGGCGCGTGCCGGACGGCCTGGGTCGGG
>CAZTGE010000068.1:0-20934 GCA_964612995.1 uncultured candidatus Brocadiaceae bacterium | reverse complement strand
AGGGCGGATACGTTTCGGCGCAGCCGATCCGCCCACGCCTGAATCTGCAGGCAGACTCAGGCGAACCACGACAAAGCCAGAACAGAAGCCTCAACGCTGGGCGGCGTCGTTCCCCGTCTTGGTGGCCGACGTGCGGAACGGGATCGTGGCCTCCTCGCGTTTGAGCAGGCGCGCGATGCGCCGGGCGAGGCCATCGACGTCGAGGCCCTGCTCAGCGAGTTGTTCGGATCGCGAGGCGTGGGGCACGAGTTCGTCGCGCACGCCGGCGCGTTCACAGTGCAACTCGAGTCCGCAGTCACCGACTGCCTCGAGCGCGATACTGCCGAACCCGCCCATCAGCGCGTGGTCCTCGACGGTGAGCAGCCGATCGTGGGTGGCGGCGAGCTCACACAGCAGGGCAGCATCGAATGGCTTGGCGAAGCGGGCGTTGACGATGGTGACCGCGCTCGCGTCCTCACCGATCTCGCTGACCGCGTCGACCACACGCTCGAGCTGCGGGCCGTAGACCCAGATCATCAACCCACGGCCGCGCTGGATCACCTCGGCCCGGCCGAAGGCGATGGCCTGCGGGCGATCGAGGCCCCAGTGCCGCTCCGGCACGCTCTCGCGCGGATAACGGATGATGAAGGCGGCAGGCACCGGATGCATGCGCTGACGCTCGCGATGGCACCAGCGCAACATCTCGGCGAGCTCATCGCCATCCTTTGGCGACATCAGCACCACCCCTGGCAGGCTCCGGGCCCAGGCGATGTCGTAGATGCCCTGATGGGTCTCGCCGTCCTCGCCGACCAGCCCAGCGCGGTCGAGCACGCAGATCGCGCCGAGCCCGCGCTGCAACACCAACTCCTGGAACAGCTGATCGAAGCCGCGCTGCGCGAAGGTGCTGTAGTGCGCCAGCACCGGTCGCATCCCGGCGATGGCCAGGCCCTGCACGAAGCCGAAGCTGTGCTGTTCGCAGATGCCCACATCGTAAACGCGATCGGGGTAGCGCTCAGCCATCGGTCGCAGCCCGACGCCGCTGAGCATGGCCGCGGTCACCGCGACCAGTTCGTCGTCCTCCTGCGCCAGTTCGAGCACCGTCTGCCCGAATATGGCCGAATAGGTCGGGCGTTGGTCGCGTGGCGAGGGATGAAACACGCCGGTCTCGAGATCGAAACCCTTGGGTCCGTGGAATGCTCCGGGATCGCGCACGCTGGGCTCCCACCCCCCGCCTTTGCGTGTATGGACATGCAACAGGATCGGCCCGTCGAGCTGCATGGTGTTGCGCAACATCCGCTCGACCTCGACGCGGTCGTGGCCATCGACCGGACCGAAGTAGCGCAGGCCGAGGTCCTCGAAGATGAACCCCGGACTGACCAGCTTGTTGGCCGCGAGCTCGAGATGCTCGGCCAGGCGCTCCATGCTCTCGCCCCAAGGCATCCGTCGCAACACGCCCAGGATCCGATCGCGGGTATGGGTGTAGAGCCGGCCACTACGCACGCGATCGAGATATTTGTGCAGCGCGCCGACCGGAGCATCGATGAACGATCCGTTGTCGTTGAGGATCACCAGCATCGGACTGTTGAGCTCACCGGCGTTTATCAGCCCCTCGAACGACATGCCGCCGGTCAGGGCGCCGTCGCCGATCACCGCGACCACCTTGCGCTTGACGCTCTGGCGGCGGTAGGCCTCGGCGATACCCACCGCGGTGCTGATCGCGGTCGACGAATGCCCGACCTTGGCCACATCATAGGGGTTCTCGCGGGGGTCGGGAAAGCCGCTCAGACCACCGCGTTGACGGTTGGTGGTGAAAGCGGCGGCACGTCCGGTAACCAGTTTGTGCGGGTAGGCCTGATGGCCCACATCCCACAGCAAGCGGTCGCTGGAGAAATCGAACACCCGGTGCAGCGCCAGGGTCAGCTCGACCACGCCGAGGTTCGAGGCGAGATGGCCGCCGTGTCGACAGACCACCGCCTTGATCCGTTCACGGATCTCGCCCGCGAGTCCGGTCAGTTCGGCATCGTTCATCCGGCGCAGTTCGGCTGGCCCGGACAACCGGTCGAGGCGTTGGTTCATCTGCTCCACCCCCTGGCCACGTATGGTGCGTCCGGCGGACACACACGCAACCGTACCGGGAGTCGCCCCGGCCATGCAATGGCTTACGCCGTTCAGGGGTCGGGCGTTGCCCGCGGAGCGATGGCCACCTGGACCGTGCCCACGTCGATGTCGGCCCAGGACGGAGCGAGATGGCGCACCGGGTAGTCCTGACCCTCGCCGACCGCAGGCCGCGAGCGCAGATCGACGTAGAGGGTGACCTCCTCATCGAGGTCAATCGCCTCGAGCAGGTTGCGTGGGCCGGAGATGCGATAGGCGCGCGGCTGGGGCATGACGGTGACCGCGAATTTGGCGAGGTAGTCCTCCGGGGCGAGGACCACGACCTCCTGGCTGGCGTTACGGCTGGCCACGACCGGCGCGAAGGTGACCTGGATCTCGAGATCGGGGTTGCCGACGATCTCCACCCCCGGCCCGACGGCGAGATGCAACTCCAGGGTCTTGGCGACCTCGCGGGCGAGATCAGCCTCGACCAGATCGGCGAGGTCGACGGGTTCGAGCAGCGGCTGCTCCCGCTGCTGCAGGGCCTCGATCTGCGCGGCGACACCGCGCAACCGCACCCTGACCTCGCCCGGGAAGAAGTGCTGCTTGACCGTCACGCCTCTTGGCAGTCCGCTGGTATCCAAGCGCACGTCGCTCGATTTGACCACCAGATCGCTGGTCACCAGCCGGCTGACGTGGACCCGGATCACATCCTGCTCGTGCTCGACCACCTGGAGCTCGGGCGGTAGACCGAGCAGCCGCCCGGTGACCGGGAACACCTGCTGCCCACGCGCGAGCTCGTCGCGTTCGAACACCAGGTTCGGGCGCAGGGCCTCGACCTCGATGTCCTCGATCAGCGAACGCGGACCGCGGAGGCGAACGATGAACTCCTCCGGCGTGATATCGGTGATCACGAAATCGCGCGGCAGGCCGCGCACGTCGCCGCGTTGGGCCGCGACCGGGAAGGCCTGTTCGAGGGTGGTCACGCCGCCGATGAAGAAATACAACGTGACCGACAGCACCAATGCGATCAGTTTGATCTCCCAGTGTTCGCGCAACCATTTCACAACGCCGTCCCCCTGCGTAAAGGCATGCCGAAGATCCGGCCGAGGAGGATTTCGAGATCCTCGCGGTTGAGCTCACGCTGCAGCCGACCCTTGTCTGACACACTGATGCCGCCGGTCTCCTCGCTGACCAGGATGGCGAAGGCGTCGGTGTCCTCGCTGATGCCGATACCCGCCCGGTGTCGGGTGCCAGAGAGGTCCTTGTACTCGTAGTTCTCGGTCAGCGGCAGGATCACTCCGGCTGCCGCGATCCGCCCGCCGCGCACGATGACCGCGCCGTCGTGCAGCGGCGAGTCCTTCCAGAACAAGGTCGCGAGCGATTTGCTGGTCAGCTGGCAGTCCAACGGCGAGGAATTGATGTAGTTGTCGAGATGGTCGCTGCGCTCGATCACGATCAGCGCACCGATCCGACGCGAACTCATGTATTCGACCGCCTCGACGATCTGGTCGACGGCCTGTTCGGTATCGCCCGACCGGTGGGTCGGCAACAGCCCACCCATGCGGGTGAACAAACGCCGGACCTCGGGCTGGAACACGATCGCGAGGATGATCGCCGAGAAGCTGATCGAGTTCTCGAGCAGCCAGCTGATGGCGTGGAGGTTGGCGATCCGGGCCAGGATCGCCGCGAGCGCGATGACGATGACCGCGATCGCCAGACCCTTGAGCTTGACCGCGGCGCTGATGCGTTCGAGCGAGAGCAGCAGCCAGTAGAAGACCGCGAACAGCACCCCGATCTCCAGCACCGGGATGACGTAGTGGACGTAGTAGTGGTAATAGGCGTTGGTCTGGTTCACGGGCCAGGCATTCCGGGGCTGATCGCTCCACCCAGTCTAACCGCCCGCAACGCGCCCGCCACATCGTGTACGCGCAGGATGTCGCAACGCGGGGCCAGCGCGGCGTGGAGCAGATGGCTCGGCTCATCGCGTTCGGCACTCACGGACGGAGTGTCGAGCAGCGCCGGAATCAGGCTCTTGCGGCTGATTCCGACCAGCACCGGTCGCCCGGTGGCCGCCGCGATGTGCTCGAGGCCATGCAGCAACCGGCAATTGTGGTCCACGGTCTTGCCGAAGCCGATGCCCGGGTCGACCACGATCGCCGCCTCATCGACCCCCGCGGCGCAGGCGGCGGCGAGGCGCTGCTCGAGAAAGGCGGTCACCGTGTCGAGCACGTCGGGGTAGACCGGTTCCTGCTGCATGGTCTGCGGATCGCCACGCATGTGCATCAGGCACAGCGCGGCGCCAGCCTCGGCGACACACGCGAACATCTCGGGATCGCGTCCGGCGGCGACGTCGTTGATCATCGCCACCCCGGCTGCCAGCCCGGCGCGGGCCACTGCGGCCTTGCTGGTGTCCAACGAGACCAGGGTCCCGGCATCGCGCAAGGGCTCGACCACCGCTTCGAGCAGCGGCAGGACGCGCGCGCACTCGCTCGCCGCGCTCACCAGCCGCGCCCCGGGGCGGGTACTCTCGCCGCCGATATCGACCCAGCTCGCCCCGGCCGCGGCCATCGCCAGCGCCGCTCTGTGCGCCGTGATCGGGTCGGCGAAGCGCCCGCCGTCGCTGAAGCTGTCCGGGGTCAGGTTGAGGATGCCCATGATCGCGGCCGGTCGCGCGACCGGATGCGGATGGCCACGGATCCGGTCCGCCCGCAAATGCGCCTGCGCATGAGACATGTCTTTCCCATGGTGGGCCCAACGCGCCCGTGGCAAGCCTGCCGAGGATTGAAGCCATTGTCCGCGAGCAGGTTGGCCCCCGCGGCCGCGACGATAGCATGGATGCGTGGCCAACGATCCGAACCCAACCCGCCCCACCCTGCCTGCACCGGGCGCGCCGAGCCCGCGTGCACCCGCGCTCGGGTGGTTCTTCGCCCCCCTGGTGGTCATCCTGATCGCCGATCTGATCTCGAAGCAGCTGATCTTCGCCATGGATCCGATCGATGTGCTGCAGATCCCCTGGCTCAGGCACGACGTCAACACCGGCGTCGCCTGGAGCCTGTTCAGCGACTACCCCTCGCTGGTCGCGCTGTTCACCGCGGTACTGATCCCGATCCTGTTCTGGGCCTGGTGGCGCTGGTTCCGCCGCGGCGGCAGATTTGAGAACCTGATCTTCGGCTGCATCATGGGAGGCGCCCTGGGCAACGCCTATGACCGGATCATGACCGCCCTCGGCCTGCTCGACGCCGGCGGCGTCCGCGATTTCATCTACGTCGACCTGGGCATCTGGCCCGCCGACCCCTGGCCGACCTTCAATGTCGCCGACATCGGCATCAGCATCGGTTTCGTCGGTCTGCTGCTGCTCTCCTTCAAACCGCCGGCCGATCGCGGATCGGCCGCAACCGTACCAGAAAGCGCCGGGTGACTGCCGCGCCCACACAGGTGGCTGCAGTCCCTCCTTTACTTGCCATGCGTCCGCGGTTTAGATAGACCTGATCGGATTGGAGCCGAGGCATGAAACTCGACCCGGTAGCACACGAATTGATCTGCAAGGTCGTGTACGTCGGCCCCGGCATGTCCGGCAAGACCAGCAACCTCAGGTTCATCCGTGAGCATGCCCCCTCCGATGCTGTCGGCGACATGGTCAGCATCGATACCGACAGCGAACGCACGCTGCAGTTCGACCTGCTGCCGCTGGACATCGGCACGGTCAAGGGCTACCGGTGTCGATTCCAGTTCTACACCGTCCCCGGGCAGAGCTACTACGCCGCCATCCGCCGTTCGGTGATCGAAGGTGCCGACGGCATCGTGTTCGTCTGCGACAGCCGGCGCGAAGCCATGGACGAGAACATCGAGTCCATGAACGACCTCTACGATCACCTGCGCTACCACAAGCTGCCCGACACCCTGCCGACGGTGATCCAGTACAACAAGCAGGACCTGCCCACCGCGCTGCCGGTCGAACAGCTCAACCCGCTGCTCAACCACCGCAACCTCCCCTGCTTCAAGGCCTCGGTGATCACGGGCGAGGGCGTCCTCGACACCCTCAAGAAGGTCGCGCTGATGGTCGTCGACGGGATCAGCGATCCCGGGGCGATCGAGCCGATCACCCACGGCGCCGAGCCCTCGCCACCGGCAGCGGCCGTAGAGGCTCGGCCGGCCGAGGAGCCCGAGACCTGGTTGTTGACCTGTCACAACTGCGAGAGCCTGCTCGAGGTCCCGCATGTCAACGATGGCGACCTATTCACCTGCGGTTCCTGCAGCGCGCCGCTCCAGGTCCAGGACCGAGACCGCGGCCTGACTCGCAAACCCCGTCCGCAGGGGCCCTTGCCGCGTCCGGCGGCACCGCCACCGCCGCCCCAACCCACCCCCTCGCGCCCCGCGCCCTCGCTCTCCCAGACACCCAGCAGCGCGGTGCCCATGAGCGACGACGCCCAGCATGTGGCCCATGACGATTCCTACGCCATGCAGGCCTTGCCTGATTCCGCCCCGGCCGCACTCGCCGGGCCCGACCCGACCGGCGCCAACCCCCTGCTCGGGGCGGCATCCTTCCCATTGGGCGGCTACGACCAGATCGCCGAACTCGACGTCAGCCTGCTCGGCAAGCGGTACCGCGTGCGCGAACACCGCTCGCGACAGATCCACCGCGCGCTGGCCCTCAGCCCGGCGAGCATGCGCCAACCCGGCTACACGCCGATCTTCGAACGCTCGGTACAGGCGGCCTCCACCTACCGCCACCGCAACGCCGTCGCCCTGGTCACCGTCGACCGCAGCCTGCCCGAAAGCCCGATCCTGCTCTGTGCCGACTGCCCCGAGTTCGAACCGCTGACCCACGTGCTCCAGCGACGGAGCAAGCTCCAGGCACCCCAGGCGATGGCCATCATGCGCCAGCTCTGCCTGGTGCTCGAGGACGCCGCGCGGCACAACCTGACCCACGGCTGGCTGCGCCCCGACGTGGTGCTGCTCAACGCCGAGGGCCACGTCATGCTCGACGAGCTCGGCCTGGCCAAGCCCCACGCCTATATCGTGCGCGAATCGCTCGGCTCGAGCGCGGCGACCGAGCATTATCTCGCACCGGAGCACATGCTCTCCGAGATCCCGGTCGACACCCGCACCGACATGTTCATGCTCGGCGCCCTGCTGTTCCGTATGATCACCGGCCAGGGCATGGTCACCGGCTACAGCGCCCACGAGGCCCTGCACAAGGTCAAAGCCTCGGGTGCGCGCTCGCTGCGCAGCATCGATGCGGACATCAGCCGGGGTCTGGACAGCTTCTGTTCGCGTCTGACCGCGGTGGAGCGTAAAGACCGCTTCCCCGACTACCGCACCCTGATCGAACAGCTCGATGCCTTCGGCGGCGGCGCGCGACACAACACCCTCAAGCTGACCCAGGGCATTCCCGCCGGTGAACGTCGCCGTACCCGCACCAACACCCCCTTGCGCAACGAGACCCTGCGCCGCGGCAAGAACTTCACCGGCACCGCCACGGCGACCCGCAAAACCACCACCGGCAACCAGCGGCGCAGCGTGAGCGCGACGCCGCCGGGTGGCCGCCGGACCCTGCGCGGGCCGCCGGGCCACACCGGGCACCATACCGGACATCACACCGCCCATCACCACGGCCCGACCCGTTCGCGCGGCGCCGGCCCGCTGCTCGCGGTGCTGATCATCCTCGGCGGGGTCCTGATCGTCGGCGGCTATGTGATCTACAACGAGGTCATCAAACGCCCGGCTCCACAGCCGCGCGCAGCCGCTGACCCCACGCAGGCTCCGGAATCGGGCACCACCACCCAGACGCCATCAGACCAACCGCCGCCGCCGACACCACCCGATACGCCCGAGCCCCCCGGGCCGATCGAAGACGGTCGCGGCGCCGCATTGATCGAACAGGCGCGCCAGGCCCACGTCGCCTTCGCCAGCAAGCCCGACGACCCCGAACGCTACCGCGCCGCGATGGATGCCATCGCCACGGCGCTCGCGGCCGGGGTCGATGACGCGGGGCGCAGGTACCTGCTCAGCCTGCGGCAGGACCTGGTGGTCCGAGCGCCGGTCGACGCCACCGACGCCACCGACGCCACCGACGCCAGCGTCCAGCCGCCGACCGGTACTGATCCCGACGCCCCCACCGCCCCCGCCGAGGCAGTCACCCGGATCGAGGACCTGCTCGCCAAGCAACGCTTTGCGCAGGCCGAGGGCCTGGCGCGCGATCTGGTCAGCGACCCGCAGGCCCGCGAACGCCTGATCGGCCGGGTCGATCAGGCGCACCAACGGGCCTGGCAGGACCTCTACGGCACCGTCCTCGACCGCAACACCTCCTTGGAGCAGGCCCGCGAACTGCTCGCCCGACCCTTGGACGTCTGGGGATATCCCGAGGACCGGGACAAAGCGCAGGAGCTGCTCCAGAGCAAGCAGGCGATCATCGCGAGCGAGCGCGCCGCCGAGCAGACCCCGCCGAGTGGCAAGGGCCGGCGCAGCGACACCGGGGATGACGGCGGTACGGCGCCCGGACAGCGCACCGCCGAGGGCTACCTCATCACCGCCGTGCGGCGCGACATGCAGCTCGATCGTCTGCTCTACACCGGCGATCGCGACCGCGCCGAGACCCTGGTCGCCTCGGTGCCCGCAGACACGCCCGAACGCCAGGCGCTCGCGGTCAAGCTGCGCCTGTGGCGTGATCGCGTCCCCGCCCTGACCGAGGTCTTCGCCAGACGCTCGCCCAAACTGCGCGTGACCCCGCCGTTGACAGGCGAACACGACCGCTGGGACGTGATCGGCGTCACCGCTAACGGGCTGCAGATCCAGAACCCCCAGGGCGCACAGATGGACCTGGCCTGGGCCAAGATCGTTCCGCAGGAACTCGGCGAGGTGTACAGCCGCGCCATGACCGGCGAGGACATCACCCCACGCCAGCACGCCGTCGCCTGTGTCGCCAACCTGATCGCCGGCCGCGCCGGCGCGGCCGACATCCATGCCGCGGCCGCGGAAAAGGGAGGCTTCGAACATGGCGAAGCTCTCGGCACCCTGATCGGGATGTGGCGCGCGCGTGAGGTCGTCCGCGTGTTCGCTGCCGCATGCGAGGCGATCGAACGCAACGACATCCCGGGCCTGGAATCGATCTTCCGACAGCTCGACCAACCGCTATACCGCCGAAGCGAGAACACCGCGGCCTTGATCGCCCGGCTGGAGGCGGCGCTCGCCGACCTGCGTGCGGGCCGGGCCACCGGGGTGCGCCACCGCGACCAGCTCGAGTTCGACGATCCCGCCGATCTCGCCGCCTTTCCGCAGCTCGAGGGTAGCTGGTCGGTGAGCCAGAGCAGCCTGCGCAACCTCGGCGACGGCGAGATCGCCCGCGACGACTGCGGCAACGCCCGTTCGCTGACGGTGCGCCTGCTCGCCCAGGCCGAACAGGGCGCGGTCACCATCGATTTCCGCGGCACCACCCTGATCATCGACCTCGCCGACCAACGCTATCACCTGCGCAACGGCGGTCAGCGGCTCGAAGACCAGTCCTTCCCCTTCCTGCCCAACATCCTCCATACTCTTCATTTCGCGATCGAACCGGACGCCGGACGCCTGCACCTCGAGATCAACCAGGCCGATCCGGTATTCATCGAACCGAGCAAACCGACCTCACGCGTGGCGATCCAGGCCGACGGCAGCGCCCGGATCCAGATCGAGGACCTGCACATCAAGCGCGTGGCCCAACGCGATGCTGGCGCCGTGCCGCCCGGCGCCCAGCGCCAGCTCGAAGAGGTCCTCGGCCTGGAGGCCTTCGGCAAGGCCTACAAGGACCCGGCCTCGCCAGCCGTCGTGCTGCCAGCCAACCCCGACGGCGCTCCCAGCGGCATCGCTCTGCCCTTCCGCGCGAACAACAGCGTCGGCATCAAGCGGTTCTCGCTGTTTGCCGGCCAGGGCACCTTGCTCCTGGGGCTGTGCCAGCTCGACGGCGAGACCATCGACGGCAAGCGCACCACCCTGCCCCTGCCGGGCCCCGGCACCGGCCCGACCCACGTCACCGTCGCCTGGCCACCGGGGCAGAAGACCTACACCATGACCATCGAGCAGCAGGGCACGGATCCGCAGGTGATCACCGCACAGCGGCCGGAGCAGGCGACCCACTTCGTGATCCAGGTCCGCGGCCACGCCCGCATCCCCATGCCGCCCACGTTGGAACGACCGTGATCCCACCGCGCGCGATGCTGCCTCTTCCCATGGCCCCGGGCGATCGCATCATCCCCCAGCCTTTTCCAGATCGGAGCCGCCGGACAAGCCCATGATCGATTCATCGAGCAAGACCTTCGTTCTCGACACCAACGTCCTCCTCCACAATCCCGGTGCCCTCTTCGCCTTCGCCGACAACCACGTGGTCATACCGATGATGGTCCTCGAAGAGTTGGACAATTTCAAAACGACCAACAACGAGCTCGGTCGCAACAGCCGCGAGGTCGCGCGCAACCTCGATCGCCTCCGCTCGCGCGGCAGCCTGCGCGCCGGCGTCGAGACCGACAGCGGCGGCGCGATCCAGGTCGTCCTGCGCTTCGACGAGCTCCATGACCTCCTGCCCGGAGTCAACGACAACCGCATCCTCGGCTGCGCCCACATCCTCAAGCGCGAGGGCATGCAGGTCCGGTTCATCTCCAAGGACATCAACGCCCGGATCAAGGCCGACGCCCTGGGTATCCCCGCGGACGACTTCGAGAACCAGAAGGTCAACTTCGAAGAGCTGTATACCGGCTGGCGCCGCGAAACCGTCGCGGCCGACCGCATCGCGGCACTGCTGCGCGACGGCGTGCTGGACGCGGGCGCGCCCGGTGGCGAGAGCGAGGGCGAGAACGGCTACTCCTGCAACCAGTACGTCGAACTGCTGGCCGAGGACGACCCCGAACGCACCGCGGCCATCGCTCGCTTCGACGCCCGCAGCGGCCAGCTGCACCTGATCCCCGAAGAGGACCCCTGCCCCTACGGCATCAGCGCGCGCAATGTCGAACAGCGCATGGCGATCGACGCCCTGCTCGCCGATGACATCCGCCTCGTCTCACTCGTCGGCTCCGCCGGCACCGGCAAGACCCTGCTCGCACTCGCCGCCGGCATGGCGCGGGTCCTGCGTGACTCGACCTTCCACAAACTCCTGGTCACCCGCCCGATCATGCCCCTGGGCAAAGACATAGGCTACCTGCCCGGCAGCAAGGACGACAAGATGTCCCACTGGATGGGGCCGATCTTCGACAATCTGTTCTTCCTGCTCGGCCGCGAAGAGAGCGACCCCGACGAGGTCATCAAGCACCTGATCAAGGACGAGACGGTGATCCTCGAAGCCCTGACCTACATCCGCGGCCGTTCGATCTCCGAACACTACCTCATCGTCGACGAGGCGCAGAACCTCACGCCCCACGAGGTCAAGACCATCATCAGCCGCGCTGGCGAGGGCACCAAGATCGTCCTCACCGGTGACCCCTACCAGATCGACAACCCCTATCTCGACGCCAACTCCAATGGCCTGACCTACCTCGTCGAGCGCATGCGCGGCCAGGAACTCGCCGCCCACATCACCCTGTTGCATAGCGAACGCTCCCAGCTCGCCGGCATGGCGGCCGAGGTCCTCTAGCCCGGATCCCTATGCGGATCGTCGCGAAGAGTCGGAGCGTGCTGCCAGTACAGGGCTGACGCCGCGGACCGCAGGTCCGAGCCTCGGCATCGCTCGCTCCGCCCACGCCGCGATGGACCCAGCGGTGGTCCACGCATCGCCGCGGCCTGCGTACCAGGACGCTCGTGCACGCGCTTGCGCCTTGCTCCCATGCCCATCATGATGGCAGCCAGAGGAGGCCCCATGCCGCTACCGTTGCATCCGATCGGCTCATCGCCACACCACTCGAGGGAGCGCGTCGCCGCCAGGTCGATGATGCCCGCGTACGCCCGCCGCGCGTGCAACAGCGCATCAAGGCCATGCTCGACGAGATGAGCACCCGCTTCCCACAGAAGCGCGGCGACCGGGTCTCGGAAGCCTACACGGCCCTCCTGGACCTGATCCGCTTCTGAGCCGGATGGCGTGACGGCCGGCCGCGGCGGGCGGGCCTCCCGCCGGCAGGGCTCGTTCTCGTGCCGGGGCCATCAGCGTATCCGCGCTCGATCACGGCTCAGCCCTCCCAGAGGAACGGCAAGCTGATGCGGATGTCGTCGACGCTGGTGCCGAGGTGGGCAATGAAATCGCCCGGCTCGGCGCGCCAGCGGCCGGCCTGCTCGTCGTAGAAGGCGAGATCGTCGGCCGACACGCTCAATACGACCTGTTGGCTCGCGCCCGGCTCGAGGAAGACCTTGGCGAAGCGCTTGAGCTCACGCGCCGGGCGTTCGACCGAGCACACCGGATCCTCGAGATACAGCTGCACCACCTCGCCGCCGGCGTGCTGTCCGGTGTTGCGCAGGGTGCAGCGGATCGTCGCTACCGCGTCAGCCCGGCCTGATTCCAGCTCGGCGTCCTCGAGCGCGAAACTGCTGTAGCTCAGTCCGTGGCCGAAACAGAAGCGTGGCGCCGGACCGGCGCCGGTGGTCCAGCGGTAGCCGACCTTCCACCCCTCGCGGTAGACCGTGCGCTGCGTGGCGTATTCGCCGAGCGCATGCGCCGCACAGTCCTCGAGCCTCACCGGCCAGGTGAAGGCCAGCTTGCCCGAGGGGTTGACCCGACCGCAGGCCACGGCGGCGACCGCGTGGCCCCCCTCCATCCCGGCGTAATAGCTCTGGACGATCGCCGGGACCTCATCCGCCCAGGGCAGCGCGACCGCGCTGCCGCCGGTGAGAAACACCGCCGTACGCGGGTTGGCCGCCGCGAGTTTGGCGATCAGCGCATCCTGATCGCCGGGCAGCGCGAAATTCTTGCGATCGGAGCCCTCGCAATCCTCCAGGTGGGTGCTGCCGGCGAACACCAGCACCGCGTCGGCCTCACGCGCGGCCGCCACCGCCGCAGCGTGAGGGTCCTCGGCGTGATCACCCGGAGCGTCGGGGCGGATCCAGCCGAACTGCAACGCGCCGTCCTCGCCGGCGGGGTTGAGCCGCACCTCGACCGCATAGCTCGTGCCCGCGGTCAGTTCGATCGTCTCGACCCGCGTCCCATGACAGGCCAGGCCCCAGGCACTGGCGACCGAGACCTCATCGACCCGCAGGTCGTAGCTGTCGCCGCCGCTGATCACGAGATGATAGGTGCCGCTCACCGTGGGAGTGACCCGGCCACGCCAGATCGCCGACCACCGTCCTGGCTGCAGTCCCTGCGGCAGGTCGTCGCCGCCGAGTGCGACCGTCGGCACCGTGCTCACCGCCACCGGTTCGTCGCGGAAGCGGCGGTTGGCGTAGAGTTCGCGCCGCCAGCCGCCGATGCCCGCAGCATCGGGTGCGGCGAGCAGTTCGGTGGGGATCGGCTCCATGCCCGCCGGTGCGTTGGGGTAGCCGCGGACATGCACGATGCGCACCGCATCGCCGAGTAGCTCGCGCAGCCCCGAGAGTGGGGTGATTTCGTGGTGCGCGACCACCGCCGAGGAGCCGCCGCCCTGCGCATGGGTGCGATCGGCGTTGTCGCCGATCACCGCCAGGGTGCGGATCGTGTCGGGATCGAGTGGCAGCACCGCATTGTCGTTCTTGAGCAGGACGATGGCCTCGTCAGCGATGCGCCGGGCCAGCTGGCGATGGCGCTCGGTGTTCCTGGCCCCGGCGGCGCGATCGGCCGGATCGAACTTGCCCACGGCGTACATCACCCGCAGGATCCGACGCACCTTGTCGTCGACCAGCGCGGTGTCATAGGTGCCGTTCGCGAGTCCGGCGCGGAAGGGTCCGGCGAGATGGAGATTGTTCAGGTCCCCGCCCATCTCGATGTCCAGCCCATTGCGCGCGGCCTGCCCGGTATCGTGCGTGCCGCCCCAGTCGGAGACGACGAGGTAGTCGAATGACCACTCGCCCTTGAGCACAGTGTTGAGCAGGTAGTCGTTGTGACAGCAGTGCTCGCCACGGAACTTGTTGTAGGCCCCCATGAGCGTGAGCACGCCAGCCTCGCGCACTGCGGCCGCGAAACCCGGCAGGTAGATCTCGCGCAGGGCTCGCTCGTCGCATTCCACATCGACGTGGAAGCGATCGAGCTCCTGGTTGTTCAAGGCGTAGTGCTTGACACAGGCCGCGACGTCGTGCTCCTGACACGCGGTGATCATCGGCACCACCAGTTGACAGATCAGATGCGGATCTTCGCCGTAGTACTCGAAATTACGTCCGCACAGCGGCGTGCGCACGATGTTGATCCCCGGGCCGAGGATCACATCCTTGCCGCGCGCGCGTGCCTCGGCGCCGAGCACCTCACCGAAGTCGCGCGCCCGCTCGGGGTTCCAGGTCGCGGCCAGCGCAGTACCCACCGGCAGATAGCTCACCGCATCATCGGCGCCCGCGACCGGATCCCAGGTCTGCGGATCGAGCTCCTGGCGCACCCCGTGCGGCCCGTCGCTCATCACCAGCGGTGGGATGCCGAGCCGCTCGACACCCCCTGAGCAGAAGGCGGATTCGGCGTGGCACATGCCCACCTTCTCCTCCAGGGTCATCTGGGCGATCAACTCGTCGATGGCGACCTCCACCGCCGGGCCCCGTCGCTCCTGCATCGCTGCGCTCCTTCTGGCCAGGAAGCTATGGGCCCGAGCAGGGGACCCAACCGCCAACCTGGCCGCAGCTGCGGCGGCGTGTCGCCGTTGGTGCGTCGTGCGTCAGGGCGAGGAAAGCCTTGACTCGATGTTAGGCGCAACTAACTTCGCGACCGACCACGCTGGCTGGAGGAAGCGATGCCCGCACGTGACATCAGCGCGAGCCTCGAGGACTACCTCGAAGCGATCCACGCCATCGTCAGCGCCGGCGACAAGCCGCGGGTCAAGGCGATCGCCGCCCAGCTCGGTGTGCGCGCGAGCTCGGTCACCGCCGCGCTGCATCAGCTGGCCGAACGTCGGCTGGTCGATTACGTCCCCTACGGCGCGATCACCCTGACCCCCCGGGGCATCCGCACCGCGCGCGATGTCGCCGGTCGCCACCACGCCCTGCGAGCCTTCTTCGGCGAGGTGCTCGGGGTCGAACCCGATCTCGCCGATGCCACCGCCTGTCGCGTCGAACATACCATCCCGCCGGAACTGCACCAGCGTCTGTCCGCCTTCATCGCCCACCTGCGCGACCATCCCGGCTGTGTCGCCGCCTTCCACCGATCACTCGCAGCGCCCGATGCACGCGAAGGAACACCGTGAATCAATCAGGACCTGAGACCTGCACCCTGCAAGAACTCCCCCCTGGCCAGCAAGCGCGTCTGGTACGGATCACCGGTGGGCATCGCCTGCACGACCGGCTCGCCTCCCTGGGCTTCGCGCCCGAGGTGCCGATCGAGGTCGTCTCGCGCCAGGGCAGCGGACCGATCCTGGTGCTGGTCAACCGCACCCGCGTGGCGATCGGCCAGGGCATGGCCGCGCAGGTCCTCGTCCGCCCCATCTGACCTCCATCCCCACCCACATGCGCCTCGCCGCATCCTGAGCGGAAAGCAGACCATGGAAGTGCTCACGGTCGCCCTGACAGGCAACCCAAACACCGGCAAGACCACCGTCTTCAACATGCTCACCGGCGCTCGCCAACAGGTGGGCAACTACCCTGGGGTCACCGTCGAGATCACCGAGGGGCGGACCGAACACAATGATGCGGTAACCACCATCAGCGACCTGCCCGGCACCTATTCGCTCTCCGCGCACAGTGAGGACGAACGCGCCGCGCGGAATTTCCTGCTCGAGGTGCCCACCGACGTGGTCATCGACGTGGTCGACGTCACCCAGCTCGAACGCAACCTCTACCTCGCGCTGCAGTTGATCGAGTTCGGCAAGCCGCTGGTGATCGCGCTGAACATGAGCGACGTGGCGGAAGGCCAGGGCCTGCGCATCGACCACCAGGCCCTCTCCGACCACCTCGGAGTCCCCTGCATTCCGACCAGCGGCCGCGATCGTCGCGGCCGCAACGAACTGCTCGACGCAGCGGTGGCCCAGGCCCGTGCCCATCGCGAGATGGTCCGTCGCCACGGGCATCCGGTCGAGCAGAACCGGGTGCCCTACGCCCGCGAGCTCGAAGACGTCCTGCGCGAACTGCAGGAATACCTGATCGGCAAGGAACTCATCGGCAAGGACCGCCCGGCCCGCTGGTACGCGCTCAAGCTGCTCGAGAACGACACCGCAGTCATCGAGCGCTACGACCTCCAGGAGGCCGAAGCGGTGGCCGCATCCTGCCGTGAGCGCCTGCGGGCCACCTACGGCCAGGATCCGGTCGCGGCGATCGCCGACCGCCGCCACGAGGTCATCGCCGAGATCTGCAAGCACTGCCTCGCCTCGCCGGAGCAGCCGCGCCGCGATCTCACCGGCAAGCTCGACGCGGTCCTGACCCACCGGTGGCTCGGCCCGATGATCTTCCTCGGCCTGATGTACGCGGTGTTCACCCTGGTATTCACCATCGGCGCTCCGCCCATGGACTGGTTGGAGCAGCTGTTCGGCTGGCTCTCCGGCGTCGTCGACGGTCTGTGGTCGGGCGAGGAGGAGACCCTACTGCGCTCGCTGCTGGTCGACGGGATCATCAAAGGCGTCGGCGGCGTGTTGGTGTTCACGCCCAACATCCTGCTGCTGTTCCTCGCCATCGCCGCCCTCGAAGCGAGCGGCTACATGGCCCGGGCCGCGTTCCTGATGGACCGCTACATGCACAAGCTCGGCCTGCACGGCAAGAGTTTCATCCCCATGCTCATCGGTTTCGGCTGTACCGTGCCCGGGATCATGGCCACCCGCATCCTCGAGAGTCGCCGCGATCGCCTGACCACCATGCTCATCCTGCCGTTGATGTCCTGCGGCGCGCGCATCCCGATCTACATGTTGATCATCCCCAGTTTCTTCCCCAAGGCCTACCACGGATTGACCCTGTTCTGCGTCTATCTGCTGGGGATCGCCCTCGCCCTGATCCTGGCCCGGCTGCTCAAGAGCACGCTGTTCCGCGGAGTCACCCCCCACTTCCTGCTCGAGCTGCCCAGCTACCGTCGCCCGGCCCTGCGCGATCTCGCGTTGTTCACCTGGCAGCGGACCTGGGAATACATCAAGAGGGCCGGCACCATCATCCTTGCCGCCTCGATCATCCTCTGGGCTCTGAGCACCTACCCGCGCAAGCAGGATGTGGACGAGGGACTGAATGACGAGCAGCGCAGGGCTGTCGAACTGCAGCACACCTGGGTCGGCCGTACCGGACGGATGCTCGAACCGGTGATGCAACCGGCGGGCTTCGACTGGCGTCTGACCACCGGCTTTCTCGGCGCCTTCGCAGCCAAGGAGGCCTTCGTCAGCCAGATGGGTATCATCTTCGCCGTCGAGGATCCCGAAGAGGGCGAACGCCTGGCCATCCGTCGGCAACTCAACCAGCGCTATTCCCCGCTGGTGGGGATATGCATCCTCATCTTCTCCTTGATGGCCACCCCGTGCATCGCCACCCTCGCGATCACCCGTCGTGAAGCCGGCAGCTGGCGCTGGGCCCTGGCGCAATGGGGCGGATTGACCGTACTCGCCTACATCCTCTGCGTGATCGTCTACCAGTCCGGTCGCGCGCTCGGTTTCGCCTGATCGCGAGGTTCCCCATGGAGACCGCCATCGTCGCCTGCCTGATCGCGCTCGCCGCCATCTGGCTCATCTGGACCGCCTATCGCCGTCATCGCGGCGGCGGTGGCTGCGGCTGCTCCTGCGCCGAGTGTCCGACGCGCTCGCCGAGCTGCCCGAGCGAGGACGAGGACGACTGATGCTCCCTTCAGAGGGGCGCTGCCCCCTCGCGGCTTCCCCGCGTACCCCCACGGCCTCGGTCAGGGCTCGCGGCCTGCGGCCGCGTTTTCGCCGTCCCTCCGGGCCCGGCTTCCTCGCTGTCGCTCGTCGCGCTCCACCGGCCGCCGGCCCCACTGGGGCCGGCTATCGCTTCGCGATACCGCTTCCGCCCGTCGGCCCGCAGGCAATGCCAGCATGACTGGCAATGGCCGGCCATGGACACGCCCTTCCTGCCGCCGGCCACTTCCGCCGGCGCGACTCAGGCCCCCGCCAGCGCCAGGTGCAGTGTGAGATAGTACCCGCCGATGAGCACCAGCATCGCCGCGCCGGGAGCGAGCAGGTGGACCAGGCTGTGGCGCAGACGGGTGGCGAAGTGCTCGTTGGTCACGATCAGACAGACATGGACCGGCGAGAGGATCATACCGATGTAGCCGCAGCCGAAGGCGAGCACGGTGATCGCCCAGATGTGACCGATCTCTGGATGCGCTTCGAGCATGCCGAAGACGATCGGGAAACTGCCGCCGACGAAGCCGATGGCGATGCCGGTGACCAGACCGATGAGAAACGGCACCAGGATCACGACCCCGAGCAGCGGGATGCCCCAGGCCCCGAGTTCACCGCCGAGAGCACCGGCGATGGTGCGCCCGTCGGGCAGGTCGGCATCGATGTAGGCGCCGTAGACGCGGATGGCGAAGACCAGCAGGATCAGCAGGTAGGTCTTGCGCGCACGCAGCACCGGCTGCCAGACCGACCACCTCAGACCCCGCTGCAGGCTGAGCGTGAGCAGCGCCAGCACCAGGCCGATGGTCATCGGCAGGTAGCGATTGCACGCATCGACGACCGGCAGCGCCCATTTGACCAGCGCATACCCGCCGATCACCACCAGGATCGGGAGGATCAGGCCGAAGAAGCTGCGCTGCGCGCCGGCAGCTGCCGGCGCGCAGCCGGCGTTCTGGTCTGGCGGGATACGCCGCAGCAGGAAGAACGTCCCGACACAGATCGAAAACAACGAGAGCGGCAACAACAGCGACATGAACACCAGCGTCGACAGCCCGGAGATCTGCATCGCCAGCAACACGCCGGGATAGAGCGGCCACCAGTATTCCCAGACGTGGCGGAACCAGTAGTTGGTCTGCGCCTTGAGCATCGGGTCGATGCTTCCCTCGCTGTCACACTCGCTGATCAGCGGGGCCGAGAACAGCGCGCCGCCGGGCATCGGCAACCAACCGATCACCGCCGGAAGCACAGCCATCGCCGGCCGCCGGCTGATGCGCGCGCGCACCGTGGCCACCAGATCGCGCATCACCCCGCCGCGCTGCATCAGCAGGCTCAGCCAGATCACCAGCAGGATCACCAGGCCCAGCATCAGATTGTCAGGATCGATCAGCCGCCGGCCGGCGATCAGCAGGATGCCCGGCGAAACGTCCTCCACCGGCAGCCACGGATGGCCACACCACAGCCCCAGGATCACCCCACCGGCGAGCGCGGCCACCGTCAGGCTGCCGACCAGGGCGTTGAGCGTCAGGATCAGCCCCAGCGACACGAGGATCTTGACCAGGACGGGCAGGGCGAGCAGCCAGGCGAGCATCGCCCCGGTGTAGGGGCCGGCCGACCAGCGCCAAGCAGCGCTCCACGCCAGGATGCACGCATCGCGCGGTAACACGCGTGAGCCGCGGGCCGCTGCAACCTAGGCTCGAGCTGTCGTACGGGCCCCCCGGTCCGGGAAGGAGGACTCCATGGATTTCCGTCTCAGTCCCACCAGCGGTGCCGGCAACTTCTTCGCGGTGAGCGGTTGGTCGACCGATCCCGGTTCCATCCACCATCCGACCCGCGGCGTCAATCAGTACCGCAACCGCCGCTACGAAGCCATCCTCGAAGATGGCAAGCCGGAGATCGGCGACCAGTATCGCCTTCCGGCAGACGCAGGCCACGATGTCGCGATGGTCGAAGTCGAATCGGTCAGCGAGGAAGAGCGCGACGGCCGCACCGTGCGCGTGGTCCGTTTGCGCGAACTCCCGGCCTGATCCGCGATCGCGCTGCAACGCCGCGAGCCTGCCGCACGCCCCCTCCGCCACGCGGCGGGCCGCGCACATGGCCATCGTCGCCGGCGCCGCGACTGCATTGACAGCCCCGCTCACCCTCACAGGCTGCCCCCTTGTCACCATCGGCGCCCCCTCGCGGATCGCCGCGCAAGGGAGCCTGCCGATGCCTCACGACCCCGCACGACCGGGCGCGGACCTGAGCGACGAGGATCGCGCGGTGCTGGCCTACGCCGCGAAGAGCGAGGCCATCCGCAGCGTGCTCGCGGATGAGCACGAAGCGATCATGACCTCGGTCCGCTCCTTCCATGCCGGCGGTGAGCTCGATCTCTACTACTATCCGAACTACAACCGCGGCACCGCCATCGCCACCAAGGAGGTCGCGGACCCGACCTTCTCCGGCCCGGCCAATGACTGTTTCGACAGCTACGAACTGGTGATGTTCACGCCGCACGCGGTGGATCTCGACGCCCTGGACAGCGAACACGCACCCGACTCCTTCGCGGGCCATCACCAGAGCATCAATGCCTTCCTCAATGCGATGGCGCGCTGCGTGCACCAGGGCCGGCTCAACCCCGGACAGCAGGTGGAATTCCCCGCCGGCACCTCGGAGCTCGGCGGCCGCTGCCTGATCGTCGACGACCTGTGCGCGCCGATGACCCACCCGGCCTTCGACGGCAACACCTTCGGCCTGATGCTCCTGATCGAGATCCACCACTCGGAACTGGAGTTCGCCGATGCGCACGGCGGAACAGCCCTGCTCGAACGCCTGCACCAGGCCGGAGTCTATCCGTTCTCGACCCTCCATCGCGACCCGGTCGCCTGAGCGCGCGATCCACGCCAGAGCGCAGCACCGGCACCCTGGCAGGGCGCTCGAGCGACGCCGCGCACTCTTCTCACAGGGGGCGCTGCCCCCTCGCGCCTTCGGCGCCCCCCACGCGCCTCTGTCGTCACTCGCCAGCTGCGCTGGCGTTTTCGGCGGCCCTGCGGGCCATTGTCGC
>CAZTGE010000067.1:0-21161 GCA_964612995.1 uncultured candidatus Brocadiaceae bacterium | reverse complement strand
CGCAGGCCGTCAGGCCGAGGAGCAAGTGCCGCCGGAGGGCGGATACGTTTCGGCGTAGCCGATCCGCCCACGCCTGGATCTGCCTGCAGATTCAGGCGAACCACGACAAAGCCAGGGGGGTAGGTCCTCACGCAGTGAGGACCGTAGGGGCGAAGCACATGAGAGTCATGAATCAAGTTGCCCAAAGGGAGAGGCAACCTGACACGGCAGGGCCGCTCAAAGCTCATCCCGAGCTTTGAGCGGCGGACCTGGCGCTTGGTCAGCGGACGCGCCCCGGACCGGTCAGCTGGTGGTGCCACCGCCCGTGAGCACCTCGTTCCAGGCACATAATTCCTGGGTGCCTTTCTTCTGCGAATAGGGCACCAGGCCCGCCGGATCGGGATGGCCGTAGGCGATGAGCATGATCACCACCTCGTCGACCGCGAGTGGGACGAGCCGGCGGATGGCGCGTTCGTTGCTGGGGGAGTTGGGCCAGTTCATGCAACAGGTGCCGAGGCCCTGGGCCTCCATGGCGAAGCACATGCCCATGCTGGCGAGGGCGGCGTCGATGTAGGGCACGTGGCGGTCGCGCTCGGCGGCGCAGGCGCGCAATTGGCCGACGACCACCAGCAGGCCGGGGATCTGTTCGTGGAAGCCCTTGCCCCCGCCGGTGATGCCCGCGATGATGCGAATGGTCGCCGGATCGTCGTAGGCGGCGAAGCGGAAGGGCTGGCGGTTGCACGCGCTCGGGGCGAGGGCGGCAGCGAGCAGCGCCCGTTCGACCAGCGCCCGTTCGACCGGGCGTTGCTGGTACCAGCGCACGCTGCGCCGGCGCCAGGCCATGGCCTCGAAGGTCGCGATGTCGACCACCGGTTCGGCGATGCCGCGGGCGCTGGGGATGTGCCCCTCGATCGGTGCCGCAGCCCCGGTGCCGAGCGCGGCGCGGTAGGCGGCACGCTCGGCATCGATCTGCGGGTCGGTGCCGTCGACCGCCGCGAAGTAGGCATCGAGCACCGCCCGCGACCAGTCGTGTTGCAGGCGCAGACGTTCGACGCCGAGGTCGGCGTCATGGAACAGCCGAGCGAAGCAGTCGACCGTCTCCCCGATGTAGCCGCTGGCGAACACCGCGCGGCGCGGGCGCATGATCAGGCCCTTCTCCAGACGGTGGGTGTTGCGGCGCAGGGTGTAGAACAGCGCGTCGGTGCTGGCGGCGTCGCGCGCGCGCTGACGCGCGCGTCGGTGGGCGATCCGGCCGGCGAGCGCAGTGCGATGCTCATGACGGAAGGCGCCGGAAAAACAATAGTAGAGGTCGGCCAGCGGCGGGCAGGCGACGCAGGCGCGCTGGAGCAGGGTCTTGCCGTGGGCGAGCAGGGACACGGCGAGCTCGTTTCAGTCGGGGCTGGCTGCGAGGCGCGGTCCGCAGCCGACGCCGTAGACGGTGATGCCATGTTCGCTCCAGCGCTGCGCGTCGTACTGGTTGCGCCCGTCGAACACGACCCGGTGGCGTAGGTGCTCGCCGAGGCGGGCCATGTCCGGACGACGGTAGGGGCGCCATTCGGTCATCAGGCAGAGGATGTCGGCGCCCGCGGTGGTATCATAAGGGTCCTCGTAATAGGTCAGGCGATCGCGAGGGCCGAACAAGCGCCTGGTCGGCTCGATGGCATGCGGATCATGGGCGCGCACGGTCGCGCCTTCGGCAAGCAGGGCTTCGATCAGTTCCAGTGCGGGAGACTCGCGGACGTCATCGGTGAAGGGTTTGAAGGCCAGGCCCCACACGGCGATGCTCAGGTCGCCGGGTGTGCGCCCGGTCAACTCGCACCAGGCGCGGATCTTGCGGAAGACGAAACCACGCTGGTCGGAATTGATCGCGTCGGTGGCGCGTAGCATGCGCGGCGCGTAGCCAGCGTCCTCGGCGGTTGCGATGAGCTCGCGTACGTCTTTCGGGAAGCAGCTGCCACCGTAGCCGACGCCGGGGTGGAGGAACTGCATGCCGATGCGCTGATCGGCGCCGACACCCTGACGGACCATGTTCACGTCGGCGCCGACGTGTTCGCAGATGTTGGCGATCTCGTTGATGAAGCTGATCTTGGTCGCCAGCATGCTGTTGGCGGTGTACTTGGCCATTTCGGCCGAAGGGATGTCCATGTCGTAGAACCGGAAGCCGTTGCGCATGAATCCGGAGTAGATGTCGCGCAGTACGGCGCCGGCGCGCTCGTCGTCGGTGCCGATGATCACCCGGTCGGGGCGCATGAAGTCCTCGACCGCGGCGCCCTCCTTGAGGAACTCCGGGTTGGAGGCGACGGCGAAATCGATGTCTTTGCCCTGCTCCTGCATTCCCTCGCGGACCCACTCGCGTACGCGCTTGGCGGTGCCGACCGGGACCGTGCTCTTCGTCACGATCACGGTGAAGCCGGTGAGGAGCGCACCGATGGTCCGCGCGACGGTCTCGACGTATCGCAGGTCGGCGTGTCCGTCATCGCGCGAGGGGGTGCCGACGCAGATGAAGCAGGCATCGGCGTCGGCGACCGCGGCCTTGGCGTCGGTGGTGAAATGGAGCCGGCTGGCGCGGTGGTTGTCCTGGACCAGATCCTTGAGGCCCGGCTCGTAGATCGGGATGTGCCCGCTCTCGAGAGCGGCGATCTTGGCCGCATCGATATCCACCAGATGTACATGGTGGCCGATCTCTGCAAAACAGGTACCGGTGACCAGTCCGACGTAACCGGAGCCGAAAATCGTCAGACGCATGGGCTGACCCTCCTGATCGCTCCGACCCTACCCGGCGTCGTTCCTGCGGCCAGAGTGGAAGGCGATACTGCCTGATGCCAATCGCGATACGTACACGCGGCTCGGATGTTGTGGGCCAGCATGCATGCAGCGCCTGGCCGACCGGGACACGGATGTGAATCCATCCGGCCGGAGCGATGCGGACATGCGCGGGGTGGAGGTTCAGCCGTTGCCGGGGTCGAGCGGCGACAGGTTGTGATCCTGCCGCTCATCGAGCCGATCGAACTCCACGCTGGTGTCGCCCACAAGTTGAAAACACGAGGTCTTTCTGTGGAGCGACAGGTGGCCGTGGCAATTTCCGATGAGGGGCAACAGTTCGATGAAGGCTTTCGTGCCGATTTGATTGTCGAACAAAAGGTTATCGTCGAACTGAAGTCGGCCGAGAAGGTGCATCCGGCACACAGGAAACAGCTTCTTACCTACCTGAAGTTGACCGGTTTGCGACTGGGGTATCTGTTGAACTTCGGAGAAGCGCTGATGAAAGATGGCATTACTCGTACCATCAACGGTAACCTCTCATGATTTCTCCGTGTCTCCGTGCCTCTGTGAGAAACATGATCGAACAAGGCGGTGAACTGGCGCCGCTTCGCGGCGCCAGTTACTTTGAACGATAGGTGGTGACCTCGGCGGCGAGGCTCCCGAGCGTGGTCCAGCGCTGGTCGTCCCAGCTGCGCAAGACGATGTAGCCTTCGGCTCCGGGCGCGGCGTCCCAACTCAGGTCGATCCGACTGCTGTGCACTGCGGTGGCGGTCGGATTCTGCACCGCGTCGACACCAGTGGCCACGGTGTTCGTGCCCATGATGTACTCCGTGCCTGAGCTGAACTTGTAGTAACTGTAATCGCCATGGTAGAGGGCGGGGACCGCCAGCGACCACGGCCCGGTGGCGCCGCCGGCGATGGCGCGCACGCGGTAGGTCCACTGTTCGTGCCAGTCGGCGCTGTCGTGGGTGTGGCAGGTGGCATTGGCGGCAGCGGTGGTGAGCAGGACGAAATCGTTGTCGTCGGGTCCCTTGGCGCCGACCGCTACAATGCCCCTTGGGGTGCGGGCGGCGCCCGCGCTATGGGGCAGTGAGCAGCTGCGCCCTGATGGCGGACCCCGGCATCAGGGCGAACGAGCCCCCATCGGCACCGGGTCTGCTGGGCCTGGATCAGTAGTCGCAGGCTTCGAGGTCGAAGCCTGCGAGGAGGTCTTCGATGGGCTCGGGCAGGGGGGCCGGCTCGGTGGCGGGATTGCGGAAGCGGACGGCGGTGACCGTCTCGCCGTCGATGGTCTCGCCGTCGATGGCACAGGAGACGGTGGCGCCGTCGTCGAGGCCGGGTTCGACCGCGCCATCGGTGTCGAGGTGGCCGAACGTGACCGGCAGGCCAACGCGGTCGAGGCGTTGCTGGAGCTCGCGCAGGGTCAGCTTGCGGTCGTGATCGCGGGAGCGTCTGCCGGGTCGGCGTCGGGGAGCCATGTCGCGATTGTGCGCGGCGGGAACGCGAGGCCAAGCCGGTGCCGGCCGTTCAGCCGGAGACGTGCTTGAGCGCCTTGGCCACGGTGCTGAGCACCGCGATCCGGGCGTGGCGCTTGTCGTTGGCCGCGATCAGGTGCCAGGGCGCGAACTCGGTCGAGGTGTGGGCGATCATGTCGTTGATCGCTTGCTCGTAGGCGGGCCATTGTCCGCGGTTGCGGTAGTCCTCTTCGGTGATCTTGTAGCGCTTGAAGGGGGTCTGTTCACGTGCCTGGAACCGCGCCAACTGTTCGTCGCGGTCGATATGGAGCCAGAACTTGCACACTGCGATGCCCGCTTCCGCCAGCTGTTCCTCGAAGTCATTGATCTCTGCGTAGGCGCGGCGCCATTCGTCTTCGCGGGCGAAGCCCTCTACCCGTTCGACCAGTACCCGGCCGTACCAGCTGCGGTCGAACACGGTGATGTGTCCGCGGCGGGGTATGTGGCGCCAGAAGCGCCAGAGGTAGTGGCGGGCCCGCTCCTCGTCGCTGGGCGCGGCGATCGGGACCACGTCGTAGCAGGGGGCGTCGATCGCAGCACACAGGCGCCGGATGACCCCGCCCTTGCCGGCGGCGTCCCAACCCTCGAACAGCAGCACCGCGGTCGGGGAGGATTGCCGATGGCCGAGGGTCAGCTTGCGGATCTTGCGCTGGCGCCTGGCCAGCAGGAGGCGGTAGTCGTCTTTGGCCAGCTGCTGCGTCAGGTCGACCGTATCGAGGATCGAGCAGTGGTCCGGGGTGCCGTACCAAGCGGTGGCCGCGGCCGGATCGCCGGACGCACCACGCGCGAGGTGACGCTGGAGCGCGGCGAGCACGGTCGCGGCGATGGTCCAGTCGCGGTGGCGTTTGTCGGTCGATTCGACCAGATGCCAGGGGATGGAGGCGGATTCGGTCTCACGCAGGCTGCGTTCGACCACCCGCATGCTGCGCGGAAAATCGTCGAGCATGGCCTGGTCGGTGCGGCCGAAGGCGCCGTAGCGTTCGGGATGCTCGCGGACCTTCTCGAGTTCGGCCACAGCCGGCTTCTCCGGCCGGTGGAGCCAGAACTTGACCACCAGCGTGCCGGCGTCGGCCAGTTCGCCTTCGAAGCGACGGATGCGCTCCAGGGCGACGTCGAACTCGGCTTCGCGGGTACGTTTGCACAGGCGGTCGGCTACGGCGCGGAACATCCAGGCACCGGAGAAGATCCCGATGCGTCCATTGGCCGGCAGGGCGCGCCAGTAGCGCCAGAACACCGGACGCTCGGCCTCTTCCTGGGTCGGGTCCTCGAACACGTGCACGCGGATGCCACGGGGGTCGAGCCATTCGTTGAGGGTGTTGATCGCTGCGTGGCAGCCGCGGTGGTCGTCGCCAGCGATGAGCACGATGACGCCGAAGCCGGCGCTGCGCAGATCTTGCTGCGCCTGGATCAGGTCTGCGCGCAGCTGCGGCAGGCGCGATTCGTAGTCCGCCTTCTTGAGTTTCGCTCCGAGTTCGGCCGCTTCGAGCATGTCGTGTGCTCCGTTTCTCAGCATAGCGCGGGCGCCGCCCGCACCCCAGGGCTCATGATAGCGGCCGGAGCCTGCGCGGCTCTTGTTCGCGGGGGCTCTCCTCTGTGCTTCGCGCAGCCGCCCCCGCTACGCCCCCCATTCCATTCCCCTGGAAAAGTGCGCATGATCATGCGCGCTGTTCCAGGGGAATGGAATATCGGGGCGATGAGGATAGCAGGAAAACGACGGGGCGACAACCGGGGTGAACCGAGCTGGGTCCATGGCCGCCCGCATCGCGACCCTCGGTGGCTGTTCGCCTCGCGGCTGGGTATACGGTCGGCGTTCACCCGCAGAGTCGAGCGGGGTGGTGGAGCGGCGCCGGAAGCCGGACAACGCCAACGGCCCGACGCTGAGCGCCGGGCCGCTGGGATCGTCAGAGGCGATCAGGAGATCAGGGCAGGACCATCATGGTGAAGACCATGCCGAAGATGCCAACGGTCTCCGCCACGCCCATGGCGATGATGACGAAGGCGAAGCCCTTGCCGCCGTTCTCGACCAGTGCGCGGATGCCGGCGGCGCCGACCTTGCCCTGGAGCCAGGCGCTGAACAGCTGGGCCAGACCGCAGGCGATGCCGGCGCCAGCGAGCATGCCGGCGAGGCTGGCGTCGAATTCGCCGGCCGGAATGGCTTCGGTCATGCTGCCGGCCATCGCGTTGAGCGCGAGGAAGCCGTAGAGCGTCTGCGAGAGCGGCATGCCCAGCAGGATGATGTAGGTGAAGTTGAGGTTGCGGTTCTCTTTGCCTTCACGCGCCCAGGCGCCGGCCGCAGCCATGCCGGCATTGCCGATGCCGAGGCCGGAGCCGACCGCGGCGAGGCCGAGCGCTAGCATGCCCCCCATCTGTCCGAAGAAATAGAGCCAGTTGTCCATTGATGTGATCTCCTTGATGATGTCCCGTCGGTCCCGGTTCCGGTGTGGGTGTGTGTAGTGGATCCGATGCCGTCAGGAGGGGTTCGATCGATGGCGGGTGGCACAGAAGGGCGCGTAGGCGCGGCCCTTCCACTCCATGCCGAGGTTGTTGGAGAACTCGAGCATGTTCAGGCGCACGCCGTGCGCGAACAGTGCGATCATGCAGAGCGCGAAATTCAACGCGTGGCCGAGCACCAGGATGAACGGGCTCAGGACGGTGAAGCCCGTGCCTTCGGGCCCGACGCCGGCCATGGTGTTGAAGGTCTGGGCGAGCACCGCGGAGGCGAGGCCGACCGCCATCAGGCGGATATAGCTGATCTCGTCGGAGAACTTGGCCAGCAACTCGAAGGGCATGTTGGCGAAGCCGACGCCGAGGCGCTTGAACGGGTTGGACGAGTCGCTCTCGAACAGCAGCGCCAACGCCAGGCCCACGACCAGCAGGTAGGGCCAGATCGTGCCCCAGCCGAAGGCGTCGCCGAGCAGGAGCGAGAAGATGACCCCCAGCATGCCCCAGACGCTCAGCGCCCAGCCGAAGGGCGCGAGGAAGCGTTGATTCGGCCATAGCACCACCGCGCGCCAGAGCCAGGCCACGGTCAGGTGCACGCCGGCGATCCACAGGCTCAGGCGGGCGAGGAAGTCGCGGTTTTCTTCCTGCATGTCGACAGCGATCGGGGCGTTGCCGGGTCCGAAGAAGACTTCGAAACCGAAGAAACTGTTGGTGATCACGCCCCAGACCATGGTCGCGATGCCGAGGACCGCGGCGAGGTTGGCGGCAGGTGAGCCCATCGCCGCGACGATCTTGCCGCGCAGGCCGAAGGCCAGCAGGGCCAACATCAGACCGTAGCCCGCGTCGCCGATGAGCATCGCTGCGAACAGCGGCAGGGCGAGCATGAAGGCGGCGGAGACATCGGCTTCGCGGTAGCCGGCGACCGTGCCGAGGATGTCGAACAGGCCCTTGATCGGCCGGGCCCAGCCAGGGTAGCGGACCAGGGTCGGCGGATGTTCCTCGTCGGTCGGCGGGCGGGTGGTGATGCCGGCAGGGATCCCGGCGGCGTGGAGCGCAACGACCGGCTGCTCGATCTGGTCGGCTGGAATCCAGCCCTGGACCGCGAACAGGCCGGCGTCCTCAGCGCCGCTGCGTGTGGCGCGGACGAAGTGCTCCTGTTGCTGCAGGCGCTCGCGTTCTGCGGTCAGCGCGGGGCGCAGGGGGGCCAGGCGCTGGAGGCTGGCGGCGTCTTCGCGCATCGTCGCGCGGATGGTCTGGGCTTCGGTGCGCAGACCGGGGATGTCCCACTGCGGGCGTTCGATCTCATTCGCGCCCTCGGGCAGGTCGGTGTGGGTGCCCGAGCGGTCGACCACCGCCACGATCACCTTGCCCTTGCCCGGGCGGCCGACCACGCTGACGCATTCGGCCTTGATCGTCGACTCGCTGCCGGCGGGGATCGCGAACAGGTCGACCACAATATCCTGTTCGTCGAGCGCGCGCAGGTCGTCGAGCGCGACATGGCCCCAGGCGCCGACCTCCTGCTCGCGGTTGGCCAGCACATGCAACACATGCTCGTGTTCCGCCTGACGCGTGGCCAGGGCGTCGATGCGCCGCGCCGCCTCGAGCGGCGTCAGGTCCGGCGCGTCGCCGGTCTCGGCCGGCAGGTCGGCCAGGGCGCGGATCGCCCGGTCGACCATCGCCAGGTCGCGGTGCAGCGCCTCGTCGGCCACCGCTACCTGGGGATCGACCGGCTCGATATGCAGCACCCCGGCTGCGCCCAGGGCGTCGAGCATCGCCTCGCGCTGATCGGTCTGCACGGCGCAGAAGAGCTTGTGCATCTTGACGATCATGGCATTCCCTTCAAAGGAGCAGGGCCCCTCGGGAGCTCCGATCCGTCGGCCTGCTGCCTGGGACAGGCACGGCGCATCACTCGTCTCCCAGCTCCGCGGCGGCGTCGGCCACCGCCAGTTCGGCGAGCTTGCCCTTGGCGATCTTGCTGCGGCCGATCGCGCTGGTCATCTCGTCGCCGAGGCGGATGCGGATGCGGCGGATGGCGTCCTTGGCCTCGGGGATCTTGACCTGTTCGAAGAGGTTGACGCGCTGGATGGTCTTGCGCAATTCGCGTTCGATGAGTTCGAACTGGCGCCGCAGTATCGCGACCTGTTCGGCATAGCGCCGCCGCTCGCGCAAACGGCAGATGGCGCCGTCGATCCACACCGGGGTGGCGAAGAGCGAGTAGTGCGACTCGGGGAATGCGAGGCGATCGAGCTCGGGCACCGCGATGCCGGCGATGTCGATGGTGTGAGTGACCACCTCGGTCGGTTCGCACAGGCCCTGGATGTCGACGCCGGCGAGGGTGGTCGCGATCGCGGCGAAGCCGCGGCAGCGACGCTCGGCGCCGCGCAGGGTCTCTTCGGCGTGTTCGAGACGCTGACGCGTCTTGTTCAGGTGCGTCTGCAGCTGGCTCTGACGCAGCTTGAGCATCGGCAGGAAACGCTGGAAGCGCTTGAGCGCATCACGCTGTCGTTTGAGCTCGGGGCGGGTGAGCTTGATCTTCGCCATCTCAGCGCTCCTTCACCGGCACGCGGCCATGCCTGTCCCCGCAGGACGGCGGCGACGCAGACGGGCTCGCACGGTCCAGAGGCCCGGTCATGGGTCTCACTCCTGCGACGTCGCGGCCACGGCCGGGGCGTCGGCGCCTTCCAGCGGCTGGGGCCAGTGTTTGGCGAGCACGTCGCGACGCATGCCCACCTCGACCGGTTCGAAGCACGCGGCCAGCAGTTCCCAGCAGCGGTCGAGGGCCTCGGTCAGCGGGATGTTGACCTCCAGATCCATGATCTGCTCTTCGAAACGATCGCCGAAGGCGAGCAGCTTCTCGTCCCAGTCGGACATCTGGAAGCCCATGTTCCGCTTCTCGCGCGCTTCGGTGCATTGTGCATAGAGTCGCAGACAGCCGTCCATGATCGTGCGGTGGTCATCGCGGGTGTCGCCGTTGACCTGCTGCTTGAGGCGGGAGAGCGAACCAAAGGGCTCGATGCGGCCGTTGCGGAGGTAGAACTGGCCCTCGGTGATGTAGCCGGTGTTGTCTGGCACCGGGTGGGTCACGTCGTCGCCGGGCATGGTCACGCAGGCGAGCAGGGTCTGCGAGCCGTACTGGTCGAAGTCGACCGCCTTCTCGTAGCGGCGCGCCAGCTGCGAGTAGAGGTCGCCGGGGTAACCGCGATTGGAGGGGATCTGCTCCATGGTGATGGCGATCTCCTTGAGCGAGTCGGAGAACGCCGTCATGTCGGTCAACAGCACCAGTACGCGTTTGCCTTGCAGCGCGTACTGCTCGCCGATGGCCAGACAGAGATCGGGCACCAGCAGGCATTCCACCACCGGGTCGGCCGCGGTGTGGATGAACATGATGGTCCGCGACAGCTGGCCACCCTGATCGAAGGTCTCGCGGAACTGGAGGTACTCGTCGTGGCGAAGGCCCATGCCGCCGAGGATGATAATGTCGGCCTTGGCCTGGAGCCCGATCCGCGCCAGCAGCTGGTTGTAGGGCTCGCCGGCGACCGAGAAGATCGGAATCTTCTGGCTGACCACCAAGCTGTTGAACACGTCGATCATCGGGATGCCGGTCTCGATCATCTCGTCGGGCATGTGCCGGTGCATCGGGTTCACCGCCGGGGTGCCGATGTCGATCGCGCTCTCCTCGACCTCGGGCCGGTTGTCGCGCGGGCGAGCCGAGCCGTCGAACACGCGGCCGAGCAGGTCGTCGCCGAAGGGGACCTGCATCGGTTTGCCGAGGAAGCGTACCCGCGAATCGGTCGAGACGCCCTGGGTGCCAGCGAAGACCTGCAGCGAGACCTGGTCGCCTTCGAGCCGGATGACCTGGGCCAACGACGAGCCATGCGGCCCGGTGATCACCGCCAGGTCGTCGAAACCGATGTCGGTCGCGGTGACCGTGACCACCGAGCCGGCGATCTGTTTGATGTCATCGAAGTATTTTCTCATGCCTGGGCCTCGGCTTTCTCGGTCGACCGGTCGCCCGCATCCGCGGCGCCGGAGGCGATCTTGGCGTCGACTTGCTGCCACAGCTGAGCGTATTCCTCGCTGCCCTCGGCAGCGAAGTTCCAGTTGCGGAAGAGGTCGGTGAGTTCGAAGACGTAGGTGCGGGCCTCGGTCTTGGACATGTGGGTCAGGTCGAGGTCGATCACCGTGAGCAGTTTGTCGAAGGCCTTCTGCTGCCGCTCGGGCGGGCAGTTGCAGTCGACCTCGTCGAAGGCGTTCTGCTGCAGGAACACCATGTCGAACATCTCGGCCTTCTGCAGCACGATGAAGTCGTCGATCGGAGTGCCCTCTTCACCGACCACGGTGAGCATCTGCTTGACCTCGTTGCCGTGGCGCAGCAGCTGGCGCACCCGGTCGACCTTCTCGGAGGCGATGATGCCGGGGTACTTGGACCAGCTGTCGATCGGGTCGATGGCCGGGAAGCGGCGGGCGTCGGACCGGACGCGCGACAGGCCGTGGAAAGCACCGACCACCTTGAGCGTGCCCTGGGTCACGGGCTCCTCGAAGTTGCCGCCGGCGGGCGAGACGGTGCCGCCGATGGTCACCGTGCTCACGCGCCCGTCGTGCAGTTCGATCGCGCCGGCGCGCTCGTAGAATCCGGCGATGCGGCTCTCGAGATAGGCGGGGAAGGCCTCTTCGCCGGGAATCTCCTCGAGTCGTCCGGAGACCTCGCGCATGGCCTGGGCCCAGCGTGAGGTGGAGTCGGCGAGCATGAGCACGTCCAGGCCCATCTGACGGTAATATTCGCCGAGGGTCACTCCCGTGTACACCGATGCTTCACGTGCGGCCACCGGCATCGCCGAGGTGTTGCAGATGATGATCGTCCGTTCCATCAGCGAACGGCCGGTGCGCGGGTCCTCGAGTTCGGGCAGTTCCTTGATCGTCTCGACAACCTCGCCGGCGCGTTCGCCGCAGGCGGCGACGATCACCACGTCGGCGCGGGCGAACTTGGCCGTCAGGTGCTGGAGCACGGTCTTGCCCGCCCCGAACGGGCCGGGAATGCAGTAGGTGCCGCCAGCGACCACGGGAAAGATCGAGTCGACCAGCCGCTGGCCGGTGACCAGCGGTTCGGTCGGCAGCAGCCGGCGCTTGCAGACCATCAGGGGCTTCTTGACCGGCCAGCTCTGGACCATGGTCACCTCGCGGCGGCTGCCCTTGCCGTCTTCGAGCACGGCGACGGTGTCGCCGATGGTGTAGCTGCCCGCGTCGACGATCGAGCTCACGCTCCAACGGCCATTGAGATCGAACGGGGTCATGATCTCGTGGGTGAAGGGGCCTTCGGGCACCGTGCCGAGCTTGTGCGCCGGGCCGACCGCGTCGCCGACGCTGGCCACAGGGGTGAAGTCCCAGCGCTTCTCCTGGTCGAGGCCTGGCAGCCATTGGCCGGGGGTGAGGAAGGGGCCGAGCTCAGCCAGCTTCACCAGCGGATTCTGCAGCCCGTCGTAGATCATCCCCAGCAAGCCCGGACCGAGGTCGAGCGAGAGCATGCTGTCGTGGAAGTCGATCTCGTCACCGACTTTGAGCCCCCGGACCTCTTCGAAGCACTGGAGGTCGGCCCGTTGACCACGCACGCGGATCACCTCGCACAGCAGGCGGGCGCCGTCGCCACGCAGCACGTGGGCGGTGCCGTTCTGGACCACGTCGCCCCCGGTCTCGGCGATGAGGATGTTGCCGTGGATTCCCGCGATGCGGCCGCTCATGGCATGCTCTCCGTACACAATGCGCCTGGGGCGCCAGATGGCTGGTGGGCGGTGGCCCGGATGCCGGCGACGCCGGTTCCGTGGCGGTACGCGCAGCTGGACCCGAAGGGCGGGGCGGCGCGCGGCATGGTCAGCCGTCCACCGCGGTGGCCGCGGCCACCGCCGCCCATCTGAGCACCAGGCTCAGACGCACGGCGTAGGCGACCACCTCGTCGTCGGTGAATGCAAAGCGGGGGGCGTTGCGGTCGAGCCATTCGATGCGTACCGCGTCGAGCGCCCGCTGCTGGGATTGGGGATCCTCGGCGTGCTGCACGCGCGAGACCGCCTCATCGACCAGCGACCGGTCCTCCTGGCGCGTGCTGGCCAGATCGGGCGTGATCACCAAGGCGTCGCCATCGAGCCCGAGGCCCTCGGCGCGCAGCTGCACCAGCTGGTTGCGCAGGGCCACCTCCCAGGCGCACCAGTCGGCGAGGAAGCCCGAGCCGTGCTGCCGGGCCAGGGCGTTGAGATGGCGGAACCAGCTGGCCCAAGAGCAGTCGGCGGCGACGCGGAAGGCGTCTGGTCGATCGCAGTTCAGGCCCGGCGGCAGCGGGGCCTCGCCGCGGACCTGCGGTTCCTCGAGCACCGCGTTGGGCAGCTCGGGCAGCTCACGGCCGGCGACCACGCTCTGATGCAGCAGGAGGTCATCGCCCAACAGAACCGCTTCGACCAGCGGCGCGGCGCTGGTCGCGCGTACCACCGCCATCAGGCCGGGGGCGTCGATCGGCGCCGCTTCGCCGAGGCCGGGCAGGCCGGGCAGGGCGCTGAGGAGGAAGGGCGTGGACCCGTGTCGCATATGATCCGCTCTGCTCCCCGCCTCAGGCGTCGCCGTGCTGCTGGATCAGCGAGCGCAGCTTCGGATTGACCATGTCCATCAGGTGTTCGACCGCCGACTGCGGATCCACCTCGACGGTGGCGCCGCTGACGGTGTATGCGAAGCCGGGCTGTTCCTGGCCACCGCTGATCAGGGACTTGCGCACCGCGCCGTCCTTGACCGCCTCGGCGAGGCCAGACATGGCCTGCTTCTCGATCTTGGCCTTGAGTTCGTCCTGGACGCTGGCGCTCAGCTCGCCGGCCGTGGCCTGGTCGGCGTGGGCCTTGACGATGGCGACGATCGCCTCGGCGATGGTCGCGGGATCGCGCAGGGCTTCGGTCGAACCGGTGGCGAGGACGTCGTTGAGGATCGCCTCGAGTTGGGCGCGCAGCCGGGCCACCGTGTCGCGCACCGCCAGCGCGAGGTCGGCCTTGGCTCTGGCCAGCAGCTGGTCGGCCTCTTCACGGGCCCCCGCCACCAACCGTTCGGCTTCCGCCTTGGCATCGGCGATCGTCTTGTCGGCGTCGGCCTTGGCTTCGGCGCGAATGCGCTCTGCTTCGGCCTTGCCGGCCTCGACGCCCTCCTCCTTGAGCTTGGTGACGAAGCTCTCGATGGTATCGGCCACGGCGGTCTCCTCGCAGCGCCTCCGTTCTCGTGCTGTGCACGGCTCGGCAGCGCGAAATGGAAGGCGGAGGCTATCTTGAACGGCCCGAGGTGTCAATGTGGGGGAGTCGTCGTCGCGCCTGGTGTGTCCAGGCTCCGCGGGGCGAGTGCGGGAATCCGGTGGTGGATCGTAGCCGGAGCGCCCTTGGAGCGACGCACCCACGGCTGTCGACTGTCGGTATGTGACACCGCCGTACAGGTGCCTGGGCTCCCCGCTTGGGGGGGTCGCCGGTCGCGGCTATTCTCCCTGGTGCAAGTGGTTTCGGGATGATCGAACCATGCCGGCACCCGGCGCGTTCGAACATCTGCGAACCCCGCGCCCGAGGGAATCACCATGATGAAACACCTATGTGTGCTGTTGACCTTGTGCCTCTGCGGCGGTTCCGCCCTGGGCGCGGCCGAATCGGAGGCGGTACGCGAGCAGCACTACCTGATGGGCCACGAGCTGATCGGCGGCAACTACCTGCTGGTCGCACGCCGGGTCATCGACGAGTTCGGTTCGGCCGGTTATCCTGAGGCCGATCTGTGGCAGACCGCGCTCGAGTATCAATGGTACCACCAGGCCTCGCTGACCCGTTCGGGCGATGCGGCGAAGGAGGCCGAGGCCAGAGCCAAGGAGCTCGCCGCCACGCTCAAGTCGCGCGCGCCGCTGCCCGAACTGATCAAGCAGCACGTCCAGCCCGGAGGCCACGGGCAGATCAACCAGATCTGCGAGCGGATCCGGCGGATGACCAACCCCGATTCGCCCCCGCCGTTGCTCACCCTGGCCCCGGCCAAGGTGGCCAATCTCCGCGGACTGGTCCAACGGCTGATGGAGGTCACCCGCACGACCTGCGAGCAGCAGTTGGCCGAGATCTGGGCCTACGAGAGCGAGGTCGAGAAGACCTGGGACATGGACGACGATCCGTCGACCGAAGAAGGCAAGCAGTACTGGGCCATCCTCCAGCAGGCGACCATGCTGCGCGACGACTGGGCCCGGGCGATGTGGTCCGCCTACCGCGCGCTGCGGATCATCATGGAACGCGGCCCGGCCTACGGCCTCGATGAGGAGTTCTGCCGGCAGACGGTCCCCGCCTGGCTCTTCGAACGTCTGACCCGGCCGCTCGATCCGCCGCTGGAATCGCGCAAGAACGAGCGTTGGAACATGTCCAAGGAGATCCTGGACTGGGACTGGAACTACGCCGACTACTACCCTTTCCTCAAGCACCGCCTGACCGTCGTGCGCGGCGAGATCATGCGCCTGAGCGGTAACGGTTTCCCCGAGGTCACGGGACACAATTATGATGACCTGATGAGCATATTCGACGCGCAGCTCAAGCTCGACCTCGACCAGTACCCGCCGCAGGCGCAGAAGGCGATCCGCCGCAACCAGCTCGAGATCTGGTCCGACGTCTTCAATCTCCACCTGCTCATGGGCACCGAGATGGCCTATAGCCAGGGTGCCGAGCAATGGGCCAGGTGCGAGGAGTGGCTCAAGGAGCGCGGTTGGACGCTCGATCACAAGGAGCGCCTGATCCAGATGATGGTCGGGCATCTGCACCTGCTCGCGGCCCAGGTCTTCCATCAGATGGGCGATGGCCCGGCACGCGACGCTCTGCTGGCCAGGATCCAGGCCGCCGGCAACTTCTTCATGGGTAACGCCAAGAAGTGGATCGGCTGGTATTATTCGAGCGCCAGCAGCGGCGGCTCGCCCTGGTTCCGTCAGCCGCGGCCGATCGACCCCGACGCCGCATTGACCACCGCCCGCGCCTTCCTCACCGAGGCCAAGGCGGCGGTGGAGAAGAGCATCGTCCAACGATTCCTGGTCAACGCGGCGGTCCAGCTGCGCTCCGGCGTGCTCGGCTTGCCCGATCCGGACAGCGAGCAGTTCGTCGAGCTGGCGCCGCAGCTCTACCAGATGTACGCATTCACCCTCTACAAGCTCGGCTGGCGCTATCGCGCGACCATCGCCGGGCTCGATGGTCTGAGCCGGTTCAAGCCGGAGTTCTGGGGCAAGGAACCGCAGACCGAGGAGCTGCGTGGCTTCTTCGACCGCCGCGGCGAGGCGACCAAGGCCGGCGAGATGGTTCAACGGCTCGCCCGCGACACCCGGTCCTACGCCTTCGGCATGTCCTCGCGTGCCTCGGGCCAGAAGCAGTTCTCCGAGGTCAACGATCGGGCGCTCAACTACCTCAAGCAGTACGATCCGGAGGCCTACGAGCGCTCCGGTTCATTCAGCGAGATCATCGTGCTCATCAACCTCGGCGAGTACGAGGAGGCCGCGGCGCTGGCCCGCGAGACCTTCACGGTCGCACGCGAGAAAGGCAATCAGGCCTGGAAGGACAAGAGCCAGTCCCTGGCCGAAAAGAATTACGGCAATATGTTGCGCGCGCTGCGTTACGAGATCCAGGCCTGGTACCTGTTGTGGAATCAGGAGTACGATCGTGGCGTGGGTGAGCAGCGGCTGCAGCAGATCAACGAGCGGATGGCCGAGACGGTCGAGGACGTGCGCAAGTACGTGGCCCTCCATGACAAGGGCCACCCGGCACTGGCCGGGCTCGGCGATCAGATCGATCACCTGCGGCGATTCGAAGCCAACATCCAGGTCCAGCAACGCATGAAGGCCGAGGACTGGGCCGGGATCCTCGACCTGCTCGACGCGGGCTACTGGGAGAACGTGCCCGACGACGAGGCGATCATCCGCCAGATGCTCCAGCGCATGGCGTTCGCCACCTACAAGCAGGCTTTCGCCGCACTCAACCGCTTCAATACCGAGCTGCTGCCGCAGGTGCGCGACGCCGAGGGGCTGGCCAAGGCGGTCGAAGGCGGGATCGCGGAGATCGCCGGGTTCTGGCCGGAACTGGTGTTCGGCCGTCTGGTGTTCAATCGCAAGATCGATGACTTCCCCGCGATCGAGGCGCGTTCGACCAATGCGCGCAAGCTGCTCGCGGTCTGCTTTAACATGGTCGGTCGTGCGAGCGAAGACGGCATGCAGCGCAATCTCCGCGGCAAGATCACCATACCCGAAGAGCGGAAGGCCGCGATCGTACGCTCGGTGGCGGAGCGCCTGGCCACGCGGTGGCACGCTGTGAGCGAAGCCGAGGGCGAGCCCGAGCTCGGTCCGGAGGCGATCGGTGAGGCCTTGCGCGAGATCGACCGCAAGCTGTTCAACGCCTTCGACGCCGATGGCGATGGCGCGCTCAGCGATGCAGATCTGGTCCATGCCGGCGTGGTCGACGAGCTGCTGGAATACTTCAGCCAGACCTGCAAGAACCACTACGCCGACCTGTATCTCCCGCTGCTCGGCCCCGACGCCAAGCCGGAGGACAACCTCGCCGTAGGTGCGACCTTGTGGGAGCTCGGGCGCCAGGGCGACGCCATCAAGCCGCTCGAGTACTACAAGGCCTCGCTGCTGCGCCAGCCCGAGATCCAGGCCTTCAAGGCGGATGCGGCCCAAGAGGTCGAGGCGATCCGGGCACTGATCCCCAATCGACGCAAGTTCGAGCCGTACTGGCAGCAGGGCAAGAAGGGCACCATCCCGGATCTGCTGGTCGACGCCGAGGGCTTCATGCAGGACTATATCGAGGCCGACGCCGACACAGAGCTACCGGAGGAGAAGCGCAACTGGAGCAAGGCGCGCAAACAGATCCGCGAGTTCACCTCGGTGGTGGAGGGCGAGCGCCTGAGCCTGGATGCCGAGACCTACGATCGGGTCATGGCCGAGCTCGGACGGCTCGAGGACCTGGTGACCAAGATGGCCAACCTGGTCACCGTCAACACCTGGCTGATGGAGGCCTACTACGCCAACCGCGATCTCGACAACGCCGTGGCTCAGGCCCGTGAACTGATCGCCTACGAGCCCCTCGACCCCCAGTACATGATGATGGAGATCCAGGGCACGATCGAGGCCGCGGGCGTGGACCAGGAGACGCTCGAGAAGGCGCTGGGTACAGCCCTGCGGCTGCGCAACATGCTCACCCCGCCCGACGACGACGAGAAGCTCCAGTACTGGCGGGTCTACGTCCAGGTCCTGGTCCTCTCGGCCAAGCTGGGCAGATTCGAGCCGGTCAACAACCTGCTGCGCTCGAACAACGCGCGCAACATCAACCCGGTCGAGGACCTCTACGAACTCGTGGAGCAGAACTTCCCCAAGGGCGCACTGCTCGAGGGTGAAGGCCTGTACATCAAGGACGTCGACACCGGCGACGGCCAGGTAGAGACCCGCCGCTATCGCATTCGCCGACCGGCGATGAAGGTCACCGCCGACTACCTCGAGGTCTTCGATGCTTACGATCAGGTTTCGGTGCCGGCACCGATCGAGGTGGTCGAGGAGGAGGTCACCGATGTCGAGAATCCGCAGATCAAGAAGACGATCTACGTGCTGCGCAAGCAGCCGACCGCCCAGGAGTAGGCCCATGCCATCCCGCACCGCCACCAGTCTCACGCGTTGCGTCCTGATCCTCGTTGGCGCGGCGCTTGCCACCGCCGCCTCGGCCAAGGAATACGCCCCGGCGAAGGCCGACGTCATCCGGGCTGAAGGCGACCCGATGAACGGCGTCTACGTCATCGCCAATCATATGGACGAGGTCACCTATTCGACAGATCCCGATGGCGCCAACCGCGCGCGGCTCAAGCGCAAGGAGGTCGTGGAGATCGACTACGATCTGCGGGTGGTCAGCACCACCAGCTACCTCCAGGCGCTCGGTCAGGCGAGTCGCGGCAACTGGGACAAGGCGGCCGAAGGCTTCCTGTCCTCGACCGACAAGGCCCGCTTCGAGTGGGTCGCGGTCGATGCGCTGTTCCGCGCCGCCGAGGCCCAGGCCAAGCTCGGAAAGCACGAGGCGGCGGCAGAGACGCTCGAACAGGTCTACATCCGCATGCCCAAGCAATGGCGGGTGATCGAGGCGATGAACCGGCGCGGAGAGATCCTGCTCGCGGGCGGCAAATTCGACCAGGCCAACAAGGCTTTCGCCCTGCTGCTCAGCCGCGCCAGTGACTTCGGACGCATGTGTGACCCCTGCGAGGCCACGGCCATGCGCAAGGGTCTGTTCGGCCAGGCGATGGTCGCGCGGGCCCGCGAGGACTGGGGCACGGTCGCCAGCCTGCTGCAACGGGCCATCGGCCACCTCAAGCTGCCACCGGCCGACGCGCACCGTGGCAAGGCCTACCAGGAACAGATCGCGGTCTACTCTCAGACCTATCTCCAGCTCGGGCATGCCCAGGCCGAGAGCGGTGGAACCGCCGAGGCTTTGAAGACCTACAAGCACCTGCGCTTCCAGCCGGTCCCGGCAGAGTACCGCTCGACGGCCCTGCTGTGCGCGGCGGAGCAGCTCGACGCCAAGGGCAAGACCATGGAAGCCTTCGACCATGCGATCATGGCCGGTCTGGTCCGCGGCGGCACCGTGCGCGCCGAGGCCCGCCGCCTGGCCAATCGGCTGTTCAACGAGCATATTGAAACCGACGCCAGCCTCGATCTCGAGATCAAGCGTCAGTACAAGGATTACGTCAGCCGCTTGTGAATCGGCGCGGTCGGTGCGCCGGCCGGACTGGAGAAAGCATCATGCATCGTGTCTCGCCGTTCGTCCTCTCGCTTGCGATCCTGCTCTGTGCGGTTCCGCGGCTGTGGAGCCAATCGCACCTCGAGAAGGACACCATCGTACTCAAGGATGGGAAGAAGCGCGGCTTCGTCTCCCGCGAGGAGCGCGATTGGGTGTACTACAAATCCTTCATGACCCAGCGCGAGGAGCAGCGCGAACGGACGGCCAACGTGCGCAAGGTGATCTACTTCGAGATGACCCGGCCGGGGCTGTGGAAACGCGCGATGGAGAACATGGCTGCGGGCCAGTACGCCATCGCCGCTGCCCGGTTCGAACAGATGGCCTCGACCGGTGATCGGCGTTGGCAGAAGATCTACGGCCTGATCGAGGCCGGCAATGCCTGGGAGGCGGCGCGCGACTACAAGCAGGCGGCCGAGCAGTACGGCCAGGCAGCGGCCCAGTTCCCCGAGGATCGGCGCATGCTCAATTCGCTCTACTGGCAGGGCATCTGCCTCGCCCGGGCTGGTGATTACCAGGCCGCTGAAGGCGTGGCCGAGGCGCTGCGCAATTATTCCGAAGCGAACAACCGCGACCGCAAGGCCCGCCGTCGGGCGGAGGCGGTGATGGCGGCTGCCTACGGTGAACGGGGCGATATGTCGCGGGCGATCGAGCAGGAGCGCAAGGTAGTGCTGTCGAGCAACAGCAGCCTCAGTTTCGAGGGCGAGCGAGCGGCTTTTCTCCACTGGAATCTCTACTGGGCCGATCTGCTGCGCAACAACGAGCGCTTCGACGAGGCCGCGCTGCGCTACAAGCGCATGCTCGACGAGGTCAGCGGCGATTCGGCGCTGATGGCCAAGGTCTCGCTCGGCTACGGCGTCTGCCTCGCGCGCGCGGGGGCCAAGGAGAAGGCGCTCTTCGCGCTGCTCAAAATGGACGCCCTGCCCTACGGCTCGGGCCGCGAACGGGCCGAGGCGCAGTATTGGGCCGGCCGTCTGTTCTGGGAGACGGCCCAGGAGGTGCTGACCAGCTCGATGGCCGATGGTGAGGACAACCGCGTCGCCTTCGCTAAGGAGAAGGAGGAGATGGCGCGGCAGATGCTCAAGGGTGTGGCCATGAACAGCGCCGACCCGGAGATCGCAGCCAAGGCCGAGGAGTATCTCAACACCAACCTGCCGCCGGATCCGGACGAAGAGGAGCCAGCGGCCGAGGAGCCAGCGGCCGAGGAGCCTGCCGACGGCGAGCCGGCGGCGACCGGAGAGCCCGGCGCCGCGCTCGGCGGCTGAAGCAGCATACGGACTGATGCTACGAGCGGTGTCGCCCTGTGGTGCTCCGCTACCAAGGTGGGCCTCCGCCCACAACCCAAGGGTTGCGGGCATAGGGCTTCGGCCCTCCGGCCCACCTTTCTGCTTTGTAACTACTCTGGCCCATCGGGCATGGGTTGTTCCCCTTCTTTGCGCGTGGCCGCTCAAATATCCCTGCAATCTGCTATCTCTCGCAAAGACGCAAAGTGCGCAGAGGAAAGCCTTGGCCTCAGCTTGAACCACAAGGCCACCATGAGTGTCTCAAGAATCTCATGAGTAGTTACAAATGACATTACCTGTACCATCGTAACTACTCAGGCCTATTCCTGTGCCCTCATAGACCACAGAGAACACAGAGAGCACAGAGGCCGGATTGGAATTCTCTCCTTCTTCTC
>CAZTGE010000066.1:0-21265 GCA_964612995.1 uncultured candidatus Brocadiaceae bacterium | reverse complement strand
TGGGCAATCAGGCGTTCGAGCGCGGTTTGCGACGATCGCAGGCCGCAATCGGGCGAAAGGCGAAAATCGCACAACTAATCCGGCCTGGAACCAACGATCAGACCATCAGGCGTCCAAGGCGCCGCGTGTCAGAGCCGGCCTTTCCAACAGTAGACCGTCCTGGGTTTTTCCTGGGTTTTCTGTGCATGCCCCAGCGGCACGCCGGAGTTCCTCAGCACCCATCCGCACGACGAGAGCCGGGCCACCGAGCTGCGCGCGCAGCTGCAGCAGGTCCTCGAGCACTACCGCGCCGCGGAAACGCAGCACGGTACGGGGTCGACGCTGCCGAGTGATCGTTGAGCGTCATCATCGCGCCAGCGACGACGGGCTCGCGGACCCGGCGGTGAACGGATCCGGGTGTCATCGGTATCACCAGGAGGGGTATCCATCCCCGCCCGCCTGTCTCGGAGAAGTCGCCCATGTTCCGTCTGTCAACGCCCCCCCGCTCCCTGCGCATCGCCGTCGTGCTGTGGGCTGCCGTCGTCGCATCGACGGCGGCCGAGACCGACGCGGTGGCTGCCGTACGGCGCGATGCCGCAGCGGTGATGGCGGTGCGCGATCAGCTGTTCGCCCGTCTGGCCGAGCGTATCGACGCCGTGCGGCCTGAGGCTCCCGCGCGCAGTCTGACGCTCGAGCTGGCCGGTGGCGTCTCGCCTGAGCGTGGCCAGCGGCACGGGCTCACCCTCCATCTGACCACCGCGGGCGAATCCTGGGCTCCGGGCTGGGGGGCCGCGCCAGAGTACAACAAGGCACGGCACGTGGCCGACGCCAGCGCGCTCCAGCTGCAGGGCGACACGCTCACCGGCTCGGTCACGGTGCGGTTGCAGCCCGACGCCTGGGTTCCCGCCGACGGTCGCGCGCGCACGGTGGTCTACGCGTTGACGGTCACGCTCGAAGACGGTGAACTCAACGGGACCTACACCGCCACCGGCGATCTCGGCGGGTATGCCGGTGATGTGAACGGCACCATCGCCGCGCTCACCCTCGATGGGCCGCCCGAGACCGGCCCCGCTGCCGATCTCCAGCCAGCCGCGCTGGCGCATCAGGCGGCTGTGGCCTATCGCCAGGCCCGCGCCGCGGTGCTGTGCCTGCGGCACTTCCCCCAGAGCTACGCTGCGATGCTCACCAGCGCCGGGCCCGCGGCACCGCGTTGGCAGCCCGGCCAGGAAGCGGAGATGGCCGCGCATCTGCAGCGCCTGCGCGAATTGCTCGAAACGGCGCACGAGCGTCTCGCCGAGCAGGTGCAGCCCGTGGTCGACACGATCCCGATCGCCGATCCCTGGTTCGGCCCGAGCGAGGACCGTCCGCTCGCGCTCGACGGCGAGATGGTCATGCTCGACGAGGCGGTCGGCGGCGAGGGGCCGCAGACCTGGCGCTTCGTACCCCGGTGGTCGCTGTTGGCGGCGGTACCGAGCGATCCGCATCGTGAGCTCGATGCGCCCTTCCTGCCCGAGGCGGTGCCCGCGCCCGCGGCTGTCTACGAGCCCCAGCGCGACGCGCTCGGGGCGGACTACGCTCCACCGGGTGGCGGAGCGATGAGCTGGGTCGAACGGCGAGTCGCTTTCATGCCGGTCGCGCCTCCGGGACAGGAATACCATCCGCCGACGGGCACCCAGCACGGCAAGCAGACCGGCGATCTCGGCGTCCACGGACTCGAGTCGGCGCGGTGGTATGCCGCGACCACCATCCACAGCCCGCGGGCGGTGGAGCTCCACGCCGCGATCCTGGCCAATGACTATGGCAAGCTATGGGTCAACGGACGGCTGGTCTGGGTCTCGGGGCGCCAGATCAAGCCACATGCGCTGATCCGCATCCCCTTGCGCCAGGGGGCGAACCGGCTTCTGATCTCCTGCCAGAACGTCGGGCAGAACTCGGCCATCGGTCTGTCGCTGTGTGTCCGGGGCGCCCCGCGTGCACCGGCAGAAAGCGCCGCGTTGCCCGCGCGCACGCAGCAACATACCGCGGCGCTGCCGCCGATCGGCTGCCGCGGGCGTCTGGGCGACTGGACCAGCCGGTACCCCGAGGCCGACCCGCCCCTGGCCTGGAACATCAACAGTGGCGTCAACGTCCGCTGGCGCACCGCCTTGCCCGACTATTCCGCGGCCAACCCGGTAATCTGGGGCGAGCGGGTGTTCGTCAACTGCGAGCCCCACACCCTCTACTGTCTCGATCGTGCGACCGGCGCGATCCGCTGGCAGCGCGACGTCCACGTGTTCGACTTCGTCGCCGACGAGCAGCGCGCGGAGGCGATGGACGCCTGGCAACGCGGCTGGCAGGTGAACGAGGATCCGGAGTTGGAGGCGATCAAGCAGCAGATCGCGACCGCGAAGCGGTCTCTGGGCACCGAAGAACAGTCGGTGGCGATCAGCGAGGACGAGCGTACGCAGATCGAGATGGAGATCCGCAAGCTCGAGCGCTCACACAAGAAGCTCAAGCACACCAAAGCCAGGGATTACCAACGCTGGTGCGAACGGCTGGGCGTCGGCGACCCGGGCTGGAAGAACAACTACGGTTGGACCATGGGCGCACCGATCACCGACGGCGAGCACGTGTGGGTCAAATACGCCACCGGGGTTGCCGCGTGTTTCACGGTGCACGGCGAGCGGGTGTGGCAGGCGCACACCCGGCTCTCCGGTGGCGTCGGCAACATCTCCTCGCCGCTGCTGCTCGGTGGCAATTTCATCATCCTCGGCAAGTTCACCGATCGCCGCGAACGCGGTGACGGCGAACCCGGCGGCTGGCCGCCGTATTACGAGCACCACATGATCGCCTACGATGCGCTGACCGGCGAGCTGGCCTGGGAGCACCCGGTGTGGGTCTCGGGCGGCTATGGCGGTCCGACCGGCATGGTACCGCTGCGTCTGGCCAATGGCACGCAGCAACGGGAGCTGATCCTCACCGGTTCCGGCCTGCTGTTCGATCCGGTCGATGGCCGGCTGGTCTCGCATGTGCGCGGCGTCGGATCGAGCAACTGGTCCGGCGATCCGGTGGTCTTCGGCAACCACGCGGTCTTCCGCCGTGGCAATCGCGGGCAGGTGGTGGCCTTTGCGCTCGAATCCGACGGAACGGTGGTCTACCGTCATCTCTTCGATTCGGCCCCTGCGCTTCCGGGGCAGGCCGGCGCGGTCTATCACAACGGGCGGATCTACAGCAATGGCCCCAAGGGGCATGGCAGTCACCCCGTGCCCTGGCACCAGATGGGCTGCATCGACGCCGAGACCGGCGCGAAGGTGGCGACGATCTGGCCGGTGCTGCGTGAAGGTGGGCTCGGATACACCCCGCCGGCTGCCGCTGGTGATTTCGCGGTCTTCACCGGTACCGGGCCGGGGCCGCACTCCTGGGACATCGGACCCACAAAGAGCGCTGAGATCGGTTTCGTGCGCGATGGCGCCGCTCCGTACCTGATGAGCACCTGCACGGTCCAGGACGAGGCGATGGTCGCCGCGCCGGTGTTCGTCGGCGAGTGCATGTTCCTGCGCACCTATCGTTCGGCGTTGTGCATCGCGGTCGAGGGCAAGGAGGGTCGCGATCTGGTCGCGACCCATCGCGCCCGGACCATCCTCGCCGACCTTCCGCAGGAGCCCGAACGCCCGACAGTCGCGGCGCCGACCCCGATCACCGACTGGACCCCGCCGGAGACCGTCCCACTCGAACAGATGAAGACCCAGAGCGCGCCACAAGCCTGGCTGTTCGCCGGCCCGCTGCCGCCGGGCGAGGATGATCCGCTCGCCGCGCTCGGTGAACCGGGGATGTTACGCATCACACCGGGCACGACGATCACCAGCAGTGGCGAGGAGTACCGCTTCGAGCCGGTGCCGGAAGAGCATGTCGCCGCGTCGAAGGGGTTCAGCCTGGACATGTACGAGCGCCAGGTCTATCGCGCCCGGTCCACGCTCTCCCTGCTCGACGCGCTGGGCGGCGAGGCTCCGAGCCGGAGCTACTTCTACGCCGTGTTGTGCACCGAGGCTGAGCGTCACGTTCAGGTGTATCTCGACAAGGGCGCCGGCCAGGAGTGCTGGTTCGGCGATGTGCAGGTCGAGAACGGCGACATTCTCCGGCTCGCTCCCGGCCTCTATCCGGTGATGCTGAAGGTCTCGCTCGGCCGGCTCCCGCCCTTCGCGCGCAAGCTGGCGCTGCGGCTGTTCTTCGTCGATGTGACCGCTCCCGATGCGGCGTATCGGAACTGGCTGGCCAAGCTGCGCGCGGTGCGGCCGCGCCTCGAGCAGGTCGGCGCCGAGTTGGAATCCGGCCGGGTCCGGTTCACGATCAAGCGCCTGCTCGACACCCTCGACCAGGCGGAGCAGGAGCAGCCGGAGGAGGTGGCGGAGTAGCACCCCGGCGCTGCGGCTGGCGCGCCGGCTCTCGTGCAGCAGCGCCGCCGGTTCAGCCCAGGCCTTCGTGCAATTCGCTGTCGACGACGAAGTTGCGGCTGCCCAGGCGCTGCTCGCTGAGCAGGCGCGAGAGTTCGACCGCGGCCAGGTCGACGATGTCGTCGCGCTTGACCACCAGCGCACTGGGGCGGCGGGGCTTTTCGAGCACGCGTTCATCGCCGATGATCACGCGGTCGATGTTGCCCAGCGCCTTGAGCGCCTGGATCGTCTCGACGTGGTCGTCGGCGGGCATGATCACCGCTTTGGGCTTGTGCTCGAGCTGTTCGGACCGTTCCACGACCGTACTCACGTCGGGGAAGATGAACTCCGGCCGCAGCGCGAGGCTCTCCTCGAAGAAGGCGCATTGGACCCCGGCGAGCTCCTTGAGGCTCTCGGGCTCGGGCAGCGCGACCTGGCGGATCTTGCGCCGCCGGCCGATGAAGGCGATCTCGCGGCGGCCGCGCCGGATCAGGTGCCGCGCGGCGAGGTAGCCGCTGCGGAAGCTGTTGGGCACCACGCTGGAGGCCGAGGTCCGGTTCGGCGTGTGGCCGATGAGCAGCATCGGGCGGCGCAGGTCGCTGATCGCCTTGATGTAGGGCTCGTGGTTCAGCCCGAGACAGACGATCACGCGACCGGGGCGGCGGATCCGTTCCACGGCCGGACCGTAGGGCGGATCGTCGGGGGTGATGTGGTAGCGGTCGATCTCGATGCCTTCGGCGACCAGCCGCTCGCGCAACTTCTCTTCGATGTAGCCGTTCCAGTCGTCGGCGGGCTTGGCCTCGTGGCTGTTGACCAGCAACGTCAACTTGCGCGTCGGCTGGCTGCGGACGAACAGGCCGACACCACGCTTGGCGGTGCACAGCCCCGATTCCATCAGCCGGCTGACCACCTTGGAGATGGTGTTGGGGCTGGCATGGAAGCGCTTGGCCAGGGTCCGCACCGATGGCAGGCGGCTCGAAGCGGGATAGACGCCCGCCTCGATATCCATCCGCATCTGGCGGTAGATCTCTTCCTGGCTCGCTTTTTCTTTCGCCATGCATCCACCTCCGGCGACCGCTGCATCTACATGGGGAGACCGGTGGAGACTGGGTCTGTTACACCAGGGTCAAGTGTTTTGGAGAATCTGTGCTTTGCGCGCATTCCCGCGTCCGGCTGGTGACGATCGGGGCGGGTTCCGCTTCGCGGTGCCGGACAATGGGCGATATTGATGTAAAGCATTTACAGACAGAGGCTTGTATCAAGTCTCGCCAGCGGTCCGCCAGCCCCGCGCCCGGAGCCGGCTGGCATGGGTGGCAGGAGAGGGCGCGCGTCGGATCCGATCAGGCTTCCGGGGTGCCGATGCCGCGGATGGCGTCGAAGGGCACTTCGTAACCGTCGACATTGAGGACCACCTCGTCGCGATCGTTCCAGTAGACATCCATCACCGTGCCGCGACTGGCTCCCTGCTGCGAGTCGAGGACCACCTCGCGGCCCAGCAGGCCCTGGGCCAGTTCGACCATGTAGCGGTTGCCCTCGTTCCCCGGCAGGACCCGCTGCACGTTGTCGACCGGGTACTCCTTGTCGCCGACGCTGACCCAGACCGTCTCGCCGACCACGCGATAGGTGTCCACCGGGCCTTCGACCAGGCCGTAGCCGACATCCGGGTCGACCCCGCTCTCGACCAGGCGTTGGGCCTCGTCCGGCGTGAGCACCACCTGCTGGAGGGTCACCTCCTTGCCGATCAGCTCCTCGGCCCAGCGCAGGTCGGCGCGGAACTTCTCGTACTGGACGTTGGCCAGCTCCTGCAGCTTCTGCATGTTCTCGACCATGTCTGAGGTCTTGGTCGGCTCGAAGGGATCCTGGTTCGCGATCTCCGCCATCATGATGGAGAGGAAATCGGCGTCGCGGAAGGAACTGAGGGCCGATTCACGGGTATCGGTCCCCGCTCCGATCGCGGCATTGGCATTGATGGCGGGCATGGCGGACCTCCGCCGGGACTACGCAGAGAGCGTGCCAAACCGCGTGCAGTCGCGCCCGGGGTTACTTGACCTTGTCCAACCGGGCGACCGCGTCGCGGAAGTCCTCTGGTTCGGCGGCGGTGACGCTGATGCGGCGGCGCCCGCCGGCCGGATCGGGGAAGCTCAAGCGTTCGGCGTGGAGCATGTGGCGGGGGACGTCGATCGGGTCGGCGCGATCGCCGTAGAGCGCGTCGCCGATCAGTGGACAGCCCATCTCGGCGAAGTGGATCCGGATCTGATGGTAGCGGCCGCTGTGCGGCTCGACCGCGACCACCGCGCCGTGGCGCAGGTGGCGCAGAACGGTCCAGCTGGTGCGGGCGAACAGCGCGCCCTGGCTCCGGTTCTTGCCGCTGCCCCACTTCTCGAGTCCGGGCTGGCTCTCCTTGCAGACCAGGAAGCTCCGGCGTTCGCCGGTCTCCGGCGGGTGGCCGCGGACCAGGGCGCGGTAGTGCTTCTCGACCCGACGGCTGCGGAAGGCCTCTTCGAGCCGCTGCTGGACCGCGGCGTTTCGGGCGAGGACCACCGCGCCGGTGGTATCGGCGTCGAGCCGATGCACGGGCAGCAGCTCGCCGAGGGGTTTGCGCAGCAGGTGGAGCAGGTCCCAGTGTTTGTCGGCGGTGGGAGTCACGGCGAGGTGAGGTGGTTTGTCGTAGACCACCACCCCGTCGGCGTCGTGGAGCAGTCGCGCGGGTTCGAACACGGTGCGCTTGCGCTCGCGTTTGGGCGCAGGCGGATTGAACTCGACGATGTCGCCCTTGCGCAGCACCCGGCTGCCGAAGGTCTCGACCTGACCGTTGACGCGGCACCGGCGCTCCGCCAACAGCCGGCGTACCTGGCGGATGGAGCCGATGCGGGTGAAGGTCTCGGCAAGGTAGTGGGCGAGGTCGCTGCCGGCCTCGACGCCGACGACCAGCGCGTCTTCACTGACCTGCCAGACGTGTTGTGGTGCGCGCCTGGCCCGGCCGCCGCTCGAGGCGCCTGGCTTGTTGTGGGGCCGCCCCTTCGCTGGGGGGCCGGTTCGCGGCGGACGGTGTCTGGCCACCGGTCAGTCGTCCTCGGCGTCGCGCTCGACGAGGCGGTCGATGAACTCCTCGATGCCGATGCGCTTCCAGTCGGCCGGCGGGTCGTAGATGAAGGTGCCGGGGCGGAAGCCGGGCACCTGATCGATGCGCCGGTAGCGGGTGCGCACCACTGTCTCGCTGTCGGGGAAGGTCAGGGTGGCGACGATCGGCCGGCGCATGCGGTCACGGATCTGGTAGCGCTGGTAGTCGATGCGCAGGAGTCGCTCGTCGCCGTCGTAGAGCTCTTTCCACGCCGCTTCGTGATGACGTCCGCTGAGCGCGACGCGGGTGGCGGTGTCCTCGGCGTGGGTGCAGCGCAGCACGGTATCGGGATCGGTCCCGACCACGGTGTAGGTCTCGGCCGCGGGGATGGGGCCGTGCTTGGCCTCGTCGACGATGCGCCCGATGCTGGCGAAGAAGCTCGCGCCGGGCGGAACGCGCCGCTCGGTCATCGTCTCCCCGGATCCGGTCACGATGGTGCGGGTGACCGCGAGGTCGTCGAGCCGACCGGTGACCACCTCTTTGCTGCGGACCAGGCCGACGACGAAGGAGCCGTCCGCTTCGATCAGCCCATCGAGGAAATCGACATCGAGCTTGGTCGCGCGGATGCGGGTGCGGTCGTTCTCGTCGCACCAGGCGAACAGCGAGAAGTTGACCGCGTCGCCGTCTTCGGGGCGGACCGAGATGACCAGCGTGAAGGTCAGCTTGTCGGCGCTGCCGTGAGTTGCGCGGGCCTCCTGGGCGAGAGCGGTCGCGTCCGCGCCGAGGCGGGCGGCGTCGTCGTCGCGTCCACCAGCGCAGCCCGCGGTGAGCAGGAGGATCATCGCGAGCGCGATGGTGGCCGGAGTATGGGCGGACATGGCGGGCTCCAGGGAGGGGGGATCCTCGGCGCTCGGCCGGGACGGTCAATGCAACGCGGTCTCAGGCTAGCGCTTCGGCGAGCAGATCGTAGTCGCGGGTACCGGTGATCCGTACCCGCAACCGGCTGCCGGCTGGCGCCGTGCCCGTGACCAGGGTCAGATTGTCGACCTCGAAGGCCTGACCGTAATGGCGGGCCTGTATCGTACCGGCTTGCCCGGGGCCGTCGACCAGCACGTCGAGCTCGCGGCCGACCCAGGCATGCAGGCGTTCGGTGTGGATCCGGGCCTGTTCGTGCATCAGCCGGTCCTGGCGCGCGGCGACGGTCGCGGGGTCGAGCGCGCCGTCGAGCCTGGCCGCGGCGGTGCCCTCTTCGCTGCTGAAGGGGAAGCAGCCGAGCTGGTCGAAGCCGGTGGTGGCGACGAAGTCGAGCAGTTCGGCGAAGTCGTCCTTGGTCTCGCCGGGAAAACCGACGATCACCGCGGTGCGCAGGACCACGTCGCTCATCGCTGCGCGCAGGGCGGCGATGCGCCCGGCGATGTGCGCCCGGGTGGTCCGCCGGCCCATGCGTCGCAGGACGGCGTCGGACGCGTGCTGGATCGGCATATCGATGTAATGCAGCACGTTGGGCACGGCGGCGATGGCCGCGATCAACGCGTCATCGAGATGGTTGGGGTAGCAGTAATGCAATCGGATCCAGGCATCGCCGGCGGCCGGGCCGAGCTGGTGCAAGAGGTCGGCCAGGCGCGGTTCGCCGTACCGGTCGCGGCCGTAGGCGTCGAGCTGCTGGCTGATCAGGCTGATCTCGCGCACGCCCGACGCGGCCATCGCAGCGACCTCGGCGGTGAGTTCCTCGATCGGTCGCGAGACCTGCGGCCCGCGGATCAGCGGGATGGCGCAGAAGGTGCAGGTATTGTCACAGCCCTCGGCGATCTTGCAGTAGGCGAGGTGGGGCGGGGTCAGCCGGGTCGGGGTGGGCGTGGCGCCGGCGGGCGCGTCGGGGAAGTGCTCTCGGACCAGGGCCTCGAAGTCCGCGTAGTCGTCGAGCGGGACGAGGCAGTCGATCTCCGGCATCTGGTCGCGCAGCTCGTCGCGGTAGCGCTGGGCGAGGCACCCGGTGACGAAGAGCCTGGCCCCCGGCCGCAAGGCATCCGCGGTCTCGAGGATGTGGTCGATGCTCTCGCGCTTGGCTTCTTCGACGAAGCCACAGGTGTTGACCAGCGCGAGGTCGACGCTGGTCAGGTCGTCGCTGAGAGCGAAGCCCAGGCCCTTGAGCCGGGCGATCAGCGATTCGCTGTCGACCAGGTTCTTGGCGCAGCCGAGGCTGATCAGGGCCACCGTGCGTGGACTCATCGTTCGCTCCCGCCTCCGCCGCGTGCGGCCACTGCCCGGGCCTGGATCTCGGCGAAAGGCCGGGCGAGCGCGGTGGCCGCTGCGGCGACGTCGGCCGCCTCCGGTTTGACCCGTTCGTGGCCATCGGGCGCGGCGACCACCTTCAAGCGGATGCGCTGGCCCGCGAGCGTGACCGTCTCCTCGTGCCGTGGCAGGGTCCGGCGGGGAACGCGATGGCTGCGCAGCCCGATGGCGCTCGAGCCGCTGAGCAGCAGATCGGCGATGGTGTCCTCGGCTGCCGGCGCGGCGAGCACGCAGAGCTCGTGACCCGGCCGCCCCCGTTTCATCGTTGCCGGTAGCGCGTAGGCGTCGAGCGCTCCGGCCGCGAGCAGATGTTCGATCAGCCAGCCGAGCTGCTCGCCGGTCATGTCGTCGACCACCGTGCGCAGTTCGCAGACCGTGTCGGCGGTCTGCGGTTGCGCCTCGTAGAGCAGGACGCGGACCAGATTGGCGAGGCCGGGGATGGTCCGGGTTCCGGCCCCGTAGCCGATGCCGCTCAGCCGGAGCGGGTCCGGACTCTGCCAGCTGTCGGCCAGGCTGCAGACCAGAGCGCAGCCGGTGGGGGTGGTCAGCTCGCCAGTCTGGGCCGTGAGCCGGTGGTGGGGCGCACCGGTGCGCTCGAGCATCTCGGCCACCGCCGGCACCGGTACCGGCATCCGGCCGTGGGCGCAGGCGACCGTGCCCGAGCCGAGCACCAGGGGGGTGGCGTGGATCCGTTCGACGTCGAGGTAGTCGAGCAGCAGGCAGCAGCCGACGACGTCGGCGATGGCGTCGCGGGCGCCGACCTCGTGAAAATGGACCCGCTCGGGATCGACGCCGTGGACCGCGCCTTCGGCCTCCGCCAGCAGCGCGAAGGCGGCCTGGGCGCGCCCGCGCGCCCGTTCGCTCAATGGCGCCGCGGCGATGATCTGCCGGATCTCGCTCCAGTGGCGGCCGTGGTGGTGGTGTTCATGGGCGCGCTCGGGTTGCCAGTCGGCGGTCTGAGCGACGTCGACCCGGGCGGCGGTCGCGGCGATGCCCGCCACCTGCACCGGTTCCACCCGGAGCGGCAACGGCCCGGTGCCCAGCGCGTCGAGATCGCGCTGCAGCCGTTCGCCCGACTCGGGCGTGAGGGCCAGCATGGCTCCGAGCAGCATGTCGCCGGCCACGCCCGCGCTCATATCGATCACCAGGGTCGTCATGGCCGGCAAGTCTGTCGCTCGATGCAGGGGGGCCAAGCGCGCGGTCGGCAGAGCGTACGATGGCACGGCAGGGCCGCTCAAAGCTCGGATGACGGGGTCACAACATGGTTCCATCGAATGATGGACCCATGTTGTGACCAGGGCGACTCAAAGCTCGCAAATGAGGGCCTTGCCTCGCCTCCACCTGCGTCACTACGACCCAAGCACCAAAGAGAGCCGGGCGGTTTGACGCAGGTGGAGGCGAGGCAAGGCATGCCGACCTGGTGATCGGCGCTCCCGGGGCGAGCTTTGAGTCGCCCTGATGTTGTGACCCCTGTTTCCATGCCGAGCTGGTGCTCGGCGCTCCCAGGGGCCGGGCTTTGAGCGGCCCTGCGATGGCACGGTGCACTGCCGCTTGCCTCGGCTGGGCCGAAACCACCGTGGGGCACATGAACCAGATCCGCAACCAGCGCGCGCCGATGCAGTACCGTCGTTTCGGCCGGACCGATACGATGATCAGCGTGATCACCCAGGGCGGGATGCGTTTCCGCGAGGCCGGCGGGCAGCCGCGTGACCAGGCCCCCGATGCGGCCGTCGCGCACTGCGCCGAGGTGGTCACCCTCGCCCTCGACCATGGCATCAACCTGCTCGAGACCGCCTGGGGCTACGGCAAGAGCGAGCACGTCTTCGGCAAGGCGGTCAACGAGGTCCTGCAGGTGCCGCGGGAGCGCTTCCATTGGATGACCAAGGGCAACGCGAAGACCGCCGCGGAGATGCGGCAGATGGTCGAGGCGCAGCTGGCCGCTCTGCGTACCGACCACATCGACTTCTACGCCTGGCATGGCATCAACAACCGCGAGCTCTGCGACGCGGCGCTGGTGCCCGGGGGTCCGGTCGACGAGCTGTGGAAGCTCAAGCACGAAGGGATCATCGGCCACGTCGGCTTCAGCACCCACGGGCCCACGGAGCTGATCTGCGAAGCCATCGCCAGCGACCGCTTCGACTTCGTCAATCTGCACTATTATTATTTCTTCCAGGAGAACTGGCCCGCGGTGCGCCTGGCGGCGGCGCGCGACATGGGCGTGTTCATCATCTCGCCGAACAACAAGGGCGGCAACCTCTACGACCCGAGCGAGAAGCTGGCCCGGCTCTGCGATCCGCTGACCCCGGTCCAGTTCAACGCCCGCTGGTGCCTGCGCCTGCCGCAGGTCCAGACGCTCTCCTTCGGGTGCACCGAGGCGGCGCATTTCACGCAGATGACCGGCGCCCTGCCGGCGGCGGTGCCGCTGACCCGGGTCGACCTGGCCATCGAGCACCGGCTCGACGCCCAGCTCCAGGTCGATCCGCTCAGCGCCTACGCCGGGCTCGAATTCGCCGACGACCCCTCGGGCATCAACATCCCCGAGGTCCTGCGCTTCCGCCGTCTGTGGAAATGCTATGACATGCAGGCATTCGCCAGCTGGCGCTACAACATGTTCGAGGAAAAGGGGCATTGGTTCCCCGGTGCCTTCGCGACTCCGGAACGCGTCGCCCTGGTCGACGGCGACCGCGCGCCGTCGGGCATCGATCTGCCGGCCCTGCTCAGCGAGGCCCATGCGGCCCTGTATCGCAGTGACGAGCACGCGCAGTAGGCGGCGATCAATCCTCGTCGTGCACAGGCCGGGCGCGGCGGGTGAAGGCGATGGTCGCGCTGTTGATGGTCAAGATCAGCACGATGCCGAACATGCCCAGGACCATGCCGAAGGCCCGGGTGACGTTCGGTGAGAACAGCAACGCGAGGCCGATGCCGATCAGGCATGGCAACAGGGCGCAGAACAGGTACCGATGGACAAGTATCCGCTTGCCCTTGCTGCGTGCGCGACGTTGGCGCAGGGGATCACGCATCGCGTGGGTGCGTGACGGTGACGGTGACGGGCGTGGCGCGGGCCGTGGTGGGCTCAGCGGTGCCTGTGTTCGCGGCGTGATCAGCGGGACCCGCAGGCGCGGGCGGCGCAGCAGCATGACCGTGGCCCAGAGTGAGCCGCCGATGGCCAGGCTGAGTAACCAGAGATGATCACTGGCGTGCAGCGGAATCAGTGGGCCATCCGGGTCCTGGCTCGCGGCTATCAGGATGGCGACCGTTCCGCCCAGCGCCAGCGCACCGATGAGCAGGAGCACCGTGGCCCGGCGTTGTCGTCGATGCAGCCGTCGATGCAGTCCGCGCAGCTCCTGGCGCGCTGTCGTCTCCTCGCTCATGAGCCCCAGGCAGTGGCCGCGACGCAGCAGGCGCAGCATCAGATCCTGACGGTGCAGCGCGAGGAACACCGCGGCGACGGGGCCGACGAGCAGCAGCGCCACCACCGCGATATCGAAGCCGCGCACGGCCAGGATCCCTACGCCGAGGGCGGTGGTGACGACGACGCAGAGCACGGCCAGCAACGACCAGGTCCGGCAGGCGCGACGGGTGCGCGCGACCTCACGTGCGTAGGCTGCGGGTGCAGCCAGGAGGTGGCGCGGGTTGCGCAGGATCTCGTCGTAGTCGTGTTCCCGCCGTGGCCAATGCACGGTGGGCGTGCCCAGCTTGATCCATTTCAGCCCGGCGCGGCCCCGCATCACTGCACGCCCCGATCGACGTGGCTACCGCCCTCGGCGTGGTTTCTGGCTTGGTGAGGGGGTGAGTCGTGGCGCTCCGCTGCGCGGGTCCGGGCTCCGGCCGGACCGGGTTCAGATCGGTGAACCCCGACTCCGGCAGTTCGCGCTGCTGCCGGCAGGCTCGCACGCCCGGGTCGGGCAGCCGCGGGAGAGCTCGGCCGCCGCCAGGGCGTGGGCGACCCCGGCCTCGCTCCCAGCCCGGAAAGCACCGGGATCGGCAGAGGTGCGGGCCGGCAGTCGGAGGTGTCGGTGTCGGCGCTGATCGCCGCGGCGAGTCGGCGCCGACACTCGCGGCCGGGCGTGAGCTGGCCGCGTATGGCAGCCGGATCGGAGGTCAAACTGGCATTGCCGCCGTGGGCGGGATGATGTGGCAGGAGCACGGGACGCGGGTCGTCGGCCATCACCGCCAGACTATGCGTGCCGTTGGTGACACAAGCGCTCCGCCGTCTGCCGGCCGTCGTGTCGACAGGGGCGGGACCGGAAGGAGGAGACATGGAGCAGCTCAGCACGCAATTGGTCGTCCAGTTGTCGCTCACCCTGGCAGTGGTGGTTTTGCATCTGTTGCTCGCCGGCATGCGGGCGCATCTGATCACGCGGGTCATGCATCAGCACCAGGCCAACCCCACTCGCTGCAACGTCATCTCCAAGTCCTTGGGGCTGGTGCAGATCCTGCTCTCGCTGTTCCTGCTCGCCTTGATCTGGGGCGTGGACATGCGTGGCGTGTGGGTGTTCTCTGCCGGCTTCTTCGGTCTGGTCGGGATCGCCTTCTTCGCGGTCTGGTCGATCCTGAGCAACATCACCGCTGGCATCGTGCTGTTCTTCCGCTTCCCCTTCCGGATCGGCGATCGGGTCTCATTCCCCGAGATCGGCGATGTCGGGGGTCGGATCGTCGACATCACCTTGTTCTACATCGTGCTCGAACAGGACGACGGCACCCGCGCGACCGTGCCCAACAACGTCGCGATCCAGAAGGTGACCCGGTACCGTCGCGATGTGGCTGCCGCGCCAAGCGGTGACGACGTCACGGCGGCCGGCTGAGGGGGATACTTGCCAGTGCTTCGTGACCTCGCGCCGGAACCGCCGGCCCGCACCAAGATCGTCGCCACTCTCGGCCCTGCCAGTGCCCAGCGCGACGTGCTCGCCGGGATGGTCGCGGCCGGGGTCGACGTGGTCCGGCTGAATCTCAGCCATGGCAGCCACGCCTCCCACCGCGCCAACCTCGACCTGCTCGCCGGGATCGTGGCCGGCGTTCAGACGCCGGTGGCAGTGCTCGCCGACCTGCAGGGCGGCAAGATCCGCATCGGCGCGGTCGGCCCCGAGGGCGACGGCATCGACCTTGCTGCCGGGGACCGCCTGGTGTTGGCGACCGCCGCGGCCAGCAGGGTCGACCCCTGTCGGGCCACCCTCTCCCATCAGGGCTTGCCGGACGAGGTCATGGCCGGGGACACCGTCCTGCTCGATGACGGTCGCTTGCGGCTGCAGATCGAGGAGGTGGTCGATGGCGAGATCCGTTGTCGGGTGGCGATCGGCGGTCGTCTGTTGCCGCACAAGGGCGTCAACGTGCCGGGTCGCAGCATCTCGTTGCCGAGCCTGACGCCGAAGGACGAGGCGGATATCGCCTGGCTGCGCGAGAACCGGGTCGACATGGTCGCGCTGAGTTTCGTGCGCAACGGCGATGATCTGCGGCGGGTGCGCGAGCTGTTGTTGCCGGCGACGCCGCTGTTGATCGCCAAGATCGAACGCGTCGACGCGCTGCGCAATTTCGATGACATCCTCGCGGCCTGCGATGGGGTGATGGTCGCACGCGGCGACCTCGGCCTGGATATTCCCATTGAGGAGCTGCCGATGGTGCAGAAGGACCTGGTCTGCCGGACCATGGCCGCGGGCAAGCCGGTGATCGTCGCGACCCAGATGCTCGAGTCGATGCGTGAGGAGCCGCTGCCGACCCGGGCAGAGGTCGCCGACGTGGCCAACGCGATCCTCGACGGCGCCGACGCGTTGATGCTCTCGGGCGAGACCGCCGTCGGCCGCGACCCGGTCGGGGTGGTGCGGATGATGAACCGCATCGCCCGGCATACCGAGCTGAGCATCCATCTGCGCAGCCGCGATGCCGGAGGCGATACCGTCGATCCGGTCCTGCTCGCCTTGGCCGACGCCGCGGCGGCGATGGTCCGGCGGCTGCCCGCGGCCACCCTGGCGATCGATGGGCGCGACCAGGGGCTGGCCCGCCTGATCACCCGACGGGTGCCGCGGGTGGACTGCGTCGCCGGATGCATCGACGCGGTGCAATGGCGTCGGCTCGCCCTCGACTGGGGCGTGCGCCCATTGCGCCTGCCCCAGTCCGACGGCCAGCTCGACCGCGCGCAGCTGGTGGCCGCGGTACATGGGCTCGGGGACATCAGCCCCAGCACCCCGCTGGTGGTGGTGGGCAGCGAGTGGGGCGTGATCTTCGACCAGGTGGCCGGCTGATGTGCTCTTGCGACCGCAGGCCTGGAGCCGGGCGGTGGGCGTAGCCGCGGCGACAGCCAGCAGGCGCCGTTTCGGCGCCTTCGGCGGTGTGTTCACCCCATGCACCCTGACCATTCTCGGGGTGATCATGTTCCTGCGCTTCGGCCAGGTGGTCGGCAATGCCGGCATCTGGCAGGCGCTGTTGATCGTGATCCTGGCCAAGACCATCACCCTGCTCACCGCGCTCTCGCTCTCGGCCATCGCGACCAATTCGCGGGTGGAGGGCGGCGGTGCGTATTTCATGATCAGCCGCAGCCTCGGCATCGAGGCCGGCGGTGCGATCGGCTTCGTGTTCTTCCTCTCGCAGGCGATCTCGGTCGCGCTCTACGTCATCGGTTTCAGCGAGGCGCTGTTGGCGACCGTGCCCGGCCTGCCGGGCGACCTGCGCGTGGTCGGCAGCGTGGTCAACCTCGCGGTGCTGATCTGCGTGTACATCGGCGCCGGCTGGACCATCAAACTCCAGTATGTCATTCTCGGTTTGCTGGGCCTGGCCATCGGCTCGTTCCTGATCGGCGCCGTCGGCGCGGTCGATCCGGGGTATCTCAAAGGCAACTGGCGACCGACCTATGCCGCGGGCGAGGGTTTCTTCACCATGTTCGCGCTGTTCTTCCCCGCAGTCACCGGGGTCATGGCCGGCGCGAACATGTCTGGCGACCTGCGCGATCCGGCGCGGGCGATTCCGCGCGGCACCCTCGCGGCCATTGGCGCCACCGGACTGGTCTACATCGCATTGATCCTCCTGCTGGGCGTGACCGCCAGTTGGCGCGACCTGCGTTCCGAGAGCCTGATCCTGGCGCGGATCGCGATCTGGTCGCCGGCGATCCTCATCGGCGTGTTCGCCGCCACCCTGTCCTCGGCGCTCGGCAGCATGATGGGCGCGCCGCGGATCCTCCAGGCGATGGCCAAGGACGGGATCGACGAGCGCTTGCGCCCCTTCGCCGTCGCCGGCGGTCGCCATCGCGAGCCGCGACGGGCGATAGCGCTCTCCTTCGTCATCGCCCAGGCGGGCGTGATGATCGGCGATCTCAATGCCATCGCCCCGATCATCACCATGTTCTTCCTCATCACCTACGGCGCGCTCAACCTCGCCACCTTCGCCGAGAGCTTCACCGGCAACCCGAGCTGGCGCCCCACCTTTCGCTGGAGCCACTGGACCACCGCGCTCGCGGGGGCGCTGCTGTGCCTGGCGACCATGTTCGTGATCGATCCCGTCTGGGCCACCGGTGCGATTCTGGTGATGTTCTTGATCTACCAGTGGCTCCAGCGGCAGAACCTGGAATCGACCTGGGGCGACGTCTACAGCGGTGCGGCCCTCGAGCGCGTCCGTCGTAACCTGCTGTTCCTCGACCAGGAGCGCTATCATGCCAAGAACTGGCGCCCCACCATCCTCGCCCTCGGCGTGGCGCGCGAGGACCGGCTCCATCTCGCCGCCTTCAGCCGTTGGCTCGCCGGCCCGCACGGCATCCTCTACTTCGGCCAGGTTGTGATCGGCCCGCCCGAGCGCCACGCAGAACGCCAGACCAACCATGAGAAGGTGCTCCGCCGGTTGATCGCCGAGCAGGAACTCGAGGCCTTCGCCGCGGTCACCTGCGCCGCCGATCTGAGCGCCGGGGTCAATGCCCTGGTCCAGTGTACCGGCGTCGGCGCTCTGCGGCCCAATCTGGTCCTGTTCGGATGGAACGAGGATCCCGAGCGTCGTGAGCGCTTCGCCGCCGCGGTGCGTACCGTCCGGCGGCTGCAGCGCAGCGTGGTCATCCTGCGCGAGACCGAGGATCGCGACCCGTGGCAGGCGCCACCCGGCCCGATCGACGTCTGGTGGTGGGGGCGTGACAACGGTCCGTTGATGCTGCTGCTGGCGCACCTGCTGATCCGCAACGACGGCTGGCGCCCGCGCGCCATCCGTCTGCTGCGGATGGTGCCCGATGCGGCGGCGGTGCAGCGGACCCACGAGCATCTGCAGCAGCTCTCGCGCGAGGCGCGGATCCCCACGGTGATCCACGTCGTGATCGGGACCGATTTCCGTGCGACCGTATCGCGGGTCAGTGGCGATTCGGCCCTGGTGATCCTGGGCCTGCGCGACCCGCTGGACACCGGCGATGACCTCTTGGGTGGAATGAAGGAGGTAGTCTCCGGGCTGCCGCGGGTGCTGCTGGTCCACAGTGCCGGGGGGATGAGCCTGGGCGCGTGAGGGATCCGGCCCGGCCGTGCTCACCGCTGATGCGTGACGCTCTCGTAGGAGGAGGCCCGGCAGCCTGCGACCTTGCGTTCCAAGGTGCCTCCGTTCGACGCTGCTGCGGCGGGTGCGCTCGCTAGCCGTCGTCTTCGACTCGTCCGGTCTGGGCTGCACGCCACTGGCGCGGGTTCGCGCCGTGATGGCGACGGAACAGCCGGGCGAAGTGTCGTTGGTCGGGGATGCCGCAGCGGCTGGCGACCTGCTTGACCAACAGGTCCGGATCGGCGCGGAGCAGTTCGGCAGCGCGTTCGAGCCGTAGCTGGAGGACGTGGGCCAGCGGGGCCTGGTCCAGATGTTGCCGGAAGAGTCGATGCAGGCCGCGTGGGCTCAGCCCCGCAGCGGCGGCGATCGTGTCGACGCACAACGGCTGGTGGAGGTTGCGCCGGATGTGGGTGAGCGCCGCGGTGAGCGTTGCGGGGCCGTGCCGGCGGCGCCGACCTTGCGCGATCAACTCCAACAGGCGATAGCAGTCCGGGCCGAGTTCGCGCGCATCGACGCCTGCGGCGGCGGCGGAGAACATCCGCGCCACCGCCGCGCGTAGCGCGGTGACACTGGCGCAGCGTACCGCGCGCTCGCCGGTGAGGCGCCAGCAATCCAGCAGCAAGGGCAGCGCCGGGCCGGCGATGCCGACATGGAGCTTGTGGCAGCCGCTTCCGGGAGCGGGTCGCAGGCGGTAGCGGATGCCGGGGTGCTTGAGCAGCACCTCGCCGGGCCGCAACTGCAGGTGGACGCCGTCCTGGTAGTGGATCAAGGCGCCAGCGAGCGGAATCTCGAGGCTGAAATGCGGATGCGCATGCCTGGCCTGCAGCGCGCCGGGGCCCCACCGGCTGTAGCCGATGGCCTCGGGATGGAGCGGCGTGTCGGCCGGCGGCGTGGGGCACTGCCATTCGCATTTACGCTCATGAGCGGTTTGATGGCGACGGATGGGGGATGGGCGCGGTGGCATGATCATCTACATCGGCGGTGCTGGATCATGCACGATATTGTTTGCCGCTCCAGCGCGATCAGGGCTAGCCTGGATGCGTTCGATGGTCCAACGCGCGAGCGTGAGGGGAGGCAGCCATGAGCAAGCAGACGGCGGTACGCATCGCCTATATCGGCGGCGGCAGCCGGGGGTGGGCCCAGGACCTGTTCTGCGACCTGGCCCTGCACGAAGCCCTGCATGGGCAGATCGTGCTCTACGATATCGACCACCCGGCAGCCGTGGCCAACGTGGCCCGCGGCGAGCAGGTGTTCACGCATCCCGATGCCCGGGCGCGGTTCGATCTCGAGGTGGCGAGCGAACTCGACGCGGCGCTGGAAGGCGCAGATATCGTGGTGATCTCGATCGAGCCGGGGCCGATCGAGGCCCGCGAGGCCGATCTGGTCGTGCCCGAGCGCTACGGCATCCTGCAGGCGGTCGGCGACACCACCGGCCCCGGCGGCATCCTGCGCGCGATCCGTTCGTGTGCGCCCTTCGTCGAATTTGCCGAGGCCATCCGTCGCTGCTGTCCTGCGGCCTGGGTGTTCAATTACAGCAATCCCATGACCCTGTGCACCGCTCTGCTCCACGCGGTGTTCCCCGGGATCAAGGCGGTCGGTTGCTGCCACGAGGTCTTCGGCCTGCAGACGTGGTTCCAGCGGCGCATCCCGCGCTGGTTCGACGCCCCCGAGCCGGCGCGCAACGCGGTGCGCCTCGACGTGATCGGGGTCAACCATTTCACCTGGGCCACCGCGGCACGATGGTGTGGCCACGATCTGATGCCGTTGCTGGCCGCGGAGATCGATCGGCGCGGCTACTTCGACCAGCTCGATCGCAGCGGAGAGGAGGAATTGGACCTGAGTACGAGCGAGGGCCCGAATCGCTTCATCGGCCTGGATCTCTTCCGCCGGTTCGGCGTGCCCGGCGCTGCCGGCGATGCCCATCTGGTCGAGTTCGTGCCGTGGTACTGCGATTCCGACGCCTCGTTGCAGCGGCTGGGGGTCCGACGCAAGACCTACGCCCGGCGCCTGGAGATGCATGCGCAGAAGCTGCAGCAGCCGCCGGTCGACCACGCCAGCCCGCTGAAACACAGCTGCGAAGAGGGGGTCGAGACCATGGCCGCCCTGATCGGACGAGAGGATTTCTTCACCAACGTCAATGTGCCCAACACCGGGCAGATGCCGTGGCTGCCACAGGGCGCGGTGGTCGAAGGCAACGCCCTGGTGCGGGCCGACGAACTCGTGCCGACGGTGCCGGCGCCCCCGCCGCTGCCGGTGCAGAGCCTGATCCGTCGGGTGGTCGACGTGCAGCAGGCCGTGCTCGCCGGCCTGCTGGCCGAAGACAATGCCGCGATCGAGGCCGCGTTGCTGTGCGATCCGCTGGTGGTCCGTCTGCGTCCGGATCAGGTCCACCGCATGTGGCGGGAGATGCGCGCGGCGAATGCGCAGTGGTTGCCGGCCTGGGCCCGGTGCTGAGCCCTCACGCGGCGACGGCCCAACGCCGCAGGTCGAAGCAGTTCGACAAGGACCTCAAAAAGTCATGGCGCGGGCGCTGCCCGCACCCCAAGGGGCATTGTCGCGGGCGGCGTCCGCGCGGCATTTTGTTCGCGGGGGCTCGCTCTGCGCTGTGCGCAGTCGCCCCCGCTGCGCCCCCATCCGCAGGTTCCGGAGCCCAGCCAGGCTTGGCTGGGCGAGCGACGACCGAGGCGCGGGGGGGCGGAGCCGGCATCGCGTAGCGATAGCAGGCCCTGGTGGGGCCTGTGGCCGGCGAAGCGCGACGAGCGACAGCGAGGAAGCCGGGGTGCGCGTGAGAGCGCGAAGGGGGCAGCGCCTCCTTCCACGGAACTTCTCGCGCTATCACGCCTGTTCGATCACCGAAGAGGTCTCTCACGGAGGCGCGGAGACACGGAGATGGATGAGAATGATATCGGTACTGTGATCGTGGACTGCGCAGTTGAACTCCATCAAGACCTTGGGCCTGGTTTGCTTGAGACGGTCTATGAGGTAACCCTGGCCCACAAGTTGAAAGCACGAGGTCTTTCTGTGGAACGACAGG
>CAZTGE010000065.1:0-21555 GCA_964612995.1 uncultured candidatus Brocadiaceae bacterium | reverse complement strand
GGCCTGCGGGGCTGCGCTTGCGCTTACGCGGGCCGCTGGCCCCACTGGGGCCAGCTATCGCCTACGGCGATACCCGCTTCGCCCACCACTCGGCGCCAGACCCCATCGCCTACGATGGGACCCCGAAAAAGGCCGAGGTAACCACTCATGCCCGATGGGCCTCGGATCTTCCCCCCACTCGGCAATGCCGGCGCAGGATCGGGGGCCGACACGGTGTCCGTGTGTGCCGCACCGTGTCCACCCCCACGCCGATAGCACGTAGCGGCACCCACGATCAACACAACACAGGGGCAGGAGCCCACCATGCCGCACCACCCGCCCCGTCAGTTCGCTTTCCTGCTCGTCGCCCTGCTCGCCGTCACCGGCAGAGCCACCGCCGCGGAGGACTACAGCTGGCGACGCGCGCAGGCCAGACCGGTCGACAGCGGCGACCTGGAATGGAACCCCGAGCCCTTCGTGTTCCAGGCCGGCGACACGGTGCGCTACATCGACTACCGTGAGGGCGATGACAGCGCCGACGGCAGCAGTCAGACCAGCGCCTGGCAGCACCACCCCTGGGACGGGCGCGCCAGCGGCAAGGCCGCGGCCTGCAGCGGGCCGGTGACCTACGTGTTCAAGCGCGGCGTGGTCTACCGCTGCTTCGAGACCGCGGACGACGGCGGGGTCAAGCCCTACCTCATCGGCAACGAATCCGGCACGCAGGACGAACCGATCCGCCTGACCAGCAGCCCCGACTGGGGCAGCGGCGAGGCGGTGATCGCCGGCGCCCGACCGATCCCCGCCGCCTGGCATCAGGCCGGCGCCGGCGATGTGCCTGCGCGGATGGATCCCAGCGGCGTGTGGTACATCGACACCGCTGCCTGGTACCCGCTGCACCCGCAATGGCCCGGCAGCGGCCACATCAATCAGACCGTGCTCTATCAGGTGACCGACACGGGCACCCGCTTCCTGCATCTGGCGCGCGACCCGGACCACCAGCCGCCGGGCGCCAACTTCGCCTCCGACTACTGGCACACCTGGGATGGCCACAAACAGGTCGCGATCCTCGATGCGAACGGCGACCCGGTGCTCGACGACGACGGCAATCCGGTGAAGAAGAACCGTCCCTGGGACGACCGCCTCCAGGGGCACCCGATCGACTGGTTCCTCGGTGGAAAGATCTGGTCGCACTACTGCAGCTTCATGGGCACGCCCACCGCGCGGACGATCGAGGTCGGCGACTACAATCCTGACGCGGGCTCGCTGCTGCCGGCGCACGCCATATGGGAATACCACGTCGACGGCACCCCCTACTTCATCGAGGACCTGCCGCAGTACCTCGATGCGCCCGGTGAATTCTATTACGACGCCGACGCCCAGCGCCTGTTCCTGCGCCCGCCCGGCGGCGGCGACCCGAACACCATGGCGCTGGAGATCGCCAGCAGCTACACCGCGATCGCCCTGCACGACGCGGACCACGTCGCGATCTCCGCGCTGACCTTCACCCGCACCGGGTTCAAGGGCAGTGCGATCGAGGTCGAAGGCGACTGCCACGATATCACCGTGCGCAACTGCCGCTTCGACCACCTGGCCAACGACGCCGTGACCTGCGTCTGCGACGGCGACGACGACACCATGGACCAGATCCGCATCACCGACAACGACTTCGTCGACGTCAACAGCACCGGCATCCGCGTCAAGGGCCGCGGCCGCGGCGACACCAGCAAGAAGTGGATTCCCGGCGGCGAACTCGAGCACGTCGCGGTGCTGCGCAACCGGCTCGTGCGCATGGGCATGCGCCACAACGACAACCAGTATTCCAACGTCCCCGCGCTGGCGGTGAATTTCCCCAATACCGCCGAGATCGCCGGCAACATCATCGACCGCTGCTTCGGATCGGGCATCGTGGTCTTCGGCGGCAAGGAGGGCAACCTCGACAACGCGGGCTACGACATCCCCCTGACCCGGATCCTGGTCCACCACAATAAGGTCGAACACACCGCGCTGGGGGTCAACGACTACGGCGGCCTGGCCCTCTGGCAGGGCGGACCGATCTACTCCTACTGCAACATCTCCGGCAATGCGGTCGGCCACTGGCCCGGCGGCATCTTCAACAGCGGCACCACCAATCTCTCCTACCCCATCTACCTCGATGGCGGCTTCAAGATCTACAATTTCAACAACATCACCTGGTCGCGCCGCTACGACCCCGATGACCCCTACACCAGCGTACGCCCCGCCTACTTCAACGTCTTCGGCTTCCTCAACCAGTTCGTCAACAACACCTGTCTCGGAGCCGGGTCCGGCTTCGGCGGCACCTCCGGCAACCGCAACGACATGCTCGGCAACCTGCTGGTCGACATCACCAGGCACTTCGTCCACTCCAACCACGGCGGCAACCCCTCGTTGATCGGCGGCGGCGACGACGCGGCGTCGGGCATCGACGGCGCCGGCACCCTGGCCTATGCGCGCAACGTGTTCCACGGTCCGGCCGAAGCCGGCACCCTGGTCACCGTTGACCGCGGCGCCGAGCAGGACGTCAGCGCCGACACCATCCCCGAGCTCGCGGCCCAGATGATGGCCTATCCCCTGCGGCTCGGCGAACTGGGGCAACGCGCCAGTTCGCTGCCGATCGCGCGCGACCTGCCGCGGGTGGTCACGCCGGCGGCGGGGATGGCCGATTTCCGGCCCGCGGGTGACAGCCCGGGGCGTGATGCCGGGGTCGACTATTTCGTGCCCTGGTCGCTCGCCGCCACCGTCGGCGAATGGCATTTCAACCGTGATCATCGCGCCCCTGATCGGGTGCTCGACTTCCACTTCTACATGACCCGGGCCCACTTCCACCGCGCGATGTATTACAAGATCCCCGCCCACGAGCTGACGGTGTCCAGCGCCACGATCGAATCCTACATCAACGGCACGTGCGAGAACTGGACCGCCGGCGCGTTGCGCTTCGACGGCAGTCGCAGCGCCCGCATCAGCCATGCGCTGATGCACGACGACATCCGCATCACCATCGCCGACTGGAACAAGGACCTGCCGCCCGCGCCCTGGATCCTGCCCGAGCCCAGCGGCGGCTACGACGGCGACGGCAAGCCGCTCTACGGCGAGGACCAGGTCATGCGCTATCCCGGTGGGCTGCGCAAGACCCTGGACATGGATACCTGCAATCTGCTCGTCGAGACCGTGATCCGGGTCGACGCCGGAGCGCGCGACGCCGCGATCCTCGGCAAGTACGACGGCACGACCGGCTACCGCCTGTATGTCGACGCCGACGGTCGCGCCTGCTTCGCCATCGCCAGCGACGGCGCCGACGACACGGTGCGCACGAACGAGCCGATCGACGACGGCGCCTGGCATCACCTGCTGGCCGAATGCGACCGGACCGCGGGCGAACTGCGCATCTACCGCGACGGCGCGCTGGTCGCCACCCAGAGCACCGCCTTGAGCCCGGACGCGTCGCTGAGCACCAGCGCCGACTTCATCGTCGGCGCCGATCGCCACGACGCCCGGCACCTCCACGGTGCGATCGACTTCATGCGTGTGTGCCAGGCGACGCTCGCCGACGCGCGCACCGACATCGCCGAGCTCCACGCCTGGCAGACGGCCGGCCCGGTCACGCGCGACTTCTGCGGCCGCGCACCGGTCGGCAGCCAGCGCGATGTCGGCGCGATCGAAGGCCGGGGGCCGTTCACCGTCGGCGATCTGCGCGCACGCATCGACATCGCCGCGAGCGCCGTCGATCTCTCCTGGATCGATACCAACGCGAACGAAGACGGCGTGCTGATCGAGCGCGCCACCGATCCGGATTTCACCACCGACCTGCAGAGCTGGCAACTCGACGGCGATGGCCACACCGGTTTCCGCGATCCGGCGATCGTACCGGGCGTGACCTACTACTATCGCGTCCGGGTGCTGGTCGACGGCGTGCTCTCGCCACCGCGCGTGCTCAGCCTCTGCTGGGGCTCGACGGCTCCGGCGCTGCCGAGCGATCCGCTGATCGTGGTCGACGCCGCGGCCGGGGCGATCCGGCTCGACTGGGGCGTCGCCGATCCGGCCGATCTCGCCGCCCTGCCCGAATCCTGGAGTGTGGACTGGGCCACCAGCCCCGGTGGCCCCTACACCACGATCGACGGTCTCACCGACTCGCGGGCGACCATCGACGGCATCGATCCCTCGGTGCCGCTACACCTGCGCTTCACTGCCGTCAATCACAGCGGCATGGCCAGCACCCAGGAGTTCTCGGCGCTGCTCTACCGAGAGTTCTTCGTCGGCACCGCGAATGGCGCGATCCCGGCCGACTGGCGCGCCACCGCCGGGGCCGACGATCTGGGCGTGGCCGACCCGCCGGCCTATCTCGTCTCGCCCTCGACCACCCCCCTGCTCGCGATCACCGGATGGACCAATCGCGACATCCTGTGGGAGGGCGCGGCCGACCTGCAGTACGTACAGCTCGAGACCCGCTTCGCACGCGGCGAGAACAACTCGCAGCACTTCGGCTACGGTCTGCTCAGCCACGTCGCCGGCGACGACGCCGCGGCCACCCGCATCGGCAGCGCCAGCATCAGCGCCCCGGGCGGGTCGATCAGCATACTCGACGATCCGGGCGAGGACGACACCGGCACCGCGATGGATCCAGGCGAATTCTGGACCCTGCGATTGATGACCGGCCCCAGCCGCGACAACGACCCGACGACGATGGACGTCTACCTCCAGTTGCTCGATCAGCACGGGCGCTCACGGCTCGATCCGAACGACAACGCGATCGACGCAGTCATCGGCGGCTGGTACGTCCAACACGACGTGACCAAGGCCAGCGCGACCCAACGCGGCGTGGTCGGCCTGCGCACGCGCAACAGCAGCGGCGATGGGATCTGGGTCGACTCGTTCATCGTCAGGCCGTTCCGCGCCCCCGCGCTGGGCGCGGCGCAACGGGTGGTGGAGGTGCAGCTCGAGCGCCACGGCGCGACGGTGCCGATCGACAGCTGGATCAGCCCGCTCCACATCACGGCACAGGCGCTCGGCAACGTCCGCCGGTTCGCCGGGCTCGCACCGCTGGTCGAGTACCTGCTCTGGGTCGCGGTCATCGACGACGGCGAGGGCTGAGCCTCAGGCGCCAGCCGCCTCGGCGCGCAGCTGCGCGGCATAGGCCGCGTGCAGCCGCGCCACCCGTTCGGCCTTGAGCCCTGGGCGCTCTTCGAGCCAGGTGCCGCCGAGATGGAAGCAGGCCGAGCCACCGGTGCACACCCCGATCGCCACCGCGCGCGGGAAGTCGAGCTCCTCGCCCGCAAGCAGCTGCCGCGCCAGTTCGGCGATGGTCCCGCCGGCGAAGTTGTCGCCGCAGCCGGTGGTATCGCCCTGGCCGGTGAAGCTCACCAGCTCGTCGTCGACCTGGCGGCACACGTTCTGGCGAAATTCGCGGCCCTGGCAGGCCACGCGCAGCGGACGGATGCCGTCGGTGATCGCCACCGCGCCGACCCCGCCAGCGGCGAAGAAGGACAGCGCCCGATCGAGGTCGTCCTCGCCACTGATCCGCCGCGCTTCCTCGGCATCGGCGAGCAGGCAGTCGATCAACGGCAACGAGCGCGCGGTGTCGCCCAGCGGCCAGGGCGCGCTGGGATCGCGCTGCTCGTTGGGGAAGTCGTAGACGGTGGTGACCACGGTGTAGGCCCCGCGCTGTTTCGCGCGTTCGAGCAGTGTGGTCAGATCACGGTGGATCGGCGGCACCAGCGCGGTGGCGCCGAAGAGGACCATGTCGCCATCGAAGAACGCGTCGCTGAGCGACGCCGGGGTCATGCGATGCGCCGCGCCGATCTCGTTGATGAACAGCCGCTCGCCGGCGCCCTGGTAGCCCGGGTCGCTGAGCACGCGGGTGAAGGGCGTGTGGGCGTCGCAGCTGCGGTAGTGGGACGTATCCACCGGGGTGCGCGCGAGGATCGTGTCGATCGCGCGCGCGTCGTCGTCCTCGCCCTTGCGCCCGAAGAACGCGACCTGGGCCGGGGCATCGTGCAGCAACTGCGCCGCAGCGACCAGCGCCACGATCGCCGGACCACCGACGGTGCGCGAATCGGCCGGGCGATCGCCGCACAGCGCCGCGAGAATGGTCTCGATCGGCTCGCCTGCGAAACGCTCGAGATCCTCTCCGAAGACCAACGCGCCGGGCACCAGCCCGCCATCGCCGGGCTGGCGCGAAGCGTACCGCTGGAAGGCCGGACCCGAGAAATCGACGTTGTTGTAGACCAGATCGACCAGCGAACAGCCGACGCCATGGATGCGGAATGGGGAATCTGCAGACGCGCTCATGCACGGATTCCAGCACCCCGGTCGGCTGCTGTCAACGCGTGAGACCGCTCAGTCCGTGCGCACCATCGGCGCGTGTATCCGACCGACAACGACACGCGATGCGAAACCGGCGTGTAGGTCCGCCCCGAGGTTCTAATAGTGCAATGGTCGGTGGCGCTGCACTGCTTCCGCCGCCTGACGCCCTGCAGCATGAAGGAACCGCCATCCCCCGCCGCGCCTTGTCTCTGCACCTGTCCTGTCCTGCCCCGCCGGGCGACCAACGCAGCCGGCCACACCCGTGGCGCGCCAGCGTTATCGGATGTGTGATCCTGGCCGCGGGCTGCGGTCGCGAGATGCCGCCGACACCCCAGGTGCGCGGACTTCATGCGCACTACGCCAGCCCACAAGAGGCCGATCCCATTCCCCTCGCAACGTGGTTCGCTCACTGGCAGACAGAGGAACTCGCCGCGCTGATCGAGCGCGCGACCGACCACAGCTTCGAACTGCGCGCTGCAGTCGCCCGGATGCGCCAGGCCCGAGCCCGCGCCCGGCTCGCGGGCAGCACCCGCTGGCCGTCGGTGCAGGCCGAGGTCGGTGCGTCGCGCAGCCGCATCAGCACCGTCGACATTGGCCGCGCGCTCGACCCCAGCGCCGCTGGCGGCGGAGCCTCCCCCACCGCCGGGCTCGCCGGCGGGGATCTGCCCGAGACGACCGTGATCGAAGAGACCTGGCACACGTCGCTTTCGGCCAGCTACGAGATCGATCTCTGGGGCAGGCTGGCCGACGAACAGCAAGCCGCGGGCTTCGCGGCCGAGGCCAGCGCCGAACAGGTCGCGGCGCTACGCGTCAGCCTCGCCGGCCGCATCGCCGAGACCTGGCTCACGGCCATCGCCGCGCGAGAGAGCCTGGAGCTGGCCGAAGAGATGGAACGCAGCGCCGGGCGACTGCTCGCGCTGCAGCGTGTCCGCTATGCCCGCGGCCGCACCACCGCCACCGCCGTCCACGCCGCCGCCGCCACCCGGGAGCAGGCCGCCATCCAGATCAGCGATCTGCGCACCCGGCTGGAGCAGACCCGCCACGCCCTGGCCCTGCTGGTGGGGCTCGATCCCGGCGAACTGGTGTTGCAGACCACATCGCTGCCATCGGTGCCGGACCTGCCGGACAGCGGGGTGCCGGCCGACCTTCTGCGTCGGCGCCCCGATGTCCGCGCGGCGATCCGCGACGTGGCTGCAGCCAACCGGCGCCTCGCGGCGCGGCTCGCCGACCGCTGGCCGCGCGTGCAACTCGAAGCCGCGGTATTCGATCGCGCCGATCAGCCAGGCGGGCTGCTCGAGCAGCTGCTGTGGCGTATCGCCGGTGCCATCAGCCACGTGTTCTTCGACGGTGGCCGGCGACAAGCGCGCATCGACTTCGCCCGGGCCGACGAGCAGGAGGCGCTCGCCGGTTTCGGCCAGGTCCTGCTCCAGGCCCTGGCCGATGTCGAGGACGCCCTGGTGGCCAACCGCGATTCCGCAGATGCGCTGCGCTCCGCCGATCGGCGTGCCGACCGACAGGCAGCCAGCCTCGAGGCACATCACCGCCGTTACGCCCACGGCCTCGAACCCGCGCCGTCGGTGCTCGAGGCCCGCATCGCGAAGCTGCGCGCCCACATGCACCAGCTCGCGCGGCGCCGGGACCTGCTCATCGGTCGCGTCAGCCTCTACCGTGCGCTCGGCGGCGATTGGCGCCTGCCGGAGGAGCGGCGATGAAACGGTCGACCGTCCGCCTGCTGCGCATCGGCCTGACGCTGGTGCTGGTCGCCGCCGGTCTGGTCCTGGCCGTCTACTGGCGCGCGACCTCGCAGCCACCGCAACGCGCCTCGGCCCAGCGTGCACGTAGCGCGGTACGCACCGCCGAGGTCGCCGTGACCGATCTCACCCTGCGCATACGTGGCTACGGCGAGGTCCAAGCGGCGCGCACCGCCGAGGTCGCCGCTCGGATCACCGGCCGGATCACAGCGGTGCACCCGGATCTGCGCCCGGGTGCACGATTCGCCGCCGACACGGTGCTGATCGAGATCGATGACGCCGACTACCGTCTCGCGCTGACCCGGGCCCAGGCGCAACTGCGCAGCGTTCGGGCCGAGCTGGTCCGCGCCGAGGCACGCCAGCGGGTCGCCCACAGCGAGTTCGCCCTGCTGGCCGACGAGCTGGCCGACGCCGGCATCGAGCCCGAGCGCGAACTGGTGCTGCGCGAGCCACTGGTCGCGCAGGCGCGCGCGGCGGTGGCCCGGGCCCAGGCCGCCGTCGATCAGGCCGGACTCGAGCTCTCCCGCACTACCATCCGCGCCCCCTTCCCCGCGGTGGTGCGTAGCGAGCACGCCGCCACCGGCGATGTGGTCCAGCCGGGGCTGACCCTGGCCCAACTGGTGGCCCGAAGCCCCTACCACGTGGTGGTGGCGGTGCCGGTCGAACGTCTGCCGCTGATCCGTTTCACCGCGGATGGGCGCGAGGCCTCCGCGGCGCGGGTGCTCGTCGACCATGCCGACGGCCGCTGGAGCTACGCCGGCCATGCCATCGCACTGCTGCCCGATGTCAGTCCGACCGCACGCATGGCCCGGGTGCTGATCGCGGTCGAAGCACCGCAGACCCCGATCGACACCCCCGAAGGGCCGCCCCTGTTGCTGGGCGGATTCGTGGAGGTCGTGATCGATGGCCCGCAGCGCCAGGACCTGTTGCGCGTGCCCAAGGCGGCGCTGATCGACGGCGAGCGCATCCATGTCTACGGCGATGACGACACCCTCGCGATCATCGAACCGAGGATCGTCGCTCGCACCCAAGACGCGGTCTACATCCGCGAGGGGCTGGCAGATGGCGACCGGGTGGTGGTCTCGCCCCTGGCGCGACCGATGCGCGGCATGCCCCTGCGCCGGATCGACGCCGAACAGACCGACAGCGCCAACGGAGGCACGACTGACAATGGTCGCTGAGCGCGACGATCCGGGCACCCGCCCCGGACCCATTGCCTGGATGGCGCGCCGACGGGTGCCGGCGAATCTGCTGATGGCCTTCCTGCTCGTCGGCGGCGCGTTGCTGCTGCCGCGCCTGACCCAGGAGGTCTTCCCCGAGATCCGCCTCGACATGGTCACCGTGCGCGTGGTCTATCCCGGCGCCAGCCCCGAGGAGATCGAAGAAGGCATCGTGCTCGCGATCGAGGAGGTGGTACGCGGCATCGACGGGGTCGACGAGGTCCGTGCCACCGCGCGCGAGGGCGTGGCCCTGGTCCGCGCGGAGTTGCGCCTCGGGGCCGACGACACCCAGGCCCTCGACGACATCAAGAGCGCGGTCGACCGCATCGCCACCTTTCCCGCCGATGCCGAGGAACCCGTGATCAGCCTGAGCAGCAACCGACGCCAGGTCCTCTCGCTGATCGTCTCCGGGCCTGAGGATCGCCGCGAACTCGATCACGCCGCGGAGCGGGTGCGCGAAGCCCTGCGCGCCCACGACGAGATCACCCAGGTCGACATCGCCGGCCTGCCACCGCCCGAGATCGAGGTCGCGATCGAACAGGCGACCCTGCGCCGTTACCGTCTGACCCCTGCCCGCATCGCCGCACGCATCGATGCCGCCTCGGTCGAGATCGCTGGCGGCGATATCGACGATCCCGACGGCGAGACCTCCCTGCGCGTGGCCAGCCGGCGCAAGACGGCGGCCGAGGTCGCCGCAATAATGATCCTCGCCGACGACAGCGGCGAGCTGTTGCGCCTGGGCGAGATCGCAACAGTGCGCGAGACCTTCCGCGAGACGGACCGCTGGACCCGATTCAATGGCCAGCAGGCGGCCCGGGTCCGTGTCTACCGCGTCGGTGATCAGACGCCGCTGAGCGTGTCCGATGCGGTCGACGAGGTCCTGCGTGACCTACGCGATCGCCTGCCGCCGACCGTCGAACTCACCCGCTGGAACGACAGCAGCGAGATGTTCCGCTCGCGCGTCGGCTTGCTGGTGCGCAACGGCATCCTCGGCCTGGCCCTGGTGCTGGTGGTCCTCGGCGTGTTCCTCGACCTGCGTCTCGCGCTGTGGGTCACGCTCGGCATCCCGATCAGCTTTCTCGGCGCGGTGTTCGCCATGTCCGCCTTCGGCATCAGCATCAACATGATCTCGCTCTTCGCCTTCATCCTGGTGTTGGGCATCGTGGTCGACGATGCGATCGTCGTGGCCGAGGCGGCCTTCGAACACCACCGACGCGGCTGCGAGCCCCTGAGCGCGGCGATCGCCGGCACCCGCAGCGTCGCCCTGCCGGTGGTCTTCGCCGTGCTCACCAGCGTCGTCGCCTTCGTCCCCCTGCTGCTGGTGCCGGGGACCTTCGGCAAGTTCTTCATCAATATCCCCAGCGTGGTGATCCCCATCCTGCTGCTCTCACTGATCGAGGCCTTCTTCATCCTGCCGACCCACATCGGCCATGCGCTGACCTGGCGGCTGCGCGGCCCCCTGGCCGCCTACGAACGCTTCCAGCACCGTATCGCCAACGGGCTCGAAGGCCTGGTAGAACGCCACTACCGTCCGCTGCTCGCCGGTCTCATCCGCTGGCGCTACGCCGCCCTGGCGGTGGCGGCGGCATTCCTGATCGCCGCGGTGGCCTACGTCTCCAGCGACCGTATCTCCTTTACCTTCCTGCCCCGGATCGAACACGATATCGTCGGCGCCGAGTTCGAACTGCCCAGTGGGACGGCGCCAGAGCAGACCCAGGCGGCACTCGAACGCCTGACCCGCAGCGCCCGCACGGTGCTCGCGAACTGCGAGGAGGACGTCGGCCGCGGGGTGCTCGCGGAGTTGGGGATCACCACCGCTGGCGAAGAGGCGGTCGCTGGCGGGCGGACCGACGCCGGTGCCCACCTCGGCAGCGTCGCGATCCAGCTGACCCAGGCCGATACACGCGATGTCAGCGCATCGCAGGTCGCCGAGCGCTGGCGTGAACACATCGGCACCATCCCCGGCGCCCGACGGCTGTCGCTACGCTACACCGCCGCCGCCTCGAGTGGCGCGGACATCAGCATCCGGCTCGCTCACGATGATCAGCGCACCCTCGAAAATGCCGCTCGCAGGCTGGCTGCGGTGCTGCAGACCTACCGCGGCGTGCGCGACGTCGATCCCGGCTTTGATCGCGGGCAACCCGAGATCCGCTTCGAACTGCTGCCGGCGGGTCGCAGCGCCGGGCTGACCGAACGCGACCTGGCGATGCAGATCCGTGGTGCCTACTTCGGTGCGGAGGCCCTGCGTCTACAACGCAACCGGGACGAGCTGCGGATCTATGTCCGCCGCCCCCGCCACCAACGCGACGACCTCAACGAACTCCGCGAACTCGAGCTGATCAGCCCCACCGGGGAGCCGATCCCCCTGCGCCGTGCCGCACGGCTCGTGCGTACGCGCGCCTATACCAGCATCCAGCGCGACAACGGCCAACGCGTGATCACAGTCAGCGCCGACACCGACCGCCGGGTGGCCAGTGCCAATGCGGTCACCGGCGACCTCGCCACCACTGTCATGCCGAAGCTGCTCGATGAACATCCGGGTCTCGCCTACGAGGTCGCCGGAACCCAGGAACAACGCCGCGACGCCATGGGTTCGCTGATCGCCGGCCTGCTGGTCGCGCTCGTGGCGATGTATGCACTGATGGCGACCGCCTTCAACAGCTACGTCCAACCGGTGATCATCGTCGCCGCGGTGCCCTTCGGCCTGGTCGGAGCTTTGGCCGGACACGTGCTGCTCGGCTTCGATATCAGCCTGGTGAGCATCCTCGGCCTGGTCGCCCTCGCCGGAGTGGTGGTCAACGACTCGCTGGTCCTCACCGCCGAGATCAACCGCCGCCGCGCTGCGGGAGCCGCGCTGCGGGACGCGGTGATCGCCGGCGGTACCCGGCGGTTCCGGCCGGTATTGTTGACCAGCCTGACCACCTTCTTCGGCCTCGCCCCGATGATCTTCGCCACCAGCACCCAGGCCCGCTTCCTCGTGCCCATGGCCCTCAGCCTCGGCTTCGGCGTGCTGTTCGTGACCCTGATCGCGCTGTGCATCGTCCCACTGGCCTACATCGTGCTCGAGGATCTGCAGCGCTTCTACGCCGCCGAACGCCGCTGAGCCGGCATGGCCACCAACGGCTGTCAAATCGATGCGGTAGCCCGCATCTGCACCCCGAGCCGGTGCGCGTTGCTGGCCGATCCTTCGTCACTCACTCCCCGCCCGCCGGCTGTGCGACCGCGTAGTCCCAGCTCAACCAAGGCCCGGCGATGGCGCAACCAAGACGCCGCAGCCAGCGCTTGGTCATGTGATTGCAGGTGCTGAACAGGTGATAGGACTGCGGATGGTGCACGAACTGCGTCGGGTGCTCGGTGGGTTGGATCCGCGTGTCGGCCGCCTGCGCGAACAGCGCAGCGAGCTTGTCCTGCAGGTCTTCGCTACGCGCACGTTCAACCGTGAAACGCCACGACCGCTCTCCGTGGAGCCAGCGTTCGAGCATCGCCTGGACTGCTGCCTCCGGGGCACTGCCGACCAGGAAGCGGCACCGCGCCAGGGTGGCACGCGTGGGCCACAAGGCCGCGGGGATCGCGCGACAGCAATAGTCACGGCCTTTGGCGAAATAGGCCCATTCGCCGTAGTCCCAGCAGCTGACATGGCCGTCGCCCTCCGGCAGGCAGACGGTGGCATGCCACCCGGATTCGACGAGGTAGACGGTCACCGGATCGGCGACCGACCCGGGCGGGATCACCCGTGTGGTGCAGGCACCGAGGAGCAGGAAGACCAGCAGGCCGGCCGCGACGCATCGCGGTTCACGGCGCATCCGCCGCCGGCTCCGGCTGCCAGTCGCGCAGGGCCAGCAGGTAGCTGGTGTCGCCGGCATCGAGGATGTAGGCCACCGCATCGTAGCGCTGGCCGTCGAGCGACACCGCCACGCTGCCGCCGCCATTGAGGATCGAGTGGCTACGCTTCTCCACCCGGAGGTGCGCCGGATGGATCGGGGTGTAATCGGGCGGACCCGTCTGCTTCGGCTCCTCACGGAACACCGCCAGCAGCCCGGCAGGTAGCTCCGCTTCGGAGAGCCCGCTCGGACCCTGCCCGGCCAGGATCGCATCCACCTGCCTGATCAGCTCGGGATAGCGCGCTGCGATCGCCTCGCGGCTGTGATGCGCAGGCATGTCGGAGATCGCGTTGTAGACCATCACCGCACAACCGACGCAACTGGCGATCAACAACAACGACACGACGCCGATGACGGCGAGAACCTTGACCGTGATGTCCATTCGCGCGCAGACCTCCATCGCTCTCCGGAACGCGTCGGCGGATTCAGTCTGAGCGCAGGCTAGTGCCGGCTTCAGCGATGCCAATGGTCGACTGGTCTTCAGTCGATGATCGCAGCGATACGCGCCATCACGTCCTCATCCAGCCGGTCGAGCTGATCGACCGCGGCGGCGTTGTCGGCAACCTGCTCGCTCTTCGAGGCCCCGATGATCGCGGTGCTGACGTTGGGATCCTTGAGGCACCAGGCGAGCGCGAGCTGGGCGCAGCTGATCCCCAACTCATCAGCCAGCGCAGCGAGCTGACGGGTCTGCTCCAGGACGCCCCCCTCGAGCCGACGTTTCATGTCCTCGCCGCCCTTGGCCACCGCGCTGTCCGGAGGGATGCCATCGTTGTATTTGCCGGTGAGGATGCCCACCGCCAAGGGGGAGTAGATCGTGGTCCCGAGACCGTAGCGCGCGAACAGCGGCTTGAGCTCACCGTGCACACGCTCGCGGAACAACAGGTTGTGCCGGGTCTGCTCCATCGTCGGACCGACCATGCCGTGACGCTCGGCGTAGGAATACATCTGCATCAGATCGCCAGAGACGAACTCGCTTGTACCCCAGTAGCAGATCTTGCCGCGGGTGATCAGTTCGTTCATCGTGTGCACGATTTCTTCGAGCGGTGTCGCCGGATCTGGCCGATGGCAGAAGAACAGGTCGAGGTAGTCCAGTCCCATCCGCCGCAGCGCGGCATCACAGGCCTCGACCAGGTGCTTGCGCGAAAGCCCGCGCTGGGTCGGGGCGTCACCGACCTTGATCACCTTGCTCGAGACAATGTAGGTGTCGCGCGGCCAGGCGTGGCGGGCGAACACCGCACCCAGCGCTTCTTCCGCTGCTCCGTCGCCATAGGCCTCGGCACCGTCGAAGTAGTTGACGCCCGCATCGTAGGCGGCGCTGAGGCAGGCATCGGCGCGGTCGATACCCTCCTGCTGGCCATAGGTGCGCCACGATCCGATCGAGATCGCGCTGACCTTCAGGCCGCAACGGCCGAGCGTCCGGTATTCCATGAGATGTCCCCGTTCATGCAGGTCCTCCCGCATACATCGGCCCCGAAGGCGCGCCGCGAGAAACCCGAGCGCGACCCTGGCCCGTGCGGGCGGATCGATGGTCGTCTGGTCGATCCCGGTGCGCGGAACTGTCGGTCCGGCTCAGCGTCGCAACAGGAAGCCGAGGATCATCCCGGCTCCAGCAGCGATGGCGACGCTGGCCAGCGGCTGCTCGGAGATACAATCACGCGCGCGGCCGACCGCCTGGTCGCCCTTGGCGCGACAGCGTTCACCGATGTCGTGCATGACCAGACGCCCTTCGGTCTGCAGCGAATCCTTGATCGCCCGCAGGTCCTCCTGCAGCGTTTCGATCTCGGCGCGGAGCTTCTCGGCTTCGGCCTGTTCAGCGGCGCGGGTCTCCTGGTTCTCTGCGGATTTGGCCATGGGGTGTCCTCTCTTCTCTGGGGTGCACGCCTTCTCGTAGCGCATGGCACCGGGGGCGGTGGGGCGCGCCGGCTCAGTGCCGGTGGCGCGTTTTGATGAGTATCACGATCAGCATTGCGGCAGCGCCGAGGCCGTAGACCAGAGCGATCAACAGCCAGGCGACACCCGGGGTCAGCTCGGGAACCAGGGCGTGGTAGACAGCGAAGCTGAGCGCCAGCAGCGCGCCGAGGCCCAGCACGCAGAGCAGCGCGACCAGCAGCATCAGGATCATGTAATGCCGTACCGCATCGCGGAGCATGGTCTTGATATGGTCCTTACCACCGATCCAGGCGGCCATGGCGAGGGCGCTCATAAGAGGTCGCATGCAATTCTCCCTTCGCTGAACCTGGATGGTAGTTCACGGCGCATGTCCGTAACCGTTGTGTAACCATGACGAACACCAACCATCGCAGACTCGCCTCCTCCGGCCGCCGTTCTTCCGCACGCTGCGACCGCAGTGGGCTTCACAGCGCGCGGGGACGACCGCAGTGAACGCCCTGCACACGGCCGAAGCGAAGACGCGATCTCTGCCGTGATCACGTCGCGTCACTGTCGCCGGACTCATCGTCGTCGGCTTGGTCCGAAGCCTGTTCATCCAGGTCCTCGGTCGCACTGTCATCGCCATCGTCGACGTAGAGCTCGAGGACGGTGGATTTGATCATCACCGTCAGCGGCGCGGCCAGGATCAGTCCGAGGGGGCCTAACAACACCGCCGCCAGGGTCTGGCCGAAGAGCAGCAAGGCCGGTGGCAGCGAGACCACCCGCCGCTGGATCAAGGGCGTGACGAGATAGCCCTCCAGCACCTGGATGAGAACGTACAGCCCCCCGACCCACAGGGTCAGGCACAGGCCGCCCTCGCCGAGCGCGAGCAGCAAGGCGGGGATCGCCGAGGCGATGGGCCCGAAATTGGGCACGAAGGTCAGTGCCCCGGCGATCAGCCCGAGCACGATGGCCGCGGGGATGCCGAGGATCAACAGCCCGACGACGGTCATGATGACCACGAAGAACATCGACAGGAATTTTCCCATCAACCACGACTCGATGTCGTGATGCAAGCGGGTGAGCAGCCGATCGCCAGTCGAGCGCCAGCGCGGCGGTACGAGCAGCAGGATGCCGCGGCGATAAGTCTGTGGCTCGACCGCAAGATAGCTGGTGATGACCACCAGCACCGCCACACCGGTGCCCACGGTGAGCGTGACCGACAAGGCCTGGCGGGTCCAGCCGACCATCTGGCTCAGGGCCGGACCGCCGTTCCCGCCACCTTTGTCGTTGCCCGTCATGCCCGTAAACCAGCTCTCCAAGCGCGCCATGACGCTATCGAAAGCGGCCGGCAGGCGATCGAGCAGGGTCCGGGTCTGTCCGACCAGGGGATCTGCGAGCAACACGAGCGAGAGCCCGCCGACGCCGACCACGAGGAAGAACAGCAGCAGCATGCCCAGCCAGCGAGGCAGGTGGAAACAGCGTGCTCCACGATTGATCACGGCGCTGACCAGCACCGAGAACAGGACCGCGGCGAACCCGAGCAACAACACGTTGCGTGCGACCACCGCCAGACCGACCACCGCGATGTAGACCACCAGTCGCAGCGCCGGAAAACAACATCGACAGCGATCGGTGGGCGATCCGTTCTCTGCGCTCGGCGTCTCAGGCATCGATTGAGTTCTCCGTCCGGTCAGGCCCCGATCCCGCCGTCGCGAGCCGGAGCCGGTCTGCATCGCAAGCAATACTCCGCACATCGGCACATCGGTTCACAGGCGTTTGTCGGCCCGCACGCAGACCTAGCATCGAACCATACAAACGCGCAGCGGAGGACCGCCTGCGCTTCACCCGAAACAACGCGAGAGCGGGAGCGAACCATGAACAGCAACGATGTCATGAGCACACTGGAAAGCCGGATGGAGGAATTGCGCAAGGAGATCCGCAAGCTGAAGGGCAGCCGCCTGCAATCCCTGCGCGAGGGCGCGGCCAACGCGACGCACAAGGTGACCGACGGCGTCCGCCACGGCATCAGCGAATCGCAGGAGACCATCGCCCGCCGTCCGCTGGCCTTCACCTCGTCGGCCTTCGGACTCGGCCTGCTCGCGGGTGGCCTGGTCACCTGGCTGCTCACCCGCGAGTAGACGTGCCGCGCCGCACTGCGTCCATAGCCCCAGACCCGCGCTGAAGCCATGAGCGAGCCGCAGGAGTCTGCTTCCGGGCCGCACGCCGCACGCAGCGACACCGCCGAGGCCGAACAGCCGGAAGCGCAGCGCGAAGCGAACCCCGCCTCGAGCGATCCAGTCGGCGCGCGCGCCGACTGGCCAACCCAGATCCCCGCGCGCGGATGGATGCAGATCCTCGGCCGGGTGTGGCGGCGCTGGTCCGAGGAACAGCTCCCGGTCGCCATCGCCGGGCTCGCCTTCCGCGCCCTGCTCACCCTCTTCCCCCTGCTGGTGGCCGTGGCCGCATTCACCGGGTTGATCACCGAACCGGAAGAGGTGGTGTCGGCACTTGAATCGGCCCTGGGCTTCCTGCCTGAACAGATCCGCGAAACAGTGATCGACAATTCCCGGCGTCTGGCCGAATCATCACCGGCCGAACTGGGTACCGGCCTGGTGATCTCGGTCCTGATCGCACTGTGGAGCCTGGGCAACGGGACCCTGGCGTTGATGGCGGTGCTCAATCGCGTCTATTATCAACGCGAGGAGCGCAACATCTTCCTCGTGCGCCTGCTCGGCACAGGCATCGGCGTAGCCCTGGCGCTGTTCCTGGTGTTTTCGGTCATTCTCCTGGTCATGGCCCCGGCGCTGCTCAACTGGGTCAACATCCCGATCGCCTGGCAGTGGTTCGCCGAAGGCATCCGCACGGTGCTGCTCGCACTGATGTTGTTGGGGGTCCAAGCCATCCTGACGCGCTACGCCACCTACCGCCGTCCTCCACGTTGGCGTTGGATCCAGGGCGGATCAATCTTCGCCGCCATCCTCTGGCTGCTGGCCTCGGGCCTGTTCTCCTGGTACGTGACCGAACTGGCTCGGCCCGATCGTATCTATGGTGCGATGGCCGGCCTGATACTCCTGCTGCTCTGGCTCCAGCTGACCATGGCCTGCATCATCCTCGCGGCGCTGATCAACAGCGAGATCGAACACCAGACCGATCGCGACAGCACCGTCGGCGAGGACCGCCCCCAGGGCGAGCGCGGCGCCTTCGTCGCCGACGACTCGGTCCACGAAGCGGGGTCAGCCGGCACGCAACGCGCGCAGCAGGACAACGACGACAGCGACTGATCCAAACGCACGGATCGGTCGTCAGCCGCCGCCCCCCTGGACCTCGTAGGCGCCGATGTCCACCGTCCCCACCTGCCGTGGATCGCCACGGAGGTCGGTGGTCATGGGCAGCGCGGTGTCGTTGCCAGCATCGATACAGGGCGATTCCGCGGCCGGCACCAGACCATCGTCGGCCGTGCCCCAGATCCCGTCGGCGCCATCCGGAGTGGCCGCATCGACGAAGCCGGGGTCCGCCGCGCCGAGATTGCCGCCGAGATCGTCACCCAGCCCCGTATCCCAACCATCACCCGAGGCATTGCCCGGAATCAGGCAATGATCGAATCCGACGCCATCGGAGCCGGCGTCATGCACGATCGGCGACGTGCCAGCATGGTTGTCGATCAGCACCGTGTTGACCATCCGCACGGCGCTATCTTCCGTAACATGGAGCACACCGCCTTCGCCCGAGTCCTGGCCGTCGCCGGCCGTGTTTCCGACCAGCAGACAGTTGGTCAGCACCGGATCGGCATTTTTCCATGCACTGATAGCTCCGCCACCGAAACCGGCAGTGTTGTCGATGAACACGGTTCCGATCAGCTCGACATCGATGCAATTCGAGGAGATGGCGATGGCACCGCCGTAGGGTGCGGAATTGCCGGCGAAGACGCAGTGCTCGACGCGCAATACGCTCGATCCCACACGCAGGGCGCCGCCGGAACCGCCCTTGGCGAGGTCGGCGACGTTGTCGCGGAAGACGCAATGGGCCAACCGCAGTCGGGCCTCGTTGATGCAGGACACGCCGGCGCCGTAGGCCTTGTCATGCTCCCCGTTGGCATGACCGTCACCGATGGTGAAGCCGTCGATCACCACATCGGTGTCCCCGTGGCATTCGACCACATGGTAGGAATTGTCGCTCGTGTCCCCGGAGGCTCCGATGTCACCCGAGAGCACGCTCGCGTGGGCGGTCCAATCACGCGCGTCACGCTCGATCTCATCGCCCGCGAAGCCGCCATAGAGCGCGACCCCGCTCTTCATATCGAAGAAGTCGCCGCGCACGGAACCCGGGGTGTAGGTGCCGGCCGCGACCCAGATCTCCTCACCCGCAGACGCGGCATCGAGGGCATCGGCGAGGTCGTTCCACGCTGCATCCCAGCTACGCCCATCGCCGCCCGGGGCAGCGTCGTCATCGACGTACCATACCGCTCCCGGTGCGACGATCGCGAAATCGGCGTCGGAGGTATCCGCGACCGCGCCATCGGCGCTGCGAACGCGAATGCGACACCGTTCGCTGGCCACGTCGGGCACGGTCCAGGAATGCGCGCCATCGTTCGCGACCCCGGTGGCGATGTCGACCCAGGTCGCAGGGGTGGCGGCGGAGTCGGTGGTATAGGCGATGTCGACCGGACCGTCGAGGTTGCTGCTGTACCAGCGGATGACCACCGACTCCCCGATGCGCAGGCTCTCACCACCGTCGGGGTCCTCGACCACCAGTCCGACCGGCCCGATGCCGAACACACCGCTGCGGCCGCTCAGGGAACCGAGGGTGTTGGATTCGCCGCTCAGGCGCAGGACGCAGTCGTCGCTCGTCACCTGCGGCAAGGTCCAGCTGTAGACCCCGCTGTCGCCCTGATCGCTGACAATGGTGATCCAGGTCGGTTCCGCTGCCGATGCGTCGGTGGTATAGGCGAGTTCGACATAGCTGGTCACCCCCTCGCTGATCCAACGCACGTCCAGCGGCAAGCCCGCGCCGTAGGTCTCGCCGGCGATCGGAGCGGAGATGGTGAAGCCGGCCGCGGTGATGGTGAACGCGGCATCCGAGGTGTCGCTGAGCGCTCCATCGGTGGTCTTGACAAGGATGGCGTTGTCGCCGCCGGGCGCGTTGGGCACGGTCCACGAGTAGCTCCCGGCGGTGGCGGCGACCGTGGCGATGGTGGTCCAGTCGGCATCCGTTCCGGTGCTGAGTGCATCGCTGTGGGCAAGGAGCACGTCCTGGCCGTCGAGCTCGCTCGCCGTCCACCGGATGGTCACCGTCGATCCGGCGACCAGCGTCTCTCCGCCGTCGGGAGCCGACAGCGCGAGCACAGGGTCGACCGGCCCGCCGCCATCGCCGCCATCGCCGCCCGTGTCGCCGCCCGTGTCGCCGCCCGTGTCGCCGCCCGTGTCGCCGCCCGTGTCGCCGCCCGTGTCGCTATCGGCCGGATCATTCGACTGCCCATCGTCATCGCCACTGGACCCCCCGCAACCGGCGACCATCAGGCCGAGGAACACAACGAACATCAGCATCGTGAGCAAGCGGGTCATACGGCATCCATCATGACAGTATAGTAGAAGATCCTCTGCGACGGAAGGATCCATAGCGCAGGCTCCGCCCGCAGCCCAAACGCGCATCATAGCGGTCGCAGCCTGCGCAGCTCGTTGTTCGCGAGGGCTCTTCTCCCTGCTGCGCAGGGCCGCCCCGCTACGCCCCCAATCATGCCACGCACCACGCCACCGCCAGCGATGATCTGCCGTTCACCGACCTGCTGTGGTATACTGATGGACCGTAACTACTCAGGCCCATGGGGCATGAGTGGTTACCGGCCATATTCGGGGCCCCATCGCACCCGATGGGGTCTGGCGTCGAGTGGTGGGCGAAGCGGGTATCGCCGCAGGCGATAGCTGGCCCCAGTGGGGCCAGCGGCCCGTGGAGCGCAAGCGCATCCCCGCAGGCCGTCAGGCCGAGGAGCAAGTGCCGCCGGAGGGCGGATACGTTTTGGCGCAGCCGATCCGCTCACGCCTGAATCTGCTGGCAGATTCAGGCGAACCACGACAAAGCCAGGGGGGGGTAGGTCCTCACGCAGTGAGGACCGTAGGGCGAAGCCCCAGAGTAGTTGCGATGGACCGTCGATCCGTGCCGGACGCGGCCGCAGATGGGGCGTCGGGATGAGGGCAATCAGGCGAACAGCACGATCAGCTGCAGACCGGCCAGCAGGCAACCGATAAGCTCGACCGCCATGAAAATCCGCTCTCTCCAGCGGACATCGACCCCGAGCTGCCACAACGCGAACATGATCGCGATCCCGGCTCCGGCGATAAGCCCTGCCAGGCCGAGAAACAACCAGCTATCGGCGGGGGCGGGGCCGTCTCCCGCCATTGCGAGAACCGCCGCATACCCGGCCTGGGCGAGCAGACCGGCGGCGACGAACAGGGCGAAAGCGGCGATGGCGCGGTGGGGCATGTCACGACTATGCGCGCGCCGGGCGGCGGGCAAGACGCCGCACCGCCTCGCTGCCAG
>CAZTGE010000064.1:0-21692 GCA_964612995.1 uncultured candidatus Brocadiaceae bacterium | reverse complement strand
ACAGAGGAACGCTTTTCGGCGAAAATGGCCCGCAGGGCCGCCGAAAACGCCAGCGAAGCTGGCGAGTGACGACAGAGGCGCGTGGGGGTACGCGCCGAAGGCGCAAGGGGGCAGCGCCCCCTCTGATAAAAGCCACATTGTTGTTCTCGCCCGGCGAAGGGCTGGACGGTGGGCCGGTGCCCGATGATCGCGACCCCTGGGCCGCGGGCGGCACCTCAGTTGCTCACGATGATCTCGTTGAGTTCCTTGCCCAGCTCCCATTCGTGATGGGCGCGCAGTCGAGGTGGCGCGAAGGCCACCTCACGCGCGGCCGACAGGTCATCGGCCCCCTGCGCACCGCCGTGGGCGGCCTCGTAGGCGCGGATGCCATCATAGGCAACCAGCGCGTATTTCCAGGGCAGGCCGGAAAAGCACTGGATCACGATCGGATCCATCTGCGCGCGTTCCTCCCGCGCGCGGACGCCGTCTGCGCGCGCGAGCGCCTGCGCGAGATAGTCGTGGATGACGCGGAGGTGACGGATCATCTGCCGGTCACCGCCTGGGCGCGCCAGCAGGTCGCCGTGCATGCGGCAGACCGTTTCGCTGTTGCCGATGCGCAGCGTGGCATCGCGCGTGACCGGGCTGCTGGCCCAGAGCTGGTGGAAATACTGCACGCCGCCAGCGCCCCGGGCATAGGCCGTGGGGTCACGCCGGTCATGGGGGTAGATCAGCACGTTGACCGGCTGTACCTGGTCGACGACCGGCCGTGGCCGCTGGCCGGTCTGGGTCGGCAACAGGTTCGCGACCACCTGCTCTTCGGGAATGAAACTGGTGGTGAGCAGGAAGAAGATCAGCAGCAGGAAGATGATGTCGATCATCGGCGTCATGTCGCCAGCGACATCCTCCCGCTTCTCGTCGTCGATGGTCATCGCAGCGCTCCCTTCGCGTTGGCGGTACACCGTGGCCACATCGGCGGCGGGCACCCAATCCGTAAGACACCAACGCCGCCCGCGCCCGACGGTTCACAACGAGGGGCGATCGCCTGGGCCCAAACGCGAAGCACGGCGCCGCGAGCGGCGCCGTGCTTCGGTTCGTGTGATGCCCGGAGGCGATCACTTCATCAGGATGATCTCGTTGAGTTCCTTGCCCATCTCCCACTCGTGATAGGCACGCAGCCGCGGCGGCGCGAACGCCACCTCACGCGCGGTGAGCATATCGGCTGCAGTGATGGCCTTCTTGCCCGCCTGCTCGGCCTCGTAGCCCCGCACGCCATCGTAGGCGATCAGCGCGTACTTCCACGGCAGACCAGAGAAGCAGTGGATCACGATCGGATCCATCTCGGAACGATCGGGCTGGGTCCGACCGACATCGGCGCCGGCGAGGCACTGCTTGAGGTAGGCGTGGATCTCGCCGACATGCTGGACCATTTGCGGATTGCCACCATGGCTCTCCAGCAGCCGACCGTTCATGCGGTAGACCTGATCATTGTTGCCGACCCGGAGGGTGGCGTAGTTCTTGGCCGGATTGCTGTTCCACAGGTTGTGGAAGTACTGTACCCCCCCGGCGCCGCGCGCATAGGCGCTCGGATTGTTCGGGTCATAGGGGTAGATGAGCACGTTCACATCCTGGGGCGGCTCGATGTCCTGCGGACGCGACTGGGCCTGGCCCTTGTCGGTCGGCAGGATGCTCGCGATCACCTTCTCCTCGGGGATGAACTTCGTCGTGAGCAGGAAGAAGATCAACAGGAGGAAGATGATGTCGATCATCGGCGTCATATCGCCTTCTACATCTTCATCTTCGTCATCGTTCATCGCCATGACGGTTCTCCTTTCGCGCTTCCGGCGTCGCCACCGTCAGTTGGTCTTGTCACCCGGCGCGCGGGTGGTGAACTCGATGTTCACGAAGGGGGCCTTCGGATTCGGGTTGGGCACCATGTGCCCACCCTTGCCATCATCGGGGGTGATGGTATCGGAGAGGATCTGCTGGATCTCCTGCACCACCCGGTACTCGCAGTCCCCATCGGCGCGCAGCTCGACGATCACCTTCGGCAACTCGAGCGTCTTCGTCTTGGGGTCAGTGTACTTGTCGGCCCGGCTGTAGACCTGGTCCAGCGCCTCGCGCAGGCCCGAGTAGGCAGCGAAGGCCGCCTCGTCTTCGTAGCCGAAACCCTTCCATTCCTGGAGTCCGAGCTTGATCTGGTGCATGACCGTGGTCACGCCCTCGGTCTGTTCCTGGGTGTTGCCCCAGACCTCGACGCGGATGCGTTTCCACCCGGCCTCGGGATCGATCTTCTTCTCTGCGGTCTCCGACGGCGGTACCGTGATCTTCTCATTGGTGATCTCGCTTGAGATCTTACCGGCCAGGATGAAGAAGATGATCAACAGGAAGATGATGTCGATCATCGGCGTCAGATCGAGATCGATGTCGGGCTGATTCAGCTTCTTCTTGGATTTCCTGGCCATGGCGGCACCTCTCTGACAACGAACTCACTCGCGTGACGAAACGGGATGCGAGCTCAGGCGTGAGCCGGCCGGAAGTAGTCCAGGACCTCGCTGGTGAGCACGGTGGCGTCGAGCACGCAGCGGTTGACCCGGGCCCGGAGCACGAAGAACAGGAACATCATCGGGATGGCGATGATCAGACCGGTGGCGGTGGTGATCATGGCGCCGCCAATGTCGTTGGCGAGCATGGCCGGGTCGACCGCGCCACCGCTGGAGGCCATCTTCATGAAGGCGCCGATCATACCGACGACGGTGCCGAGCAGACCGAGCATCGGGCCGATGGCCGCAAACAGGCTGAGCCAGGAGATCTGGGCCATGTACTTGTTGTGCTCGGCATTGCCGACGGTCTCGGCCGCCTCCTGCATCGATTCGAACCCGAACTCGCGCTTGTCGAGCGCGGCCGAGAAGACCTCGCCGAGGATCGACTGGTCACCTGCGACCACGTTCATCGCGTCCTCGACCGCCTCTTCACTCACACCTTCGGCGAAGATGTTGTGCAGGTCGTCGGCCAGCCCCTCGGGCACCAGCTCGTCGGACTTGATCGTGATCAGCCGATGGATGCCGATGGCGATACCTGCGATGGACAGGGCGATGAGCACCCATTCCACCGGAGAGGACAGGATGATGCCGAGCAGCCCCTGGCCCTGGGTTTCTCCGCCGGCTTCTCCGGCCATCACCGCGGTGATGGGAAGCAGGGTCACGAGCGCAATGGAGACACTGGTACGAATCGAGCGGATCATGCCGAAGGTCCTCGTAGGTCATGGGCCGGCGAGCGACCAGCCCGGGAAGTCTGGTTGAGTTGCGAACCGTAGCGCCGGCTTGAGCCGTGACCATCGCCCCCCCTCGCGACACCCTGGGGCTGTGCATCACAGGATGCCAGGTCCGCGTTGGTATAAGCATGCTTGAGGAGCTGATTTATGGTCATCGCAAGGTATACGACGCAGCGGGTCCGCGTCGGTTCACTCTTTCTGCCGCCCCATAGCCGGAGTGGGCCGCACGCGTTACCGCTTCGCGCACTGCGGGCCAAGGGTGTGTGGGATACCCCCACGCCGCGATGCGGCGGCTACTGCCACACTCCGGTTCAGCCGTCGACCGCCTCGTCGCTGCCGACCGGCCGCAGGGTCGGGAACAGGATCACATCGCGGATGTTGCGGGTACCGGTGAACAGCATCACCAGGCGATCGATGCCCATGCCCTCGCCGCCGCAGACCGGCAGGCCGTAGTCGAGCGCCGAGCAGTAATCCTCGTCGATGCGCCCGTCCGCGACCCCGGCCTCCTCGTCGCCTGCGGCCTCGGCCTCGGCCAGCTGCGACGCGAAGCGTGCGCGCTGGATGTCCGGGTCGTTCAGCTCGCTATAGGCGTTCGCCAGCTCCATGCGGTTGATGAACAGCTCGAAACGCAGGGTGATCTCGGGGCGCCCGGGATCGGTCTTGCACAAGGGGGTCAGCCAGGTGGGCTGGCCGGTAACGAACACCGGCTGCACCAGATGGGGCTCGACCACCTCCTCCCACAGCGCGTTGAACAGACGCTCGTAAGAGGGGAAAGCGCTCGGATCCAGCCCCAGCTCACGCGCGCGCGCCTCGACCGCGTCGTGATCGTCAACGGCGAGCCCAGCGTACTGCTCGAAGGCCTCGTGGTAATCGAGGCGCCGGAACGGCGGGTCGAGGTCGATCCGGGTACCGTCCACCTCGAGCACGCGGGTGCCCAGGACCTGATCGCAGAGGTGGCGCAACAGCGCCTCGGTCCGATCCATCATCACATGATGGTCGGCGAAGGCCTCGTACCACTCCGCCATGGTGAACTCGGGGTTGTGGCTGAGGTCGATTCCCTCGTTACGGAAGTTGCGATTGAGCTCGAACACCCGCTCCATGCCGCCCACGACCAGACGCTTGAGGTGGAGTTCGGGAGCGATGCGCAGGTAGAGATCGAGATCGAGCGCGTTGTGATGGGTGACGAACGGACGCGCCGCAGCCCCACCGAGCACGGTGTGCATCATCGGGGTCTCGACCTCGAGATAACCGAGCTCGCTGAAGAAGCGGCGCAGCTCGGCAATGATCCGGGAACGGACCACGAAGCGCGCCAGCGAACGATCGGACATCATCAGATCGAGGTGGCGCTGGCGCTGACGCACCTCCGGACTGAGCTCCCCCCGGCTGGCGCCGGCCTGATGCGGCGGCGGCAGCTGCGCCTTGCCGAGCACGCTCAGCCGCTCGACGAACACCGTCGGCTCGCCAGTGCGGGTCCGCCCCACGCGGCCGGCGACGCCGATCCAATCGGCGAGGTCGAGCGCCTTGACCATCGCGAAGGTCTCGTCGCCGAGCGCCCCGCGCTCGAGGTACAACTGGATGCCGCGGGCCTTCTTCGCCTCTGCAGCATCGAGGTCATCCAGGCCCTCGCCACGCTGCGCGAGCCAGACCTCGGCCCGACTGCGGTCGAACAGGGTGGCGAAACGCAATTTGGCGCCGGCCTTGCGCAGATTGCCGATGCGCCCAGCCACGACCACCATCTCACCACGCGGCGGCGGATCCGCGTCCGCGTCTGCTGCGGGCACCAACGCGCGGGCCTGGGCCACGCTGTGCGTCGGTGTGAACGGGACCCCGTAGGGCTCGACGCCCGCAGCCCGGATCCGCTCCAGCTTTTCACGTCGCGCCCGGCGGTACTGGTCGTCGTCGCTGCCCATACTGCATCCTCCGGAGCGCCGCAGGGTAGGGCTGCACCGAGGCTGACAAGCAGCGCACACCGGGCACACCCCAGGGCGACTCAAAGCTCGCCCCGGAAGCGCCGATCACCAGAGGGATCCAAGGTGGGCCTCCGCCCACAACCCAAGGGTTGCGAGCATTGGGCTACGGCCCACCTTTCTGCTTTTTCATCAGGGGACTTCGTCCCCCGAACCCCCCTGTCCCTTGGGCGCTTGCATCACCGATTCCGATTCGATCTTCAAAAGATCGCTGATGCAAACGGCCAAGGGACCAAGCTAGAGGTTGGCCTCGATCTCGTCGAACAGGATGATGTCACCGGTGACGTAGATCATGTCCTTGAACTCACGCTCGCTGCGCCCGTTCGAGGAGAACAGACGACCGAGGAAGGGGATGTGGCTCAGGAACGGGACGCCGGCGTGGGCCCGGGCGCTGACGCTGTCGGTGAAGCCACCGACGAGCAGCGAACCGCCGTCGGGGATCGTGACCGAGGTCTCGACCGCGCGGTACTGCACTTCGGGCACCATCATCGGGTAGGCACCGGCGACAGCATCGAGGTCCTGACCATCGGCGTCGGTGTTGACCACGTCGATGCCGCCGAAGTCGGCGATGTTGGAACCGAAACGGCGCCAGGCGGTGATGTTGGTGGTGGTCGGACGCAGGGTCAGGGTGATCCAGCGCCGGTCGGCCGAGGCCAGGGCGACCACGTCGAGCACGGTGCCGTAGCTGATGGTGGTCACCTGCGGGTCGTACTGGTCGTCAACCACGTTGTAGTCGGCGATGTAGCTCTGCTGGTTGAGGCGCGAGATGTGCGAGCGCTGTCCGGACATCAGCGTGATGTCCGGCTGGATGGCGACGTTGCCGCGCCGGCTCTTCTCGACCGCCTTGATGATCATCCGACCGAGGAAGCCCTCCGGGTCCTCGAACACCTGGATCTCCCCGTTGAAACCGCCTTCCGCCGTGAGTTGTGAACCAGAGGAGTAGTCCTGCAGGTCGTTGGTCAACTGGGCGCCGATGATGTGGTCGGGAGCGCTGCCGTTGGAACGCCAGTAGGCACCCAACCACCAGGGCGGGGCCGAAGCGGGGGTCTCGGGATTCGGCCCGGCAGCGATGGGGTTGCGCCAGCCGGTGGGACCGAAGTTGTTCCAGTTGATGCCGATCTCTTCGAGCATGGCGTTCTCGACGCTGAGGAACTTGACCTTGACGTTGATCTGCACCGCCTGCTGGTTGCGCAGCGCGCGCAAGACCTTGTCGATCTCCTCGTGGACGTCGGCGGTCTGGGTCACGATCAGCGAACCGTTCCACTCGTCGATGGACACGTTGTCACCGCCCCAGGCTTCGGGGCGGACCACCGATTCGATGATATCGATGAAATCGTTGACATCCGGCGCGTCCTCGTCCTCGGTCTCCTCGAGCCCGAGAGCGCCGCCCTGGCCGCCGGGATCGGGAATGTCGAGACTCGGGCCGGGGAACTGGGTCAGCCCGACCATCATGTCGCGGATCTCGTAGATCTTCATGTAGGCCTCGCCCTGGAGGTTCTCGGGCGTTGAGATGTATACCGCCTCATCCTGCAGCGCATATTTGAGGCCGGTCTGGAGCATGATGAAATCGAGCGCGTTGGCGAGCTTGATGTTCTTCACCTGCATCGTCACCGGCGGGGTCTCGCCACGCGCGACGACCTCGGGGTCGAGGATGAAGTTGACGTCGGCGTTGCGCTGGAGGAAGTTGACGACCTGCTGGATCTCCATCTCGGGGAAGTTGAGCACGAGCTGCTGCTCAAGCTTCTTCTTGATGTCTTCCTTCCAGGCCTGGGCCTCCTGCTCGCCGCCATGGACGGGCGCGCCGCGGCGCGCGTCGATGTCGTGCCAGTCGTCGGGATAGACCACGAAATCGAGCTGGGGCAACATCGACTGGCGGATGTGCTCGCTGAGCAGCTTGTGCTCCTCGTCCCAACGATCGGCGGTGATCTGGCGCAGGTACTTGTGGCGCTCGCGCCGCGCGGTGGCGATCAGCCCGTGGGCCATGGTATTGGCGCGGTTGATACGCAGCACCTTTTCGGCGAGCAGGATGGCCTTGTCGTAGTCGCGGCGCTCCCGGGCCTTCATCGCCCGACGCAGCATGGCGTCGATGCGGTCCTGCTCGAGCTTGAGCTCGTAGCGACGGCGCTCCTGGGCGCGCTCTTCGGCCAGACGTGCCTGGTCGCCCTGGCGCTCGATGTTGTAGGCGCGGCGACGCTCGGCGGTGGCGGCGAGCAAGCGCTCGACCTGGCGCATGTACTTCGGCTTGCGTTCATCGGGGAAGGGCAGCGTCTCGAGGCGGGTACGCGCCTGCTCGAGCGCCATCTGGGCCTGGTTGAACTGGCCCTCGGTGAGCAGGGTCTCGCCTTCCTCGATGCTGTTGAGGATCTCGACCCAGAGCTGCTCCTGACGCACGCGGATCTCTTCGTTGACCCGGTTGATGTGTACGCCGGTCGGCGACCGCTCGACCCCCGCGAGGGTCGCGGTGAGCTGCAGCTCCTCGCGGTACTGCTCGTTGTCGGGCATGTAGTCGACGGCTCGCTTGAGGTGCTGCATCGCCAGACGGAAGCGGCTGGCCTCGCGCGCCTTCATGCCCTGCGTGTAGTGGTACTGGGCGGCAGCGGCGCGGCCCTTGCGCAGGAGCTCCCCCTCCTTGCGCAGGTCGCTGAGCAGCGCCTCGGCCTTCTCCTGCTCACTCGACGTGGCCTCGCCCTCGCCGCTGGCGGCCTCCTCGGGCGGCGGGTCCGACTCGGCGGCGCCCAGGGGGACGGCCATCGCGGCCAGGAACACCGCCAGTGAGGGCAGCACTGATACCATAGCGGAACGTATGCGCATGTCGTTTCCTCGCGTCGAGCTCACTGCATCGCCTCCTCTTCGTCGTAGAGGATGATCTTCGCCGACAGGCTCAGGTAGAGACGCCAACGCTCACTATAGCGCCCGCGCCTGCTGAACAGCCGGCCCAGGAAGGGCAGATGACCCAGGAATGGCACCTGAGCCTTCGAATGCTGGTCGGTGAAACTGCCGAATCCACCCACAAGAACCGTCCCCCCATCGGGGATGATCACACTCGTGCCAGCGGTGAACACCTGGGTGTTCGGCAGCTGGAGCGGATAGTCGGAGTTGAACAACACGCCGTTGGTCTCACGCACCGTGGTGATGGTCTCGACCTCGAAATCGGCCGTGACCAGGAAGGGCCGGATGTTCAGCGTGACGTACTTCTTGTCGGCGCTGATGTAGGGCTTGACGTCCAGCGATTGCCCGACCGAGAGCATCTCGACCTCCGGCTCGTAGTTGTTCTCGCCGGCGATCGAATAGCTGGCGATGTAGGCCAGCTGACGCCCGAAGAAAGCGTTACCCCGGACCCCGTTGACGGTGGTCATGTCGATCCCGCTGACCCGCCGTGCCTTGAGCTTCTTGCTGACTGCAGTGAACACGGCGCTGACATCGGCCATGCCCAGGTAGACATGCTGCAGGTTGAGGCCCTGGCCGAACAGGGCCCCGGTGCTGACCACCGAGTCGGGCAACAGGTGTTGCGTCTCGGCCTGGTTGCTGTATTCGCGGTAGGCCTGCTCGTAGCCAGCGTCGGTCGGCGCATTGCTGAGCACGCTGTCCTCGTCGGTCCAGTCCCAGCCGATCTCCTCGATGAAATCGTCACGGATCTCCAGCCAGTTGACCGCGAGGTGGACCAGCTGGTTGTTGGCCGAACGCATGCTGCCGAGGAACTCCTCGATCAGCAGCTGGACGTGCGCCGGCGCCCGGACCAGCAGTCTGTGGTTGCGGATGGCGATGCCGAAGCGGTCGTTGTCCCACAGATCGGGAGCGACAGTGCGCTGGATCATGTCGACCAGATCCTCGGGCGCGATCGACTCGAGGTCGGTATCGATGTTCGGGTTGAACGCCCCCATGTCGATCCCGCCGCCCTCGCCGCCGAGCGCCTGATCGAGCTCGAGACCGGGCAGGTCCGGTGGCCGGTTGATCAGACCGGCGACGTCGTAGACGCGGAACATCGCCTCTTCACCTGCGTCGTCACCGACGTAGACGGCCTCATTGCGCAGACTCCACTTCGTGCCCGCCTGACGGGTGAGCCAGTTGAGCAGGCGATCGATACGCATGTCGCGGGCGGTGAAGTCGATGCTCACCGGCGCGGCGGAACGGACCTCGTTGCCGATGACGATGTTGACCCCGGTGCGGCGGGCCAGATTGTCGATCGCTTCGACCGCAGTGATCTCGTTGTAATCGACCGACACCCGGGCCATGAGGCTGTTGCGCACGCGGTCGCGCCAGGCCGGCAGGGCGACCTTCTGCCCGAAGATGTCGCTGCGGCGATCCGCGAGATCGAGCCAGTCCTCGGGGAAATGGGGCTCGCCATCGAAACCGGTGGGGACCAGCGAGCGACGGATGCGCTCGCTGATCTCCCGCTTGAGCTCGGCATTGCGCTGCTCGAGAGTAAGCTCGCGCTGTTCATGCACACGCGCCAGCAGGCGATTGAACAGCGCTGTGGCGCGGTCTTCCTGCGGGTAGTCGCTGACAAGCTTGCGCGCCCGGGCGAGCGCGAGTTCGTAGTGCGCCCGCTGGGCGGTCTCGATGATCTCGCTGAGCTTGGTCTCGAAGATGCCCTGCTCGTGCTCGAGCCGCGCGTGCATCTCCCGCACCTCGCGCTCCTGGCGCTCGAGCAGCGCGGAGCGCATGGCCTCGGTGCGCTGCTGGGCCATCTGCCCTTCGAGCCGGTCGATGAAGGCGTCGACCGCCTCAAGGCGCTGCTGCTGCTGGTCGAGCGGATGACGCCGCAACAAGGCCCGCGCCCGTTCAGCGAGCTCGCGCGCGCTGACGAACCGCCCCTGACCGGCCTCCATCTCGGCCCGCTTGAGCGCGACCCGGATCTCGATGCGCGCCAGCTGACTCCGGACATCGTCCAGGCCGGCCTGGTCGGGATCGGGCAGCGGCCCCCAACCGAGAATCTGTCGCACGCGGTCGATGCTGCGCCGCACGCCGGCCGTATCGGCACTGAGGATTCGGGCCCGGTTGTAGGCATCGAGTGCGGCACGGTAATCACCGGCGAGTTCTGCCTGGTGCCCGGCGACCATGGCAGCCGCGGCGCGGGCGTCGAGCGCCTCGCGCCGGAACGGCACGGACGCGCCCTGGGGCCCGTCATCCGCCTCCTCGGCGCCGATCCCGGCGCCGAGGAGCACCAGAACACCGACGAGGAACCAGTCCGATCTCATACCCGCCCTTCACGCCCGCGGCGCGGTCCCGCTCGCGACACCTGGGTCATCGCCTACTGCATCGCCTCGCGCTCGCCGAGATCGAGAATCTCGACCGAGACCAGGAAGAACAGGTGGCGGTTCTCGTCATAGATCCCGTTCTTGCCGAACAGCCGGCCGAGGAAGGGAATGTGGCTGAGCACCGGAATGCCGGAATGGGTCCGCTGGCGCAGTCCGCGGACATACCCGCCGAGCAGCAGGCTGCCCTTGTCCGGCAGCATGCAGGTGGTGCGCAGGCTACGGACCTCGATGTTGGGCAGCTCGACCGGATAGACCGAGTTGAACACCACGTCGTTGACCTGACGCACGGTGGTCACCCGCTCCACGAACACGTCCTTGAGCAGGACCGAGGTCGGCCGGACCTCGAGGGTGACGTACTTGCGATCGGCGCTTACCAGAGGGCGGACATCGATGATGTCGCCGTAGTTGAGCACTTCGATCTCGGGGTCGTAGTTCGATTCGCCCGTGACCGCGTAGTCGGCGATGTAGGCGTACTGCTGCAGGAACACGGCATTGGCACGCTGACCGTTGAAGCAGGTGACCTCGGGAGCGTTGACCTGCTGCGAATCCGACTCGCGCTCGAGCGCCTCGAGCACACCGTTGACCTGCGGGCGGTTGAGGATCCCGGCGAGGTTGTACGTCCATTCGGTGCGCACACCCGAGCCGAAACTGTCGGCGAAACCGGTACTTGCGGCATTGGCCGGCAGCTGATTGTCGAGCGAGCCGGCATAGCCCCATTCCCGCTTGACGTCGAGCACGCCGGACTGGGTGTTGGTGTTGAGGATGTCGTTGCTCAGATCGTTCCACTCGATCCCGATCTCCTCGACGAAGGACTTCTCGATATCGAGCAGCCGGATGCGGACCCGGACCTGGACGGTGAGCCGGTTGCGCAGGCGCGTGAGCAGGTCCTCGATCCCATCGTGGACCCGGCTGGCCTGACTGACGAACAGGGTGCCACCCTGACGCAGATCCATGGCCACGCTCGGATCGTCCCAGGTCTCAGGAAACACCGCGCTGCGGATGAAATCGATGACGTCGTCGGCTTCGAGCGTCTCGCGCTCGCCACCGCCGCCGCCGCCGCCACCACCACCGCCGAAGAGGTCGAAGCCCCCTCCGCCATCGCCACCGCCACCGCCGCCCTGGGTGAAGCCGAGGTCCTCGGCCGGGAAATCCTGCACCGGACTGATCAGGTCGCCGATGTTGTAGAGCTTGACGTAGGTCTCGCCCTGCTGCTCGCGATTGGTGATCAACACGGCCTGGTTGCGGATCGACATGTTCAGGCGGGTCATCTGGGTGATCCAGCGCAGCGCCGTCTTGAGCTTCATGTTCTCGGCCGTCAGGGTGATCGGCGGCGGGGGGGTGGTGTAGACCTCGCGGTCGATGACGAAGTTGACGCCGGTGGTGCGACGGAGGAATCCGATCACGTCCTCGATCGGCTCGTCGACCCAGTTGAAGGTGACCTCCTGCTCCAGGCGATTGTGGATCTGCGCGACCCACGGCTCCTCCTCCTCGTCATCGATCTCCTGGGCCTGCCGCAGCGAACGCCGGAACCAGTCTTCGGGGAAGGTCATCAATTCGTGCTGCGGGATGAGCGCCATGTGGATCTCTTCGTTGACCCGGGCCAGACCCTCGAGCCGCTCCTGGCGGTAGTGCTCGTCGAACTGGACATGCGCCTTCTCACGCGCGTCGAGGTAGAGCGCGCGGGCGTCGTCGCGACGCCGGTCCATCTGATAGGCGTTCCAGGCCGAGACCTCGGCCCGACGGTAGTGCTTGCGCTTGTAGGCCGCCATCGCGCGGCGGAGGATGGTGTCGACCTTCCTCTCGAGGACCTCCTCTTCCATCTCGCTGCGCCGCTCGGCTTCGGCCTGGGCCCGGCGACGGGTCTCACGATCACGCCGGATGGCGTCCTGCCGTGCCTTGGCCTTGGAGGCGAGCTTCTTGGCCGCGACCACCTCGGGCAGTTTCTTCCAGTCGAACTGGTAGGGGAAGGTGTCGAGCTTGATCGCGACCTTGTCGTAGGCATTGAAGGCCTCGCCGTATTCACCGGCATCCATGTGCTGATCGCCCTGCTTGAGCAGGCGTGCGATCTCCATCGCCTCTTCCTGGATACGAACGGCGCCGATCGCGGCGAGCCAGGTGGCAGCCATCTGCAGACGGTTGTCGCGCACGGCGAGGATGCCGAGGATCTCCTGCTGCAGCTCCTGCGCCTTCTGGTGCGCCGGGAACAGACGCACCGCCTTGGCGATCGCCTCACGCGCTTCGGGGAAACGCGCCGCCTGGAGCAACGAACGGGCCTTGAGATACCAGGCCTCCGCCTGGGCGTAGAGCGCCTGTTGTTTGACGTCGAGCGACTTGCTCACCTCGTCGAGCATGGCCTGGGCGTCCGGCTCGGCCTCCTCGGCCTGACCCTCACCCTCAGGCTCGCCATCGTCGCCGTCATCGTCGCCGTCATCGTCGCCGTCACCCTCCGCCTCGTCGTCGGCGACGACATCATCCATGTCACCGGCATCGGCTTCGGCCATCGGGGCGGCTTCGCCCTCCGCTGGCACAGGCGGGGTCATGATCTGATCGCCGTCAGCGCCGGCCTCCTCCCCGTAGACCAGGGGGGAAAGGCACAGGCACAGGGCGAGACACAGGCAGCGCTTCATGCGTCGGCTCCTCCAAGGCGGTAAACCGCTGTCGGCACACCGGGTAGATCATCAGTGGCAGACCGGTGGCAGGGCGTCAAGCGTGACGGGGGGTAACGGGCGGGAAACCCGCAAACGCGGCGGTTCGCGGCGACCCAGTCAAACGCCCTGACGCGGGGCCGACGGCGTTCGGCCAGCCGGGCTCCGGCGCGCATGACGTCAATCATAAGCTTTTATCCAGAAACGGCTTGAGCAAGGCGGCGGCAGAGAGGCGCCCGATCCGGGCCGCGAGACCGGCTCGCGATCTGCAGGGTCTGCGCGGTCAGCGGACCCGTTCGGGGCTTGACAACGGTCGACAAGCCGCAGTCGGCCGGCCGATGAAGACACCGGGGCGGCTCCTGCCTGCTCAGCGGCCAGCACCGGCGCGCTGCGCCTCTTCGTCCGCATCCTCGGCAGCCTCGTCCTCGTCCTCGTCGCCCGCGTCGGGCTGGGTCCCCCGCCCCTGCCGGGTGCCCGGGAGATAGCCGACCATGGTCAGCTTGTTGAGCGTCTCGTAGAGGATGATCCGCCCGTCCGGCATCTCGACGATGGGCTGCTCGATATCGCCGAAGGCTGGCGGCAGCTCGAAAGCCCGGTTGACCAAGGTGCGGATCTTGCCCGGATCGCGATGCAGGATCGGCTGCGCCGGAGCGAGGGTGGGATTCTGGAACGCATCGGTCTGTTCCTCGAACACCTCCTTCTCGTCGATGCCGTCGGCCGGGATCTCGGGATAGAAGAAGGCGCCGGGCCGCTGGTAGGGCGCACGGATGCGGGCGACCTCGATATAGGTCACCGTCTTGTCCGACTTGGTATTGCGCAGGACCACCGCCGAACTACGGCGCCGATAGGGCTCGACCTGAAACTGACGCACGGGCCGGTCGTCCTCCATCACCGGGGCTCCATCCTCGTCGAGCAGCGTCTTGCGGCGGACCTCGTAATAATAGGTGCGCTCGACGTCGGACTCGATGCTCCGGACCACGAAGGGCGTGTTGAGGTTGACCCGCGTCTTCAGGTTGCCATCGCGGAAGGGGTCGGACACGCTCTCGTTCGCGCGACCGACCGGATCGCCGACATCGAGCACGTACTCGACGGCCTCCGTCCACGCCATCTGGGTGCCGGCGGGGTCCTGGATCTTGCGCTTGACCAGCACCACCGCCTTGTCGGGAATGTCGGCCATGCCGCGACGCACGCGCTCGAGACACAGCGCGATCTTGGAGGGCACGCGGGCCCCGACACGCTCACCGACCCGACCGACGAACAGGTCATCGCTCGCGCGCTGTGGCGCGGCCTCGGGCAGAGTGCCCTTGCTCTGGAATTCGAGCAGTGCCTGGAAGTCCTGATCGGTCTTCGGGTCGACGGAAAGCGGCGACTGGAGCACGAGCACCTCACGCACCTGCTGTGGCTGGACCACCGCCTCACCGCCAGGAGCGACAGCCGTGGCCTCGACCAGCAACCGGGCCCGGAAGTGGTACATCTCCCACGGGCGCAGGCCGGTGAGCAGGATTTCGCGCGTGGCGCCGGACCGCGGCTGCTCGAGCTCGAGCTCGAGCTTCCCACCGGGCAGATCCGGCCGGTCGAGCGGCAGCCATTCGAGCATCACCCCGCCGTCGCCCCGCTGGGCCTCGCCGATGGCATACTCGATCTGCACGCTGTGCCAGCGAGCGACGTTCTCGGCCGGGAAGCCGACGTTCCGCTCCCACTCGGCGATCGGAGCATCCTTGATCCGCGCCTGCTGGGACTCGCTCTCCGGCGAGGGATTGGCGCGCTTGGCCTCCGGCAGCTCCACCGTCAGCTCGAAGCCGCCGATCTTGGGCTCGATCGCCAGCTCGGGAACCAGGATCTCATAGACCACCGGCCGCGGCTCGGCCGGTGGTCCCTCGCCGGTCAGATCGGGATGGGAGACGATCCAGCCTGGCAGATCGGCGACATCCAGCTCGACGCCGAAACGCCGCTCGATGTATTCCGGGATCGGCGCCGGATCCCGGAACACCGGGGGTTTGACCATGTTCTCGGCGCGGGTGATGGCGCCGAAGTCGTCGCTCACCTCGTCGGCATGACCGAACTGGGTCGACTCGTCGCTGATGGTCGCGTAGACCATCCAACCGGCGATGATCACGACCAGCGCAATGAGGAACTTCTCACCATGAGCGAGGAGGAACTTCTTGGGGTCCATCTATTCGCCTCCTTCCCCGTTCGCCGCGGCATCGCCGCTCTCGGCCTCGGCGGCTGCGGGGGGCGCGGGCGGTTCGGGCGGCTCGAAGATGTCCGCCGGCAGCCCGGAGTCGCCGCGGAAGGCCGCCAGATAGTCGAGCAGCACGTAGTTGAGCGCGAGGCGCATATGCTCGTCGGCCTGGGCCCCGACCTTGGCCGAGCCGTCGCCGCGCCTGCCGGCGCGGGTCCATCTGCAGCCGGTCCGGACGAGGATCGGGTTGTTGATGCGATCGATCGCCGCAGCTGCTGCGTGCAGTGCTGCTGGCGGGCCCTCGAGGGTGAGGGTGAAACCGTGCTCCACCCCGTTCTCCGGGGCGGTACGCCGTGACTCCTCGGCCCACTCCAACTCGACGAGGCCGGCCGTGGCAGCCGAGGCCTCGGCCATCGCCCAATCACCGTGAGCGCTGTCGAGCAGCGGGTTCGGATACACCCGCCCGCGGGCATTGGCGATGGCAGCTGCGAGCTGTTCGATCACCCGGTATTCACGCACCACCGCTTCGTGGTCGCTGGCGAGGAAGGTATTCGGATCGGTACGCAACCCGAAGGTCGAACGCAGGCGCTCGTTCTCGGTCAGATCCTCGTCGCTGGGATCGGTGAACGCCGAAGGCAGCTGCAGCACACCGGCCTCGCGCAAGCGGCGCAGGATGTCGGCGGTCTTCTCCTGGTACTCGAAATACCAGGTGGCGGGCACGTCGGTGTCGGTGAAGGGCTGATAGAGCACCCGGCTGCGCGACACCAGCCCGATCTTGATGTCCTTGAGCTGCTTGTGATGCTCGGCGATCGCCCCCTTGAGGATGGTCTGCCACTCGTCGGTGATGATGTAGTTGTCGAGGACCTCGTTGATCCGCTCGGTGCTGCGCTCGAGCGGGCTCGGCACCCCGCCAATCTCAATCACGTTCTTCGCTCGCTGGAGCAGATCGCCCTTGATCCGGCTGCGATAGGCAGCTTCGGCCTGCCGCTTGGCGTCGGCCGGGCCGACGCCCGGCTTGCTGTCGACGCCGGGCTCGACCATCGCGATGATCGCCAGTTCGATGACCAACAGGACCCCGCAGACGATCCAGAAGATGTACGGCTTGATCTGCTCCATCAGCGGGCCTCCTTCTCACCGCTCCAGGCACCCTCGCCCCCGAAGGTGCAGGAATAGGTGTAGGTCTGCACCCGGAACTGGATCCGGTTGGTGATCGGGGCGAGGTTCCCGCCCTCGTCGAAATGGGTCGGGTCGCTGTAGGTCCATTCCTCGGGCCGCCAGCGGCTGCCCTCGACCGAGACCGAGGAGAACATCTTCGGCATCTGCGCGGGCAGGGCCTTGAGCGGATCGGGATGGAGCACGCGGTACATGCGCTGGTCGATACGTAGATTCTCGAGCTGGCGCTGCAGCTGCGGCACCAGCTGCTCGGCCTTGCCGAGACGGCTGATCCGGACTTCGAGCCGCAGAGTGCGCGGCTGCTGGAGCTGTGCGAAGACCGAGACATCCTCGCTGCTGCGGAACTCGGGGATCTCCATGCCCTCGAAGTAGAGCGGCAGCGGGATCGGGTCCATGCGGTCCATCGGGTCGCCACGGTTGTTGGGCAGGACCATGCTGCCGTCGGTGGCCATGTCGCCGATGGCGGCGAGCACGGCCGACTCGATGCAGGTGTACAGACCGACATGTTCGGCATGGTCGGCATAGCTCTGGACCTGCCGAATGCTCTCGAGCACCTGTTCGGGCAGATCCTCGGGCCGGTAGAGATCCTGCTGCAGCTCGCGGTTCTTCTCGACCCGCTGGTTGACCTTGTCGATCATACGCAGGTTCTCTTCCAGCCGTCGCTGCTCCACGAAGTGGCACATGCTGAAGGCCAGGGGCAGGACGACCAGCAGAGCGATCGCGGCCCAGCGCTTCGACCTGAGGATCGTCTGCAGCTTCAGATGCGACGGCATCAGGTCGACGTTGGCCTGCCCGACCCCCAAGCCCTGGAGGCCGAGGCCCATGCACACGCCCAGACTCTGGAGATCGTCGAGGAAATGCTCGCGTTCCAGGCCCGGAGCGACCTCGATGCGCTCGAGCTCGATCAGGGTGATGATGGCCATCCCCAGACGATCGGCCATGTACTGCGCCAGCCCCGGCAGGCGGAAGGTGCCACCGGAGACGACCACGTTTTCGAACTCGGCCTCCGGGTTCTGGTTCTTGTAGAAACCGAGGCTGCGCTGCACATCGCCGATGAGCTCGACGAGACTGCCTTCGATGACCTTGAGGATGCGGTCCTGCTGACGGCTGTCGCCGACCTGGGTCTTGAGGTTCTCGGCCTCCTCGAAGCTGACGCGGAACTTCTTCATGAAGGTCCGTGTGATGTCGTTGCCGGAGACGCCCAGGTTGCGCATCCACAGCGAGTCGCCCTGGTAGATCACCAGATCGGTGTTCTCGGCGCCGACATCGAGCACGATGACCGTCTCGTCGCTCTCGAAGGCCTGGTCGTACTGGACGAAGTTGTAGACCGCGAGGCTGGAGACCGAGATCCCCGCCAGCGTCAGCCCTGCCCGACGGCACTTGTCGGTGAGATCGTCGACCACCTCCTGGCGCGCCGCGAACAGGGCGACGTCGTTGGACATGCCGTCGGCGGCGGGGGAGAGATGATAGCCCCACTGGACCTCGTCGAAATCACCGGGGATCTGCTGCTTCGCCTCCAGTTCGACCATCCGGTCGACCTTCTTGGGGTTGAGCACCGGCACGTTGATGGTGCGCGAGAAGATCTGCCGGCCAGAGAGGCAGGCGACCACCGGCACGCCGCGCATCTCTTCGCGTTGGGCCAGGGTCTGCAGCGACTTGACCACCGCCTCGTCGCGATCGACATCTTCGCCGGCAAGGATCGGTTCGATGGCATAGCCGTGGACCACGACCCTCTCGCCGGTGCGTTGCAGCCTCACCGCCTTGATGCTGGTGGCCCCGATATCGAGCCCCCACGTCAGACTGTGCGAATCCATAGGCCATACCCCCGCGATCCACCGGCGAACAGATCGCCGCCTGCGCTCGCAAGGTCTTCCGCGCACGAAACTTGGAACCCTTCGCCAGCGAGAATCGCGTGTCCAGTATTGCCGCGCCCCCACAAAGCGTCAAAGATTCCGGCGACGGGGATATGCAGGGTGTGTGACTGCCGGAGCGCCCGAACAGGCGACAGATGGTCAACGCCGACGCGGATGGTGGCGCAGCGCACACCCCGTCATATCCTGTCGGGCATGCAGCAACCGACCCTGGCGGATGTGGCCGCCGGCGACCGCGTCGAGGGCGTCTACCTCCTCAAGACCTGCCTCCTGCGCCACAACGCACAAGGGGCCGCCTTCCTCCTCGGCGAGATCCGCGACCGCTCGCGCGCCCTGGGCTTCGTCTGCTGGCAGGCGAGCGCCGAGGATCACCAGCGCCTGCGCAGCGCACGCTTCGTCCGCGTCACCGGCAAGGCCAACCGCCATCGCGATCGCCTGCAGCTGGTCGCCGCGCGGATCGCTCCCTGCGAGGACGAGCCCCGGGACCCGATGGACTACCTGCCCGAATCGCATCACGACCCGGCCGCACTCGCCGCCCGGCTCGACACCGTGCTCGCGAGCGTGACCGAACCCGATCTGCACGCGCTGCTCACAGCGCTGTTCGCCGCCGGAGCGGTGCGCGAGGCCTTCCTCGCCGCGCCAGCGGCCACCGCCCTGCATCACGCCCGCCCCGGCGGCCTGGCCGAACACACCCTGGCAATGGTCGATCTCGCCCAGGACCTCGCTCAACGCTACTCCCAGGTCGACCTCGACCTGCTGCGCGCCGGGGCGCTGCTCCACGACCTGGGCAAGATCGACGAGCTCGCCTGGCAAGGCTGCTTCGCCTATACCAGCCGCGGCAACCTGCTCGGCCACATCGCGCTCGGGATTGAACGGCTCGAACAGCTCATCGCCACACTGCCAGACTTCCCACGCGCCCTGCACGACCGGCTGATCCATATGCTGCTCAGCCATCACGGCCGGCTCGAACACGGCGCCCTGCGCGAACCGGCCTTCCTCGAGGCGTGGCTGCTGCACGCCATCGACGATCTCGACGCCACCGTCGACGCCTTCATCGCCGCGGTGGAACAGGATGACGGCCCCGATCCCGACTGGACCGCGACCAACGCACTGCTCCAGCGGCGGGTCTACAAGGGACCCTGAACCGATCTGCAACGCCACGTCTCCCGGGATGACACGGCAGGTCACAGGGCCGGGTCGGCGATGCGCATTTGCCTTTTGAATCGCCGACCCGCGATCACAAGATGCTCCACTCCTGTCCCCCGGAGGCCCGAAATGGCAGCGCCTGAAGACACGTTCCGCTTCGTGTGCCGCGAATGCGGTTACAAGGCCCGGATCCCCGACCGCTTCGCAAACATGCACATCAAGTGCCCCGGCTGCAACACCACCCAGCAGGCGACCCCGGATGACGCAGCCGCCGCCACCGGCGACACGGTGACCATCCAGCGGGTCGATCAGGCCCAGCCGGAACCGCTGCCGAAGGACAAGTTCCGCTTCAATTGCGACGCATGCGGCTATCGCGCGCGCATGCCGGTCAAGTACATCGGCATGGCGATCAAATGCCCGAGCTGCGGCAAGCCCCAGATGGCCAGACCCGGCGAGGACGATGCCGGCGACCAATCGGCCCCCAAGCCGGTCACCGACAAGTTCCTGTTCCAGTGCGGCAGCTGCGCCTACCGCGCCCGGCTCCCGGTCAAATACCAGGGGCAGCACATCAAGTGCCCTGGCTGCGGATCGACCCAGCAGGCGACCCCGCTCGACGACTCTGCGCCGCCCACCGGAGACACGGTGAGCATCCAACGCGTCGACGTGTCGCCGAAGGAGGAGATCAACGACGACGAGGAGCCGCGCATCGTCACGCCGGTCGCCCCGTCTGCGTCGGTCGCCGCTCCGGCCGACGAGGAGCCGACGATCGCCCCGCCGGCCCCAGCGCAGAACGCTGGCGATGCGGCAGCCGACGACGTGACCGATCCGCCGGTCCAGACCGACGCCGCTCAGAGCGGACCGGCCACCGGCGGCGAGCTCGAGCTCGAGTTCGAGTTCGAAGCTGGATCACAGCCAGAGGCTGACTCCGCGGCGACCGGCTCGCCCGGCCCGGACACCTCCGAGCAGAGCGAACCGGCGGTCCTGCCACCGCCCCCCTCCGCGGCTCGGGCGGCGGAACAGGACGACACCCCGGCCCCGGCGGACAAGCCACTCGAGTTCGACCCCTTCGCCAAGGACCGAGAGCCCGAAAGCCAGGAGGTCGACCCCGTGGCCGCCGAGCTCCTGGCCGAGATGCGCAGCTCCTCAAGCCGACGCCGGCCGGTAGCCAAGCCGGCGGCTCAGCAGCCGCCACCGACCCCGGCTCCGCCTCCAGCCGGCACCGCGGCCAGCGCCTCGCCGCAGCCGCAGGGCCCCGGCCCGAATCAGCCGACCGCTGATCCCGCGGCCAGCGCCGACAAGCCTGAGCGCAAGCAGAAGAAGCCCACGGCGGCGCGCCCGAAAGCCCCGGCGCAACCACCGGCGCAGCCGGCACCGACAGTGGTCAAGCGCGGCGGCAAGGGCCTGGCCGTGTTTCTACTCCTGCTGCTGCTCGCCGCGCTCGGCGGCGGCGGCTGGCTCTTCCTCCAATGGACTGCAGAGAAGGAGGCCCGCGAGGGCACCGCGCATGCGCAGACCGCGAAGGAACTGAGCGATACCCGGGCAGACCTCACCGCAACGCGCAGGGATCTCGCTTCGCTGCGCGAGCAGCTGCAGCAGACAGAAACGGAGCGCGATGCCACCAGGGCCGAGCTCCAGGCCGAGCGCAGCGGGGCCGAGGGCACCGCACATGCCGCGACCATGGCCACCCTGGCGTCGACCAAGCAGACCCTGGAGACGGCCGAGGACGAACTCCTGACCACGTCCAAGGAACTCGAGCAGAAGCTGACCGAACTGACCGATACCAGGGGAGAGCTCGAGGCGGCGTCGGCCAAGGTCGAGGATCTCAAGTCCTCACTCGCCACCACCGCCAACGAACTCGAACAAGCCATCGAAGCGCGCAAGAAGGCCGAAGGCCTGCTGGACGACCTGCGCAGCGAGCTGCAGGAATCGAGCAGTCAGAAGGCCGCGCTGCAACGCCAGCTCGACAAGCTGCGCCAGACGGCCGGTGGCCTGCTCGGCGGCGGTGAAGACGACGGCGAACGTTCAAGGTAACTGGCGCCGCGAAGCGGCGTCCAGTTCACCGCCTTGTTCGATCATGTTTCTCACAGAGGCACGGAGACACGGAGAAATCATGAGAGGTTTCCGTTGATGGTACGAGTAATGCCCTCTTTCATCAGCGCTTCTCCGAAGTTCAACAGATACCCCAGTCGCAAACCGGTCA
>CAZTGE010000063.1:0-22759 GCA_964612995.1 uncultured candidatus Brocadiaceae bacterium | reverse complement strand
AGGGGCAGGTCCTCACGCAGTGAGGACCGTAGGGGCGAAGCCCCTGAGCAGTTACCAACCACAAAGGCGACTCAACGCGGGGCCTCCGTCGGATCGGCCTCGCCGGCGGCCTCGCCCAGCGCCACGCGTTCGAGCGCGGTGATGCAGGCCTGCAGCAGCCGCACCGAATCGCCTGGCGGGTGATCCACGGCCAGCTCACGCAGGCGTGGCAGCAGCTCGAGATCGGGCTCCTCGCGCAGGTGGCCGAGCAGCAGCCGGGCGGCGGCTTCGCGCAGGACCGCCTCGTCGCTGTCGAGCAGCTCGAGATAGAGCGGACGCAGCTCGACCGATTGAAGCCCTGCGTTCTCCTGGGCGAAGTAGGCCAAGGCGGCGAGCGCGCGCGCACGCACCGCCGGCTCGGCGTCCTGCCACACGAGTTCGCGCAACACCGGCACGCTCGCCGGATCGGTCCGCTGGGCCAACAGGCGAACCGCCTTGGCCCGATTGTCGACATCCGGGTCCTCGCGCGCGGCCTGGCGCAGCAGCGCTCCGGCGGCGGGATGATCGGTGGCGGCCAGGGCCGCACGGGCTTCGGCGCGCAGCGGGGCTTCGGGTGCGTTGTGCGCCAGATCCTCGAGCAGTGCACCGGCCTGCGGCACCCGCGTCCGGGCCAGCGCCGCGACGATCGCCGCGACGCCAGGGTCGGGATCCGGCTGCGCCCGGGCGGCCTCCAGCTGCTGAGCGAGGTGCAGCGCAGCGGCGGGGCTGCGGCTGGCGGCGATGGTCTCCAGACGCTGCGTGCGCTCCTCGGCCGACGCGCTCTGCGGCAGCCGGGCGGCGAACAGCGCAGCGAGGTCGCCTGGTTCGCCAAGGGCGGCAAGGATGTGGGCCGCCGAACGGCGATAGAAATGGTGCTTGGGCGCGGCGTCGGGTGCGCCGGTGATCGCAAGCACCTCGACCAACGCGGCACGTGCCTGCGCATGGCCGCGCGGCGCGAGCGCGGCGGCGGCGAGGAAGCGCGCCTCGTCGTTGTCGGCGACGAGCATCTGCTCGAGCGCGCGCTCCTCCTCGCTCCCGGCGGCCCAGGCGATCAGGCCGGTAAGCAGCGCCAGCTGCTCGCACTGACCCGGGCCCAGGCCCTGCTCGATGCCGGCCTGCAACACCGCCAGCAGGTGCCGCGGGACCAGGGCCAGGCGCCCGGGGCCGACCTGCTGCAGCTTGTCGATCATGTACCAGCGTCCGGGCCGGCGCAGCCAGCCGAACAGGACCTGGAGCGCGCGCTGCCCGCCGTGACGTGCAAGGGCCGGGGCGAAATGCTGCGGAAAGACCGTGCCGCTGCTGCGCTCGTTGCATTGCGCCACCGCGTCGAGCAGCACCTGTTCAGTCTCGGGACCGCCGATGCGGGCCAGGGCCCGGGCGCAGGCGGCGACCGCCGCGAGCGGCGGCATGCCACGCCACTCACGACCGATCTGCCCGGCGTCGCCGCCGGCGGTGGCGAGCGCACGCTCGAGCTCGGCGGCCAGCCGCGGCGTGAGTGTATCGATGCCCAGGGCGCCGACCCACTCCAACTCGTAGGGCTTGAGCCAACCTTCGCGCTGCGCGAGCACTGCGCTCAGCGTCCTGGCGAGGTCCGCATCGCCGCGCAGGGCGAGCGCGGGCGATTCGACCGCTCGCGGCGCCGGGTGATGTGCGGCGGAGTCATCGCTGGCTCCGGCGAGTGGCCAGCGCGGCTGCACCGCCGGCAGCACCCGATCGAGCAGCTGGGAGCCGTCATCGAGCATCACGGCGCTGATCACCGCCCGCAGGGCGGCCGGGTCCTCGCTCCGGGCCAGTTCCGCCAGCGCCGCCTCGCGCGCAGAACGCGTGGCGGCGGCATCGCCGAGGGTGGCGATCGCCTGCGCGCGACGCTGCGCCGGCAGCGGACGATAGAAGCTCAGCACCCCGTCGTGCAGCTGCCATTCGAGCTCGTAGGCCGTGGCCAGACGCTCCACGACCGCATGCAGCGGATAGGTGTCGGCAGCCAGATCGACGCCGGACCAGGGCGCCTCTGCCCGCCATGCATTCGAATAGGCGAAGCGCAGGCGTTCGTCCGGCGGCAGGGCACGGTTGATCGCCTGCAGCGCCCCGGGCAAGGAGGCGTGCGCCAGTTCGAGCCGGATCGGGGTGGCGAGCAACCCGTCCGCCGGGGCCGGTGCGCGCGCGGCCGGAATCGGCGGCAGCGGTGCCGGACGCGGCGGGTCCCGCCGCAGGGCGAGGTAGGTGATGCCCCCAGCGGCGAGCAGGCCGATACCGGCGAGGGCGAGTTTGGCGCTCCAGGCGCCGAGAAGGGTCCCGCCAGCAGTGGCCAGCGGGCCTTCGGCGGCCGCGGCCCGCGCGACCGCCTGCAGGCTCTGCGGCGCCTGGGCAGCGGGCAGTTCGACCAGCAGGCCGGCCAGACCCGTACCCGCCGCCACGGTGAAACCCCGGCTCTGCATCGCACTGCGCAAGCGACCGATGCCGCGGGCGACCTGGGTGCGCACGGTGCTCTCGCGCCGGCCCAGCGCCTGGGCCACCTCCTTGAGGTTGAGCCCTTCACGATAGTGCATCCACAGCGGCAGGCGCTCGTGCTCCGGCAGCAGGTCGTCGACCATCAGTCGGACCTGTTCGAGCACGGCCTCGTCGGTGCGATCCTCGCCGTCTTCGAAGCTGTGTTGCTCCCAGGCCTTCTGCTGGCGCAGCCGGCGACGGCCCTCGCCGCGCAGGTGCATCCGCGCGTGGTTGACCACGATGCGCATGATCCAGGCCTTGGCGCTGTTGATCCCACGATAGCGCCCGGCCTGGGCCATCACGCCGAGGAAGGCGTTCTGGACCACGTCTTCGGCATCCGAACTGCTGCCGACCAGCCGCACGGCGACCCGGAAGGCCATATCGACATAGCGGGCGAACAGCTGGTCGCCTGCGGCACGGTCGCCGATGGCGATGCGCTGCAGCAGCTGCCAGTCTTCGTCACCGTCGATGACCGGATCCAGGGCGGTTTCGCTGTCGATCATGACCGGCCCCTCATATGCCATCGATAGACTCGCGTCGGAGCACAGCGCAGCGGAGCGACCGCCCGACCGAGCGGTGGTCTTCCGCGAAAACGGGCCGCAGCCCCGTGGAAGACGCGGCACAGCCGCGAACCGCGACGCAGGAGCGCGAGGCCCGCAAAGCGGGCCGATTCGGAGGTCCAAAGGGGCAGAACCCCTTCGAGGGGAAGGTCGATCATGCGCGGGCCTCGTTCCTGTAATGCCGCAGACGTAGCGTCCGCTACGGGCATTACAGGGCGATCGCGGTCCGGGCAACCGTGCGTATGCAGCGCTCCGCCCGCCGGTGGCCACCTGCGCGCGCCCGGCATGGCAAAGCGCTGGCCCGATTCGAGTGGCTTGCGCGCCTGAGCCAGGCGCTGGTCCGGCAGTTGCACGAGCTCGACGCGCCGCCGTGCCAGTTCACCCGCCTGGGACTGGAGCCAAGCGACTGAGGCTTTTGTCAGAGGGGGCGCTGCCCCCTCGCGGCTTCACCGCATTCCGGCGGCCTCGCTATCGCTCGTCGCGCTCCACCGGCCGCAGGCCCCACTTGGGCCTGCTATCGCTGCGCGATGCCGGCTCCGCCCCCCCACGCGCCTCGGTCGTCGCTCGCCAGCTGCGCTGGCGTTTTCGGCGGCGCTAGCACCATTGTCGCAGAAAGCCGTTCCTCGGTCGGCCGACCTGCTGTCCACGATGTATGCCGCGCGAACGCTTCACTGGGAGCTTTGATGGACGCATCACGACTGAGCCTTTCCGCGTGGCGCTGGCGCACAATGCGCTGGCATTGTCCGACCGTGTGCGGATAGTCTTCCGGCATGGCGGATGTCACAGGGCGACAAAGGAACTGACCTGATGTCGATTCAAGCAGCAGCCCCGTGTCCCACGCCCTACCGCAGCGGTCGCGGAAATCCCGGCCGGCCGCCGGCACGCCGGTCGCTGTCCGACGGCCCGGCGCATCGCAGGGCTGAGCCCCCTCGCTGAAAGAGTGATCCATGTCCGAGCACGCCACCGTCCTGACCACCGAGCTGGCCCGCTACCTCGCCGGCCTCGCCGCCCAAGAAGACGACTTCCTGCGTGACCTCAGGCATCAGAGCGCTGCGGCCGGCATCCCGCCGATCGGCATCGCGCCCGAGCAGGCGACCATGATCCAGATCCTGCTGCGCTTCGGGGGCGCCGCACGCGTGCTCGAGATCGGTACCCTCGCCGGCTACAGCGCCATCGCCATGGCCCGGGCCTTACAACCTCCGGCCGAGCTGCACAGCATCGAGATCAACGCCGACTACGCCGACTTCGCTCAAAAGTGGGTCGCACGCAGCGAGGTGGCCGACCGCATCACCATCCATCGCGGCAACGCGGTCGAGCTGATCACCACCTTCGACACGGCAAGTTTCGACGCCGTGTTCATCGACGCCGACAAGACCCCGTCGATCCACTATCTCGAACAGGCCAAACGGGTGGTCCGTTCCGGCGGGCTGGTGCTGATCGACAACGCCTTCGCTTATGGCGAGCTGCTCGCCGAGAGCCCGGCGCGCAAGGACGACGTGTGGGCGATCCAGAAGTTCAACGAGTTCATCGCCCGCGACGACGCACTCACCAGCGTCATCCTGCCCACCGGCGATGGCATGTGGGTCGCCATCCGCGAATAACCCGGTCTGGACAAAGGGGCCAGGACCGCGCCGCCCGGACGTGTCAGAATGACCCGGCAGGCCGGATCGGCGACCTGCCAGTGCGATCCGACCCCGCTCCAAGTCCGGTATTTCAAGGCTTTTGCCCCGACACTGCATTGGCATGGCTCATGCTTCGCCCTCTGCGGCATGACCACCCGCTGCGTTCTCGTCGTCGATGATGACCGCCTGATCCGGGAATCCCTGGGCGAGGCGATCCGTGCCATCGGCTGCGGCGCAGATCTGGCCGACTGCGGCAACGTGGCCCTGGGCATCCTCAGCGGTCATCCGCACGACCTGATCATCAGCGACGTGGACATGCCCGACATCAGCGGTTTCGAACTCCTCGAGCGGCTGCATCAGCGATCCATCCTCACCCCGTGCGTGTTGATGAGCGCCCGGGCGGATCGCCGCCTCGATCTGGCCGCTTCGCAAGCGGGAGCCGTGACCCTGTTGCCGAAGCCGGTTCAGCTGGGCCCGTTCACCCAGCTGATGAACCGGCTCCTGGACCTGAACTGACATCGTGAACACACAGCGTGGTGCATCCGCACCGAGAGCGAGGTAGACAAATGGGCAAGATCATCGGAATCGACCTGGGCACGACCAACAGCTGCGTCGCCGTCATGGAAGGCGGCGAGACGACCGTCGTGACCAACGCCGAGGGCGCCCGCACCACCCCATCGGTGGTCGCCTTCACCGACAACGGCGAACGCCTGGTGGGCCAGATCGCCCGCAATCAGGCGGTGACCAACCCCCACAATACCATCCATTCGATCAAGCGCTTCATGGGCCGCCGCCACAACGAGGTGGAAGGCGAAGAGAAGATCGTCCCCTACAACATCACCGGCGGCGCCAACGAGCTGGTCAAGGTCGAAATCAAGGGCAAGGAATACACCCCGCCGGAGATCTCGGCGATCATCCTCCAGACCCTGAAGAAGGCGGCCGAGGACTACCTCGGCGAAGAGGTCACCGACGCGGTGATCACCGTTCCTGCCTACTTCAACGACTCCCAGCGCCAGGCGACCAAGGACGCCGGGCGCATCGCCGGCCTCGAGGTCCGTCGGATCATCAACGAGCCCACCGCCGCGGCCCTGGCCTACGGCATGGAGAAGAAGACCAACGAGAAGATCGCGGTCTACGACCTCGGCGGCGGCACCTTCGACATCTCGGTGCTCGAGGTCTCCAACGAGAGCGGCGAGAGCATGGTCGAGGTGCTGGCGACCAATGGCGACACCCACCTCGGCGGCGACGACTTCGACGAGGCGATCATCAAGCACGTGGCCGAGGAGTTCCTCAAGACCGACAGCATTGATCTGCGCAAGGACCCCATGGCGCTGCAGCGGCTCAAGGAGGCCGCCGAGAAGGCCAAGAAGGAGCTGTCGCAGACCAACTCGGCCCAGATCAGCCTGCCCTTCATCACCATGTCGGAGGGCACGCCGAAGCACCTGCAGCAGACGCTGACGCGGGCGACCTTCGAGAACATCACCCGTGACCTGATCGAGCGCACCCGCGAGCCGTGCCAGAAGGCCCTCAAGGACGCCGGCCTGAGCCCATCGGACATCGACGAGGTCATCCTGGTCGGCGGCTCGACCCGCATGCCCAGCGCCCAGGCGATCTGCAAGGATATCTTCGGCAAGGAGCCGAAGCGGAACGTCAATCCCGACGAGGTGGTCGCGGTCGGCGCGGCCATCCAGGGCGGTGTCATCTCCGGCGATGTCAAGGACGTGCTCCTGCTCGACGTCACCCCGCTGACCCTCGGCCTGGAGACCGAAGGCGGGATCATGACCCCGCTGATCGAGCGCAACACGACCATCCCGACCTCGAAGTCGCAGGTCTTCTCGACTGCCGCCGACAACCAGCCGGCGGTGACCATCCAGGTCTACCAGGGCGAGCGACGGATGGCCGCGGACAATCGCCTGCTCGGCAAGTTCGACCTCGAGGGCATCCCCCCCGCCCCGCGCGGCATGCCCCAGATCGAGGTCACCTTCTCGATCGACGCCAACGGTATCCTCGAGGTCAAGGCCAAGGACAAGGGCACCGGCAAGGAGCAGAAGATCTCGATCAAGAGCTCCTCCGGCCTCGATGAGAGCGAGATCAACCGGATGGTCGACGAAGCCAAGAAGCACGAGGAGGAGGACAAGCAGCGCGCCGATCTGGTCGCCAAGCGCAACGAGGCCGAGCAGCTGGTCTACTCCACCAACAAGATGCTCGAGGAGAACAAGGACAAGCTCCAGGGCTCCGAGGAGTCGGACATCAAGTCCGCCTGCGACAAGCTCGAAGAGCTGCGCAAGAAGGACGACGCGACCATCGCCGACATCGACGCGGGCATCAAGGAACTGACCGAGAAGGCCCAGGGCTTCGGCAAGCGGGTCTACGAGACCGCCTCCCAGCAACAGCAGGCCCAGGCACAAGCCCAGGCCGGCGCCCAGCCGGGCGACGGTGGCCAGCAGGCCACCGAAGAAGGCGTACGTGATGCCGACTTCGAGGTCGTCGACGACGAAGACAAGAAGTGATCCTCGATCACGCTTCCCATCAACCCCAGTCCGGGAGAACCACAACCCATGGCAGCCACCAACATCAAACCCCTCGGCGACCAGGTCCTGGTCAAGCGCGCTGAAGCCAGCGAAGAGACCGACGGCGGCATCTTCCTGCCGGAGTCGGCCAAGGACAAGCCGCAGGAGGGCATGGTCCTCGCGGTCGGCAACGGCCGGGTGCTCGACGACGGCAGCCGCTCGACCTTCACGGTCAAGCAGGGCGACCGCATCGTCTTCACCAGCTACGCCGGAACCGAGGTCACCTATACCGACGAGGACTACCTGCTGATGCGCGAAAGCGACATCCTGGGCATCCTCGGCTGAGACCGGGCGGTCCAGACTCCCGGAACCGAATCATCGCTGGACCCGGGCGGGGCTTCCCCGCCCGGGTCCGTGCGTTCATGGCCCTGAGGCTGCGCTACAGGATGCGCTCGCAGATCGCGTCGATGCGCGCGAGCTCGTCGTCGGCAAACCCGGTCTGACGCGGCGCCTCGACGTTGGTGCGGATGTGTTCGACACGGCTGGCACCGATCAGCACCGAGGTCACGCGTTCATCGCGCAACAACCAGGCCAACGCCAGCTCGGCCAGCGACTGGCCGCGATCACGCGCGAGCGCGTCGAGCTCGCGCAAGGCCTGGACCAGCTCGGGGGTCAGGCGGTCGGCCAGCCCGCCGCCACGCACCGCGGCCCGACTGTCGTCGGGGACGCCAGCGAGATAGCGGTCGGTGAGCAGGCCCTGGGCCAGCGGCGAGAAGCAGATCACCCCCACCCCGCGTTCCGCGGCGGTCGGCAGGACGCTCTGGGCCGCGCGCCGGTCGATCAGATTGTAGCGTGGCTGATGGATGGTCACCGGACTCCAGCCGCGTGCGTCCATCAGCTCGCAGGCGGCGGTGAAGGACGGATCATGGTAGTTCGACAGACCGACGTACAGGGCCTTGCCCTGGTGCACCAGCGTCTCGAGCGCGCCCATCGTCTCGGCGAGCGGCGTGTCGGGGTCGTACCGATGATGGTAGAAGATATCGACGTAGTCGACGCCCAGGCGCTTGAGGCTCGCGTCGCAGCTGGCGACGATGTACTTGCGGCTGCCCCAGTCGCCGTAGGGCCCGGGCCACATCTTGTAACCGGCCTTGGTGCTGATGATCAGCTCGTCGCGCGGCAGCTCGGGCAGGATACGACCGAACAGCTCCTCGCTCGAACCCGGCGGGTCACCGTAGTTGTTGGCGAAGTCGAAATGGGTGATGCCGCGATCGAAGGCCGTGTGGATGATCGCGCGCGACTCGTCCGTTGCGCGATAGCTGCCGATCGCCTGCCAGGCGCCGAGGCTCACCGCCGGCAGTTTCAACCCCGACCGTCCACACCGTCGATATTCCATGCGTTCGTAGCGCCGCGCCGCAGAATCCATCGTCTTGCTCCCGCGGCTACGGTGCCGTGCGGCGCGCGGCTGTGAAGCCGCTTCCGCCGCCCGCCCGCCCGACGAACGGACTCAGTCCATCAGCACCAGCCACAGGCAGGCGGCGCTGAAGCACACCAGCACGATCAGATACATGGCCATCGCCCGCAGCGGCAGCTGGCGGCGCTGCCGCCGTTCGCGCCGCACGGTCCCGGCGTCGTCGGGATGCTCGCCGACGTATTCGAGCATCCGCGCCAGCGCCCCGGCGTTCTCGGGCCGCAGCTGCGGCTCCTTGACCATCGCCCAGGCCAGCAGCTCATCCAGCGCCGCGGGCAGGTCCGGATCGTGTTGCCGGATCCGCGGCACCGGCTCGCGCAGGACCCGTTCCATCACCTCGACCGCGCTACGACCATCGAAGGGCAGCACTCCGGTGACCATGTGGAAGAGAGTGCTGGCGATACCGTAGATATCGCAGGCCGCAGTGGCATTGGCCGCATCGCCGACCTGCTCCGGCGACATGTAGGCCGGCGAGCCGAGCGAGGTCCCACTGATGGTCAGATCGCTGGGCAGACGGTCGCCATCGGATGGCGCCAGTTCCTTGCTGAACCCGAGATCCAACAGACGCGGCCGATCGTGCCCGTCGAGATGGATGTTCTCCGGTTTGAGGTCGCGATGGATGATGCCGCGCCGATGGAGATGGTCGACCGCCTCTGCGACCTGGATCATGTAGCCCACCGCCCGCCGCCAGGGCAAGACGCCCTCACGATCGACCACCTGCTCCAGGCTCGGCCCGTCGACCAGATCCATCACCAGACAGTGATGGCCATCGTGACATTCCTGGCGATGCACCCGGACCAGATTGGGATGCTTCAGCGCCAACCCCAGGCGCGCCTCGCGCTCGAAGCGATGGAACAACTCGGCGTCCTCGGCCGCCTGACGCGCGAGGATCTTGATCGCCACGTCCTGCCCATCGAGGGTGGTGCGGTAGACCCGGCCCATCGAGCCCACGCCGAGCCGGCCGCCGAGCCGGTAGGGCCCGAGCTGCCGTGGCCGCCGCCAACGCTCGCCCCCCCCGCCCTGGCTCTCGTGGTCCAGCGGCAGACGGCAACGGGGGCAGCGCGAGTGGGCCAGACCCTTGTCGGCAGGGATGCGCAGTTTCGCGCGGCAACGGGGGCAGGTCATGGTTGCAGCGTCGGCCGGCATGCTCCGCCTCCTCGTCTGCGGGTGCGCCCATGAGCGGCTTGCGCGTGGGTTGCTCCCACAGGATTATAATCGCCAGCGCCGCCGGCGTTGCCACCGAACCGTTCGGCGGGGGATTCAGCGCTGGTAGGCGGGCAACAGATGACGATCGACCGCCAGCGCCAGCACGGCCATACTCGTGGTATAGGTATAACCGAAATCGCCTTCGTTGCCACCCGGCGGGCTGGGCCAGTAGCCGTCTGGATGTTGATGGTCGACCAGCATCTGCTCGAGCCGGGGGCGATAGCCGCGCCAGATCTCCGGTCTGGCGCGGCTCAGACCGACGGCATCGTAGTAGGCACGATAGAACAACCATTTGCCCTTCCAGGCGATCGGGTATTTGGTGATCCGCTCGGCGACCCGGTCCATCACCGGATCCGCGCCACGCGGGTCGATCGCCAGACACAGCAGGCTCAAGCCGCGCAGGGCCGGATGGTCATCGCCCCGTTTCTGATAGCCGACCGCTCCGGTGTCGCTGGTCAGCCGACGGGCGTAGGCACAGGCCTGCACGACCACCGCTTCGGGCACGGTGATCCCCACCTGCTGGCAGGCGTGCAGTCCCATCAGCTGCCAGCCGCTGAGGCTGAGATCCGATGTATCGCTGGTGGGATGGTACCGCCACCCGCCAGCGTGCTCCGCCGGCTTCTCCACCCGCGCGGCGTTGACGGTCACCGCTACCGCGCGGACGAGCGCGGCGCGGATGCGCTCCTCGAGCGCGGCGTCGTCGCACATGCCGTAGGCCTCGGCAAGCATCAGGGTGACGATGCCGTGCCCGTACATCCGGCTGTCGTCACGCGCGCCGAAATACCCGTTGGGTGCCTGCATCGCGAGTACGAAGCGCAGGCGTTCGCGCAGCCAGCCGCCGTATTGCGGATCATGGATCGCGTGACCAGCGGACAGATGGGCCATGACCGCGAGCGCGGCGTGCGCGGTGGCGTGCTGCTTCGCGTCCTCGGCCGACGCAGCGCCCGGGTGCTCGCGCAGCCAGGCCAGACCATGGTGGATCGCCTGATCCGCCGGTTGCTGACGGGTGAGCCGGTCGAGCAGCTCGGGGCCGCTGGCCTCGGCCGCGACCAACGAGCCGCAGAGCACGAGCAGCACGGGGACACGGGCACCAGACAGTCTCATTGGCGCTCCCGACTCAGACGTTCGAAATAGGCCCGGATCACGCTGCGATCCTCGGCCGCGAAATACTCGGCACCACCGACGAGCAGTCCCTGCTCGACGCGCGCGCGCAACCGGGCCCAGTCCGCGCCCACGGCGCCCGGCGGGGCCGAAGCGACGTCCTCCACCGCCGGGACCTCCGGCTCGCGCGATGCACCGACGCCGTCCTCCGACACGCCGGCATCACCACCCGGCTCCGGCTCGCCATCGGCGATGGCGCCAGCGTGCGCAGCCTCGGCCGTACGCAACACAGCGTTCAAGGCGCTACCGAGGCTCGCGGCTTCGAGAATGGCCGCAGCCGCAGCCGGCCCTCCCTGCAGCCGATCATCGGCCTGCAGGGCGATGCGGGCCCGCGCGGCGACCCGGGCGATGCGCAAGGTCGCCGACGACACCGGTGCCGGCTGATCCCGCCGCAACCGTGCGGCCAAGGCGCGCAAATGCCCGTCAGCGGCGGCCGCGCGCGCACGCAGGATCGCGACCGCACGCGCGCGCAGGCCCTGCTCGCGCGCGACACGCTGCGCGAGCGGATGCGCGTCATCGTCACCGGGCAACCGCTGCGCACGCAACTCCGCCGCCAGTGCGGCGACGGCCTCGGTCAGCTGCAGGGCGTGGTGGGCGGACACGGCATCCGCGCCGGGTCGCTCCGCGCACAGGGTCCGATCGGCGGCCAGGACCACCGCATCGAGCGCCGCGCCCGCACGCGCTGTCTCCTTTCGCCATCGCGCGGCGGCCTCCTGCGCACGCTCCGCTGCGCGCGCCACCTTGCGCCGCTCGCGCTCGCTCTCGGGCGTCAGGGCCGCACGGGCGTGCTGTTCACGCCAGCGCGCCAACTCGGACCGGGCACGTCGCGCGTGGTGCCGCGCCTGTGCCCAGGCCGTGTGCGCACGCGTCGCGCTCTGTGCGGCGGGACCCGGCGGCGGTGCTGCGTCTGCGCGCACCCGTTCGACCAGCACCGCAGCATCCGCGAGTGCCGTGCCAAGCCGTAACTGGTGATGCCGGCGCCGTGCCTGCGGCCGCGCAAGCACGGTGAGCAATGCTTCCTGGTCGGCGGCCGTCGCCGCGAGCTCTCGCCCGAACGCGCTCAGTTCCGGCGCATCCACCCCCTGCGCAGCGCCAGCGCGGCGATATGCACGCGCCACGGGCTCGACCGCTTCGTGGGCGATGGCTCGTGCAAGCGCGCGCGCCGGCGCGAGCGCGTCGGCCGGGCCGCTGACCGCATCCGCGCCGGCGAGCGCCTCCGCGCGCTCCGCGAGGCGGGTCAGGGTCGCCGGCAGCGCGGCCAATACGCTCAGGGCTGGTGCATCGGTCGTCGGCAGATCCCGCAGCCGCGTCACGCGTTCGGCGAGCGCGGCCAGAGCCTGGGCCACCCCCTGCTGACCGGTGCGGTAGCGCCCAAGCGTGCTGAGCGCCTCGGCGCTGGTGGCATCGAGCGCGGCCAACTGCTCCTCGATCCGTCCGGCGGCAGCGATCAGCTCCTCGGCCAGGCCACCGGCCACCACAGCATCGCTCGGGCCCGCCGCCGGCGCGGCGAGTGCGACGAGCGCGCGATCGAGCGCGCGCCTGCTCGCCGGATCGCCGCTGCGCGCAAGCTCGCGCAGCGATCCGGCGAGCCGCGACAGGTGCTGCGTGGTCTCATCGGCCTGGTCCGGGCCCGAGGGCGGTTCCCCGCTGCGCACCGCTTCGAGCACGGCGAGGCGTTCGCGCGCCGAACCTGCTGCTGACAGCGCGCGGGCGAGTCCGCGCGAGAGCGCGGCACAGGCGCGCGCGCGCTGCGTCTCGCCGCGCCGAGCCAGCCGTCTGGCCTCCAGCTCCACCAGCACAGGCAGACGCTGGGCGAGCACGTCGCCCAAGCCACGCTGACCGGCATCCGTAGCACCCAGCAAGGCCGCCGTGCGATCGAGCATCTGCTCGCAGCTCGCCGGTGCCCCGACGCCGCCGGAGCCGCCTTCGGCCCAACGCGCCAGCCGATCAGCCAGCGCCGCCGGGTCGTCGAGCACCAGGGCGCCATCGACGAATCGCTGCATGTCCGCGAGCCGGCCTGCCCCCCGCGCCACGGCCAGCGGCAACAAGGTCGCCAGCGCCGCTCGCAGCTCACGTCGGGCGAGTTCGCGCGCACTCGCCCCGGCGGCCATCTGCGTGCGACGCAGGGCGGCGAGCGCGACGTCCGCATCCTCTGCCATCGCCGCACGCTCCAGCTCCTGCAGCGCCGTACGCGAGCGCCGCATGTCATCCTCGAGCTGGTCGCAACCCTGTCGCAGCTCCGCGACGGCGAGCGGTTCGTGCCGCAGGCGCCGGCGCATCGTCGCCAGCGTCGCTGCCGGACGGACGGCCAGGACCCAGGCGGCCCGCGCCGCAGCCGCACGCTGCACCGCGCTCAGGGCCGGATCCGCCGCCTCGTCCAACGCAGCGCGCACCCGCCGGGCGACGCCAGAGGCCAGACGATCGACCTCGGCGCCCAGGATGTGGCGCCCGCTGCCCTGGCCACCCGCGCGCAAAGCGCGGCACAGGCCGTCGATCCGCTCGATGTTGGTCTCGCTGGCGATCGCCGTGACTTGCCGCGGCGTGGCGGGAATCCGCTCAACCATGGCCGTACGCAGGATCAGCGCAGCCTCGCGCGGCACCGGCTGCAGCGCTGCCGCCAGCGCCGCGAAGCGCTCGAGGTCACCTGCGTCGGGATTCCCGGCAGCGCGGTCGGCCAGCCAGGCGTCGAGCGAGCGCCCGGCGTCCGCGCTGCGCCGGGCGAGGCGATCGAGCCGGGTGGAGCCGGTATCGGCACCCAGACGTGCCAGCTCGCGCGGGATGGCTGTGAGCAGTGCGCCATCCCGTTGCAGCCGCGAGAGCGCCTGATCGCTGATCCGTTGCGGCAGCTGCGCCATCGCCGCGATCAGTCCTGGCGTGGCCGTGCCGGTGTCGGTGAAATGGCGCAAGCGGTCGCTGCCCAGGGGGCGCAGCTGATCGTGTTCGCGACCCATGCTGACCTCCAGCCGGCTGCCGCCGGAAGCCTGGAAGTAGCGCAGATCGATCGCGTGCCAGCCCTTGGTGAAGGCCTCGCTGCCACGGTAGGAGGTGGGGGCCTGTTCGCGCCAGGCCTCGTTGCCGATCAGGGCCGCCCCGCCGATACGCAGCTGGACCCCGTCGTCGGTGGTGCAACGGAAGTGCCAGGTGCCCTCTTCGGGGATGTAGATCTCGCCACGGTAGAGCGCGCACCAGTCTTCGCGACCGAGGCCCGGCACCCGCAGGTCGCGCAGTCGCGGCACGGCAGCCGCCGTATGCACCGGCGCTCCAACGAAGGCCCGGCCCGGATGGAACGAAGCGTGCAGGCCGGGCAAGCCGCGCATCGGCGCCCAGGCGACCTGGCCGCGCAAGACCTGCACGGTCACGTCCAGGCGATCGCCGGCGAGCGCCACCCGCGCGGCCAGGGCCCGCGCCTCGGCGAGCGCGACCACCAACGCGCAGCGCTGCGAGATCGCATCGAGTTCGTCGATGGCATGCGTGACCAGCTGGGCGCCGCGTTCGATCGCCGGCACCACCGCCGGACCGCTCGCTGACAGGGCTGCGGCGTGCGCCTGCGCGAGCATGCCGCCAACGCGCTCGCGCCACCAGTCCAGCTCCGTGCCCAGATGCTCCAGACGGCTGCGTTCCTCGGCCGGACGCTCAACCCCCAACGCGGCCAGACCGTCGATGACCGCGGCGAAGCGGGCGAGCGCCCGCTCCTGCTGCTTGGCCACCAGCTTGAGCTGACCGCGATGGATCGCCGCATCGCCTGGCAGGTAGGCCTGTTCGGCGCGCGACCAACCCCGACCCACGGTCACCAGCGCCTCGCGAGCGCGTCGCAGATGTTCCAGCAAGGCACGCGCACGCTGCGAGCGGGCCTGGTCGCCGGCCTGCTGTGCCGTGCCGATCTGGAGCGGCACGGCTTCGCTGCGCGCCTCCTGGCCACCGAGGTCGCGCGCCCACAGGCACAGCGTGAGGGTCTGGCCCGGCTCCGGGGCCAGCGCACCGAGGTCGAGCCGATCGGTGAAGCGGTGCGTACGCGTGGGCTCCGCGAGCGGTATCGCACGGCGATGCACCGCCTGCGTGCCGATGCCGAGCTCGAGCGCCAGCGCTTCGAGCCCGATGTCATCGTGCGCCTGACAGGCCACGGGCAGGACCGCGTCCACGGCGACCAGCTCCGGCGTGCCACGCGGCAGGTTCACGGCGAGCCGGGGCGGCGCGTCGTCACGCACCGTGATCTGCCAGGTCTGCGGCAGGTCGACCTGCAACCCGTCAGCCCCCAGCAGCCGCAGGCCATAGCTCAGATCGCGCCGCAGGTCGAGCTCGACGCGGGCCTCGCCCTGCGCCAGCCGCATCGGCCGCAACGTGCCGTCGGCACAGAGCAGGCTCGCACGGCGCACCGGCATCCCGGCCAGCCGCGCCCGCAATTCGACGTGCGCGCCGGCGACCACGCTGGCGTCGCCCCCATTGACCACCCGGGTCGCCTCGCGGGCGTAGGCCGGCGGGGTGATGGCCAACTCGATCCCCACAACCCGCGGCGGATCGGCCAGCGCGACGCGCACCGGCGTGCTGAGCGCATCTCCGGCACGCACGCGAAAACGCAGACCGCGAGTCAATGCCGGCAGACGCCGGCGATAGCCGCTCGGTGCCGATGGCATCGACAACACCTCTCGCACGCCGTCTTCCCACTCGATCAGCAGCTCGACCCGCTCCGGCTGCGGAGCGGCGGTGGCGGTGATCACCAGATCGCTCCCGGCGGCCAGGCGGCGGTCACCAGCCGGGGTGACCGTCAGGCGGGTGACCGCCGGACGCGCGATCGCCGCGCCCGGGGCCGCGGCGCGAGCCAACAGCGGCCCGACACCGGGCAGGAGCCAGCCCGCGCCGAGGACCACCACCGCGAGCACCGCCAGACGCAGCCAGGCCCGCCGGGCCGGGCCGGTGTCGATCAGCGTCTCGCGATCGAAGCCGGCCACCCGTCGGGCGGCGAGCACCAGGGTGCGCTCGACCATCCACGCGCTCGCGCCGGGCGGCGAGCCGTGCAGGGCGAAATCGACCGCCGAGCTGACCTGCTCATCGAGTCCCCCGGCAGCGCGTTCGTAACCGCGCGCGACCCGGTCCAGCGGCATCGGGCGCACCAGCGGCCAGACCACGCGCCACAGGGCGATGGCCACCACGCCACCGGCGGCGATCGTGCCGGCGACGCTGCGCACCGCCTGGTCGGGCCGCAGGAACCAGTCGAAGGCGGCCAGCAGCACCAGAGCGGCGAGCAGCGCCAGGACGACCTCGGCCACGCCGCACACGACCGCGCAGCGTCGACACGATCGGCGGTGCGCGACCAACGACTGGCGCAACGCCGGCGGCAGGTCGACACGCTCGGCCGGAGACGCGAGATGGTCCATCATCGGGAAACGCGATCGTCGCCCGCGCTGTGACCGCTTCAATCGGCGTCGAGCTCCGCGAGCCGAGGGCGATCGTCCCAGCTCGACAGCCGACGCAGGCGCGGGGTCTTCTTGTGCAGGTGATCGTGCATCCGCGTGAGGATGTCATCGAGCGAGATGACCGCGTCGACGATCTGCGGGCCCTTGTTGAGCATGACGCATTCGGCGGTCTGGGCTCGCGCCGCATCGGTGATCTCGCCCCGGCTGGCCACGCCCTTCTTCGCTTTGTTCTCGAGCACTTCGGTCGCCCAGACCACGGGCAGATGGGCCGCTTCGCAGAGCCAGAGGATCTCCTCCTGGACCTCGGCCAGGCGTTCGAAACCGACCTCGACGGCCAGATCGCCGCGCGCCACCATCACCCCGGCCAGCGGCCGACGCATCGCGGTGAGCAACAGCTCGGGCAGATTGTGGAAGCTCCCCGGCGTCTCGATCTTGAGCAGGATGCCGACGTCGTCCGCCCCACGACGGTCGAGTTGGGCGTCTAGCGCGCGCACGTCGCCGGCGGTCTGAACGAAGGACAACCCGGCGATGTCGGCCCGCTCGGCGACGAAATCGAGATGCGCATGGTCCGCCTCGCTGAGCGCGGGCAGGCCCAGGTGCACTCCGACCACGTTGAGCCCCTTGCCCAGCTTGAGTCTCTCGCCCTTTCGCGCCCGCGCCCGCGTGACCGTGAGCACCAGATGGTCATCGCCCACCGCTGCGACCTCGGTGGCGAAACGGCCGTCGTCGAAGACGACCTGATCGCCAGTGGAGACCTGGCTGAAGATCGTTGGATGGCTGCAGCCGACGTGGACGGCGTCCGCGCGCACCGGTATCCGGCTGCGCGCATCGTCGACCAGCACCACGGTGTCATCGGGCCGGACCCGGACCCCCCGCTCGTCGGCGACCGGTCCGTGGAAGCGGGTGGTGCGGACCTTGGGCCCAGCCAGATCGATCAGCACCCGACACGTGCAGGAACGCTCCGCCATCGCCCGGCGGCGGTTGGCGAGCATCCGTTCCCACACGGCCGGCTCGTCGTGTCCGGTGTTGATGCGGATCAGATCCATCCCAGCAGCCATCAGCCGACCGATCAGCTCCGGGTCGTCGGCTGCCGCACGCGGCATGGTGACCATGATCCGCACATCGCGCCGATCGGGCACCGGGCCGAACATGGCTCCGGCATGCGCGGCGAGCCGGGCATAACCGTCGGCACGATCGTTCTCCGCCTGACGCGCGTCGGGACCACGCTCGGGCCAGGGCCGTGCGAGACGATGGCGCACCAGCTCGAGCACCGCCTCGACGTTGTCGAGCGCGTGCACCTCGGCCCGACCGAGCGAGCTCAAGCCCAGCTCGGCGAGGCGGGTCTGGAGCCGCCGCAGGTCCTGCCGTCGCATCTCCAGATAATGCAGGAGATTGCGGGCCCCGGTACGATGGTCCGGGTGGATCCGTTCCAGGCAGGACTGCTTCCGCTGCCCCGCCTCGACCATCTCCCGGTGGAGCGAGACCAGATCATCGAAGACCGCGGCCATCGCCGTGGCGACGGGGTCCGGCGGCGATCGTGGTTTTCCGCCTTCGGCCATGTTGCACTCCCCACCCGGCCGGACCCACGCACAACCGCACCAGCCTCGACCACCCTAGACCGGGGAACGACGCCGGTAACCAAACTGAGCCGGACCGATCGCTCCGCCGCTCTCACCGTTGTGAAGCCAGGACCGACTCCCCTACCATCGCAGCGCATCATCCGCCAGCGCAGCGTTCGCATGCGCATTGGTCATCCGGCCGCCAACAACCGCCATGGGAAAACGCGGTGTTGGCGGCCGAATGACTGGGTCCTAGGGGGGGAAATCCCCACAAGCAGAAAGGTGGGCCGGAGCCCCATGCTCGCAACCCTTGGGTTGTGGGCGGAGGCCCACCTTGGAGGAGGTTCCCATGTCACCGACACTCGTTCTGGCTGCCAACCGCTGCACCGCGTTCCTGTACAGCTACGATCCCAAGGGCGAAGGCCTCACGCTGCTCGACGAGCAGCAGCACCCGGCCGGGCGGGCCAAAGACGCCGACCTGGAAACCGATCGGCCGCACCAGAGCTTCGACCGCTACGGCCAGGGCCAGCGGGCGATGGCCCAGGAGCAGCGCCCCAGCAGCCATGAGGACCGCGCCTGGGCCCGGCAGCTGGCCGACCAGTTGCGCCAACGACGCAGCGCCGCACCGGTCGACAGCCTGGTGCTGGTCGCCGAGCCCGGCTTTCTCGGTCTGCTCGGCGATGCGCTCGACCGGCCGACGGCCGCGCTGGTGACGACACGGATCCCCAAAGACATCGGCAACGAGCCGGCCGATCGCAGCCGCGAACGTCTGCAGGGCTGGCTTCACGATGCCGTCGCCCATCTCGAACGCTGAGCCGACCTTCGAGTGTATGAGACCTTGCACGCTCCGGCGGCAATACAGGGCTGAACCCTGAGCCCGTTCGACCGTCGATGAAGTGAGGAGGTCGTGATCATGGCCAGGCGAGCGCGGCGCAGGCTGCTCACCGACCGCACGGCGGCCGCCTTGTGCGCCCTCGCCCCGGCGCCGCCGAGCACGTGGCGCTGGTGGCTGCGGGCCGGAGACGGGCGGGGGGAGACGGTGGTCGAATCCGCGCGCGCCAGACGCCGCCGGCGACGCCTGTTGATCACGCGCACGGCCAGCGCCTGAACGGTGCGCCAGCGTAACTCCTCAGGGGCTTCGCCCCTACGGTCCTCACTCTGTGAGGACCTCCCCCCTGGCTTGGTCGTGGTCCGCTTGCATCTGCCTGCAGATGCAAGCGTGGGCGGCGCGGTCTCGGCCCTGGTCCGACCAACGCGCCGCAGCAGAATCGGCTTCCACCCCCGGGAGTCCGCCATGCGTCCGCTCGCCGTCTCTATCCTCGTGTTGCTGGTCCTCTCGGGCAGCGTCGGCATCGCCGCCTGGTGGCCCGCGGGCCATCGCAGGAGCACCGTGGCGGTCGGCGGACTGCTCGGCGAGGACCTGCCCGCGTTCTTCCGCAGCGGCATCGATCAGGCGGCACATTGCGCCATGGACCCGGACATCTGGCGCCGCGAGCAATGCCCCCAGCTGCGCGCGAGCGAACGCGCTGAGCATTTCTGCGACCTCGAGCTGCTGGAGGGCGCCGAACTACCGGACACCCGTCCCGCATTCCACGCGCTCTGCCGTCGGCGCGGCCACCTGCCGCACGATGTCGGCCAGGTGCCCTACGCGGTGATGGAATGGACCCAACGCCTGGCGGTGGCCTTCGCCGAGCACCGTCGCTGGCCCCGCGACCGGCACATACGGCACAAGGCCCTGGTCTACGCCGGTCTGCTGGCGCACTACGCCCAGGATCTGTGCCAGCCGCTGCATACCACGATCCATTACGACGGGCGCCGTGCCGCCGACGGATCCTCGCCACGCAGCGGGATCCATGCCCAGGTCGACGCGCTGCTGGTGCGCGTCGCGCTGCCACACGCCGCAGAACTGGCCGACGCGCACGAGCCCTTCCCCGACCTCGCTGCCGGCGTGCGCTGCACGCTCATGGCCAGCCACGCCCTGGTCGATCGGGTCTACGCCCTCGCCGACCGGCTACCGCCGGCCGAACCCGGCCACCGCATCGAGGACCCGGCGGTACGCGCGTTCGCCAGCGAACGCGCCGCGGCCGCGCTCATCTTCACCGCGCGGCTCTACGCCACCGCCTGGGCGCTGTCCGAACGCATCGCGCTGCCGGACTGGCTCGAACGGGGCTGAGCTGACGAGCGCAGGAACGGGGCGCGGCGAAACAGGTGCGAACGCCTCCCGCCGACCTGCTAGCCTCGGCCTGCGGCGCGACTTTCCGCGTCTGCCAGGAGGCGATCATGACCCATCCACCCGGCAACGCCCTGGTCCACAGCACCAGCCCCTACCTGCGGCAGCACGCCGACAACCCGGTGGCGTGGGAGGAATGGGGCGAGGCGGCGTTCGCCCGCGCCCGCGAGCAGGACAAGCCGGTCTTCCTCTCCATCGGGTATTCCACCTGCCATTGGTGCCATGTCATGGCCGCCGAGAGCTTCGCCGACGCGGGCATCGCCGAACTGCTCAACGCGCATTTCGTCGCGATCAAGGTCGACCGCGAACAGCGCCCTGACGTCGATCAGGTCTACATGACCTTCGTCCAGGCGACCACCGGCTCCGGCGGTTGGCCATTGACCCTGTGGTTGACGCCCGACCGCGAACCGCTGGTCGGCGCGACCTACCTGCCACGCAACCGGCTCGCCGCCGCCCTGGAGGACGTCGCGCGCGCCTGGCGCGAGGACCGCGACGGCCTGTGCCACCAGGCCACGGCCCTGAGCCAACGCATCGCCGAGAGCCTCGCCGCGCCGGCCGCCGCCGATCCCTCACCACCGGAGCGATCGCTGCTCACGGCCGCCGAGGACGCGCTCGCCGCTGACTACGACGCGGCGCACGGCGGTTTCGGCGGCGCACCGAAATTTCCCCGTCCGAGCGAACTGGAGTTCCTGTTCGCGATCGCCGGGAGCGATCGCGCCTGTCGTGCGGCAGAGATGGCCTGCGCGACCCTCGCCGCCATCGTCCACGGCGGGATCCACGATCATCTCGGCGGCGGCTTCCACCGTTACAGCGTCGACGCCTGCTGGCAGCTGCCGCACTTCGAGAAGATGCTCTACGATCAGGGGCAATTGCTCAGTGCCCTGTGCGCCGCCCATCGCTTGCGTCCCGACCCGCTGTGGGATGAAGCGATCCGCGCCACCGTCACCTACGTACGCACGCGGCTACGCCACGCGGATGGCGCCTTTTTCGCCGCCGAAGATGCCGATGCACCCACCGCCAGCGGCGCGCACCGCGAAGGCGCGTACTACCTCTGGTCGCAGGCCGAACTCCAGCAACTGCTCGGCGATGACACCACCGCCTTCTGCCTGCGCTACGGCGTCGAAGCGGACGGCAACATCGCCCCGGCCCAGGATCCACATGGCGAGCTGCGCGGGCTCAACGTCCTCCATCACGCCCGCGAGCCGGCGGCGGTGGCGGCGGAACTCGGCCTCGATCCGGCGGTGGTTCTGGCCCGTCTGGGAATCGCCGAGGCGCGCTGCGAGCAGGCCCGACGAGAGCGACCGCCGCCCCATCGCGACGAGAAGATCATCACCGCCTGGAACGGGCTGATGATCTCCGGCCTGGTCGACGCCGCCATGCTGCTCGACGAAGAGGGCTGGCTCGCCGATGCCCGGCGCGCCGCGGCCTTCATCGACACCCAGCTGCGCGACGGCGAACGCCTGTGGCGGTCCTGGTCCGACGGGCGCACCACCGCTCGCGGCGTGGCCAGCGACTACGCCGCCCTGGCCCGCGCCCGTCTCGACCTGTTCGTGGCCACCGGCAACCCGGCGGACCTCGAGACCGCCCTGGCCCTGCTGCGCGGGCTCGATACCGCCTGCACCGATCCCACCACCGGTGGCTGGTTCGAAAGCGACCACGAGGCGAGCGATGTGCTGTGGCGCATCCGCGAACGCCACGACGGCGCCGAGCCCGCGGCCGCATCGATCGCCGTCGACACCCTGATACGCCTGCACCGCATCACCGGCGACCCGATGCTGGGCGAGCGGGCGCGGCAGGTGCTGCAGAGCCACGGCGCCGAGCTCGCCGCGTCACCGCGCGCATTGCCGGCGTTCGCCCGTGCGCTGGCGCGGACACTGAGCGATCCGGGCGAGGTGGTGATCGTCGGCTCGCCGCGCGACCCACGCACCCGCGCCCTGCTCAAGACCGCCTGGGCCCCACCGCCGGAGCGGCCGGAGATCGTCCCGTTCCATCCCGGCACCGCCGAACGCCTCCGCGCCGGCCATCCGGAACGAGACGGACTCGATCCCGCGGGCGATCCCGAGGCACGACTCTGCCGTGGGCACACCTGCCTCGCACCGACCGGGGATCCGGAGCACCTGCGCGAATTGCTGACGCAGGCACACTGAGCAGGGGGCCATCATCGTCCAAGACCGCCCATGCGCAGCGTCCGGAGCCCAACCAGGCCTGGCTGGGCGACCGGCCGACAGAGGAGCGGTTTTCTGCGAAAATGGCGCGTAGCGCCGCAGAAAACGCCAGCGCAGCTGGCGAGCGACGACAGAGGAGCGTGGGGGTGTGCGGCGAAGCCGCGAGGGGGCAGCGCCCCCTCTGCAAACAGGAGCCCAACCAGGCCTGGCTGGGCGACCGGCCGACAGAGGAACGCTTTCCGGCGAAAATGGGCCGCAGGCCCGCCGGAAACGCCAGCGCAGCTGGCGAGCGACGACAGAGGAGCGTGGGGGTGTGCGGCGAAGCCGCGAGGGGGCAGCGCCCCCTCTGCAAACAGGAGCCC
>CAZTGE010000062.1:0-23421 GCA_964612995.1 uncultured candidatus Brocadiaceae bacterium | reverse complement strand
ATACACCTGACGTGGCATATTGCTTCTCTCGTTCGACCACATCTATCTGCTTGTCAAAGTCAAACCCAGCGGACATCAGTGATGTCATCGTGGGTGGGCGAAGCATTGTGCCGGAGGATCGTGGTTGTCAACCGACTTTCGACCAGCGGCTTATGCCCGTTTCCTGCCGTGAGGCGGGGCCGTTGGGCCCGTTTCCGTGGCAGGGCGGCGAACCATCGCCAGCGGATCGAGATGTCAAACCCTTTTCCCGGTCAGAGCGACAACCGCCGCCCGACGCGACCTCAGACCCCGGTCTGCGTACGCGTCAGCAGGTCGGTCCGCGTGCCGAAACTGTCCGCCGGCCGACGGCCGCGAGCAAGCTCCTCGGCCACCGCTGCGGCGATCCGGTCCATCGCGCCTCCGCCCCCGAGCAGATCCGCCGTGCGCGCCATCGCCACACGACGACTCCGATGACCCTCCCCCTCCCACATGCCGATCAAGCGGGCAGCCAACCGCGACGGGGTGCATTCGTCTTGCAGCAACTCCGGCAGCACACGGGCCTTATGGACGATGTTCGGCAGGCCGACATGCTCCGTGCGGATCAGATGCCGCGTGAGCACAGCGCTGAGGTGGTCACCGCGGTAGGCGATGATGTGCGGCAGGCCGAGCAGCGCCGCCTCGAGAGTGGCGGTGCCCGAGGCCACGAGTCCGCAGTGCGCACGCAGGCACAGACTGCGGTAGTCGTCCTCGATCACCGGCAGCTCGGTGGCCCGACGGTAGTGTTCGCGCGGCAGCTCGCCGACCCGGCTCACCGCGACCCGCACCTTTCCGCCGGGAGCGGGGCGCAGACGGGGCAGGGCCAATTCGGCCGCCGCATCGAACACCGGCAGCAAGGCGGCGACCTCCCGTTCGCGCGAACCCGGAGCGAGCAACAGCAACCGGTCGTTCGCGCCGAGACCCAGCTCGCGCTCCACCGCCCGTGGTCGGGCCCCTTCGCCGACCAGATCGACCAACGGATGACCCACGAAGTCCGCCTGCACCCCGTGGCGCGCAAACAACGGAGGCTCGAAGGGGAAGAAACACAGCAACCGGTCGACCGTCTGCGCGATGCGCTTCGCGCGCCGCGGTCGCCAGGCCCACACCTGCGGCGCGACCACGTGCACCAGGCGCGTGCCTTCGGCGCGCAGATCGGCCAGGGCACGCATCATCCGCAGATTGAACCCCGGGTAATCGATGCTCAGCACCACCCGCGGCCGCCGGGCGCGGATCAGCCCGGCGATACGCCGGCCGAGCAGGGCGAACTCTGGCAGGCGTCGCAGCACCGGAAGAAAGCCCATCACCGCCAGGCCGTCGATCCCGGCTTCGACCTCGGCCCCGGCGGCCTGGAGCTGGGGCCCGCCCATCGCGGCGCAGACCACGTCGGGACACAGGCGCCGCAGCCGCCGCAGGACCGCCGCGGCGTAGGCATCGCCGGAGGTCTCGCCGACGAGCACGAACAGATCGCACTTCGGATAGAGGGCCACGCCAGCATGATGACGCGACCGGCCCCCGTGGGCAACCCGACGCCGCGGCGGAGCGTGCGCCACCCCCCTCGCGAGGCTGGGGCGTGCCGCTTGCCTCTCCGATCGTCGGGTGGAGGCTGTTGGGCTACGATCGGACGGGCGGTTTCCGGCAACACAGGCCGCCGGCAAACCCCGGCGACGGCAGGGGCGGACGTTACGCGTCGCGCCGTCGCACGACAGGGATCCGCAGGGGCGACGCCTGCGCAGCGTAAGGAGCCAGCAATGGCCAAACTGGTGTGCCGGGCCGGACCGAATGCCGGTTACGAGTATCCGCTGGAGCAGGACAAGACCACCTTCGGCCGGCAGTCCTCCTGCGATGTCCAGGTCATGGACAACATGGCCAGCCGCGAGCATTTCGTCATCCGCCGCGACGGCCGACTCTACACCCTGGTCGACGCCGAGTCGCGCAACGGCACCAAGGTCAACGAGCAGAAGGTCACCGAACGCCAACTGGAATTCGGGGATCGCATCGTGGTCGGCGAGGTCGAGTTCGTGTTCGTCAAGGAAGAGGGCGACGTCGAACTGCGCGACCTGCTCACCCGCAAATACGAAATCCTCGGCAAGATCGGCGAGGGCGGGATGGGCATCGTCTACAAGGCCCGTCAGCGTTCGATGGACCGTATCGTAGCACTCAAGGTCCTCGCCCCGAAGTACGCCGCGCGCCCAAAATTCGTGCAGCAATTCATCGATGAAGCTCGCGCAGCCGGCCGGCTGAATCACGCGAACATAATCCAGGTGCACGACGTGGACACGGAGAACAACGTCCACTATTTCTCAATGGAATTCATCGAGGGCGTGACCTGCCGCGCGCTGCTCAAACAGCAGGGCGTCTTCTCGCAGGAAGAGGCGCTCGAGATCGGGCGCCTGACGGCCAAGGCGCTCGCCTACGCGCATGAGAACCACATCATCCACCGCGACGTCAAGCCCGACAACATCATGATCGGGATCAACCAGACGGTGAAACTGGCCGATCTGGGCATCAGCAAGACCTTCGAAGAGGCCGAAAGCGAAGGCAAACCCAAGAAGGTGGTCGGCACTCCCCACTACATGGCGCCAGAGGTCGCGCTCGGCCATCGCATCGACCACCGCATAGATATCTACTCGCTCGGCGCGACGCTCTACCACCTGCTGACAAACCGCACCCCCTTCTCCGGCACCACCGTCAACGACGTGCTCAAGGGGCACGTCAAGAATCGGGTCGTCGGCATCCGTGAGATCAACCGCGCCGTTCACCCGGAGGTCGAAGCGCTGATCGCCAAGCTGATGGCCAAGGAGCCGGACCAGCGCCATCAGAGCTGTCAGGAGGTGACCGACGCCATCCTCGACCTGCAGCAGCGCGGCATCCTCAAGCAGGAGCCCGCCCCTTCCGGCGACACGGTCATGCTGCGCCGCTTCGCCATCGGCGAAGCGATAGCCGCCGCCGAGGCCGACGCGGCCGCGGGCTCCGGTTCGAGCCCCGGCGCCTCGACCGGCGGCGGTGCACGCAACCGTCCGCCGCCCCGTTCGGGCGGGCGGACCCGCTCGCGCCACACCGCCGATGTCGCGCCGGGCGCCAGTGTCATGCGCAAGGCGCTCTCGTTGATCATCTTCGTGCTGATCGCCGCGCTCGGGCTGATCCTGGCCCAGCGTTTCATCGAGAACTCCGATCCGTCACCGGGCTCCGCCCCAACCACGGATGCAGCCGGGGGTCCGGCGACGGCGGTCGATGACACCCCACTAGCGAGCGACGACACCGATACGGACGACACCGACGAAGCCGACGCCCTGGCCCAGGCCGAGGCCCGGCGCGAGCTGCGTGCGATACGCGAAGGCCTCGGCGACGCGGAGAGCGCCGACCTCACGGCTTTGCGCGATCGTCTGGATCGCCTGCGGACTGTGATCCAGGATCAGGCGATTCGCTCCGAGATCGAGGACGTCCACACCGAACTGCTCGAACGACAGGAGAAACAGCAACAGATCGCAGCGCTCGACCAATGGAAGCTCCGGCAACGGTCGATCCAGGACCTGCGCGCACGCCACGAGTACGACCTCGCGCTCGAGCAGCTGCAGAGCTACGCGATCGGCAAGCGACCCAGCATCAAGCGCCAGGCCAACGAGCTGGCCACCATCATCGAGCAGGACAAGGCCGCCTTCATCACGATGAAGCGCCAAGCGCTGCATACCGCCATCGAGCTGCGCGACGCCGATCGTCTCGCCAAGCTCAAGGCCTCGCTGCCGCTGAGCATGGACGATTCGCAGCTGGCCGAGGACATCGCCAGGGCCCAGGCGACACTCGAGAGCGAGCTGACCGCCCAACGCGAACAGGTGGTCGACGAGGCTCGCTCGGCGCTCGAGCAGTGGCAGATCGAGAAGGTGCGCGAGATCCACCGCAAGCAGGCCGACGAGCTCGCCGGCACCGAGGAGGGCGAACAGCTCGAACAGATCACCGCGCACGCCGCGACACTGGCGACGATGATCACCGCGGTCGACGAAGCCGTGCAGGCGATGGACAAGAAGCCGCGATTCGACGGCAACTTCTATGCCTATGCCGACCCGGATCTCAGCGGCGCCCGCCTCACCGGCCTGGTGCTCACGCCCAAGGATGGCAGCACCGCCATCGCGCCCTGGGACAAGATCGGCCGCGAGCAGCTGCACCGGGCACTGACCGCCGCGCTCGGCGAGAACGGCCTTGAACCCTATACCGAAGCCCTGGCCGCGACCCGGTCCGGTGAGTAGCCTCGGCGTCACACGCGCGTCTGCATAGCACATGGCGAAGAAGAAGGGATTACGCGGGGGCAAGGACAAGGGGCGACGCGGTCCGCAACAGCGCAGCGGGCTGGCGCGCCAGCGTGGCGCGCACAAGACCGGGCGGACCCGGCTCGGCGATCTCTCGCGGTACGACGAGGACGCGCCGGCGCTCGAGGAACTCGCCGCGAGCGAGTCCCACTCCGACTCCGGCGAGAACATCCTCCGCCGCTTCAATCGGGTCGCCCGGACCCAGGCGAGCGCCGAGGGCCTGCCCGGTGCCATCGCCGGATGTGAAGGCCTGTTCTACATCGTCCGCAATGACGCGGGCGAAGAGCTGACCTGTCAGATCCGCCGGGTGCTCAAGAAGATGCTCACCGGGGTCAAGTCGCCGTTGGCGGTGGGCGATCGCGTCCGTTACCGCCACTCGCCGGAAGGCGATCCCGTGATCACCGCGCTCGAACCGCGCAGCAACCAGATCGCGCGTGCCGACAGCCACAACAAGGCCCTCGAGCACGTGATGGCGGCCAACGTCGACCGGCTGGTGATCGTCGCCGCCATCCGCCAACCCGAGCTCAAGACCGGTCTGATCGATCGCTACCTGCTCATCGCCCACTACAACGACGTCGAACCGATGGTGGTCTTCAACAAGTGCGACCTCGGCGCGGCCGACGCCACCGCAGCGCGCTACCGCGCACTCGGCTACGCGGTGCACCTGACCCAGGCCCTTCCGGATCACCCTGGCGTGGACGCGCTGCGCACTGGACTCGCCGGGCGCACCTGCATCTTCACCGGGCAGAGCGGCGTGGGCAAATCGAGCTTGATCAACGCCCTCTACCCCTCGCTCGCGCTGCGCGTGGGCGAGGTCAGCGAGGCCTTGCAGAAGGGACGGCACACCACCACCACCGCCCGCTCCCACCCCGTTCCCGGCGGCGGGGCACTGATCGATACCCCTGGGATCCGTGAGTGCGGCATCAGCGGCATGACACCGCTCGACGTCGCCCTGCTCTACCCTGATATCGCCGCCCACCACCACGCCTGCCGTTTCACCAACTGCCTGCATCTGCACGAACCGGATTGCGCCGTCAAGGCGGCGGTCGCGTCGGGCACCATCCATGTCGAACGCTATCTGAGCTACTGCAGCATCGTCGAAGAGGACCTGGCCGAACGCAGGTAGGCCCCCTGCCCGCCGTGATTCACGCCGTACGAGCCGGACCGGGATCCCGGTTCCCCCATCCGCCTCCGCTGCCATGATGGAAACGCGTGTTTCCGGCAGGACCGGAGTGATATGGAGGCATCGCGATGAGACGCACGACCCGCCCCCGACGCAGCGCCACAGTGATGCTGGCCCTGCTCCTGCTCGTCCCCGTCGCCGCGCGCGCGGCGGCCTACAACGCGCCGAGCCCCGAACCGACGCCGGCCGAGGTCGAGATCCTCCTGTTGATGAACCGCTTCCGCGCCGACCCCCATGGCGAGGCAGACCGCGTGCTCGCCCTGCGCGATGAGATGTGGCATCCCGAAGTCGACTGGGAGATGTTCAAGCGCGAGATGCTCGAGCTGCAGCCTGGCCCGCCATTGGTTTTCGACCTCGCGGCACTCGACGCCGCGCGCAAGCACTCCTGGTACATGATCCACAACGGCCTGGGCCACGGCGAGATCGCCGACAAGGAGGGCTATACCGGCGCCTCCTTCTCCGACCGCATGAAGGCGGCCGGCTTCACCGGCTCACCACGGGCCGAGAACTGCTACCGCGATGCACGCGATCCGGCCCACTCGAGCTGGGGGTTCATCGTCGATTTCGGCAAGGGCGGCGAGGGCGGCATGCAGCCCGGACGCGGGCATCGCATGAACATGATCAGCAGCAAGTCGAACGTGGTCGGCCCCGCGGCGGTCGAGCACGGCGAGCACATCTCGGTGACTCACAATTTCGGCAAGCGCAATGGTCGCTTCGCAGGCGGCGTGGTCTACCTCGACCGCAACCGCAACGGCGCCTACGACGCCGGCGAGGGAAAGGCCGACGTGCGCATCGCCACCGCCGACGGGTCGGCATCCTGCCGCACCTGGTCCAGCGGCGCCTATACCCTCGAGCTGCCCGGCACCGGGCCGGTGACCCTGGTCGCAGAACTGGGCGAGAGCCGGTTCCAGCAGCAATATCCCGCCGGCGAAGACAACGTGCTCTTCGACTGGTCGGTGCCACAGGCCGCCGACCTCGCCCGCGCCGATGCCCTGCTCGATGCGGTGCCCGAAGCTGGCGACAGCCGACGCGATCAGCAGCGCCGTTTCGCCGCGCTGGTCGATCTCGCGGTGGCCGCCGAGGGCCTGTGCCTCGATCCGGAGCGCCAACAGCGCGTGACCGGATTGGTCGCAGAGGTCGAGCCGGCCATCTCCACCGCGCAGGACCAGGTCGACGAACTGATCGCCGCGGGCGATCTCGACGCCCTCGACGACGCCCTCGACGAGCATATCAAGACCTTCCGCCGCACCGCCCTGGCGCCGTGGTTCGAGGAGGCCGAGGCCTTCGCCCGGGCCAAGACGATGGTCGACAACGCCCTGAGCAACCGGGCCAAGATCAATCGCAGTCAGGCCGATCGTCTGATCAAGGGCCTGGAGGCCGCACGCGATCAGGCACGCAGCGCGTTCCGCACCCGCTTCGGCGCCCTGCTGGCCCGGGCCAGCGGCCTGCGTAACGGCGCCCGGCGCTGAACGCCAACGCCGCGCAAACCGCCCGGCTCAGCCCGCGGTGCTGACCTCGTCGCAGTCGCGACCACCGTCGGCCTCGTTGCGCAGACCCACGCGTGCCAGCCCCTGTTCGGCGACCGAGCACATCCCGCTGCCGATGGCGTTGAGGTGACGGTAGGCCGCTGCCGCGTCCTCTTTGTGACCATAGCACTCGGCCAACCAGGCCGCCAGCGCCTGATACTCATGCCCGTGCTTGATCCGCTCGATCGGGGCCCAGACCACGTCCCAGGTCAGGTAGTCGAGCGCGTAGAACGCCAGACGCGCGGTGGCGGTGTGCGATTCGCTGGTGCGTTCGATGCGCGCATCGTCGAGCACGCGGTAGCAGTGCACCAGATCGGCCTGCGCCTCCTCGTCGCGCCCGACGCGACGCAGGAAGGCCGCCCGTAGCACCCGCATCTCCGGCTCCAGCTCCTCGGCAGCGAGCAGCGCGAGCAGGGGCTCGGTCCCACCTAGCGCCGCGAGCGCGAGGAAGTCCCGGATCCGGTGGTGCCCCTCGAGGATCGCGCGCAGCCGCGTCGGTCGATCCGGGGCCTCCACAGGAACCGCGTGCAGCTTGCGCAGGATCGACAGGTACTCTGACTGCATGGTCATCGCCGGCATCTCGAGCGCGTAGCCGAACTCACGACAGGCTACGATCGCCGCGCGGAAGTTGTCGATCTCCTCGGCCGCCTGCAGGTCGAGCAGCTTGCCGGCGAACTCACGGATGGCGTCGTTGAAGCACAGGGCGATGGTCTCGAGCAGCAGTTCCTCGTCTTCGAAACCACGGATGAGATGGCGCAGCAGCTTGAGGTCCTCGACGATCGCCAGCGTCAGGCCGTCGTGCCGGACCTGCCGCTGCAACAGATTGGTTACCCACAGACAGAAGCGCGAGCGCACCAGATCGCCTGATTCCTGGAAGCTGAGCACCTCGCGCGCCGCGCGGGCGATACCCCGCCCGCTGGGATCGACCAGGATCCGCGCGAGTTCGAAGATGGCATCCTGACCGAGCGGATGCTCCAGGTGGTCTGAGAGGAAATCGCGCAGCTCGCGCTCGGCCTGCTTCGCGTGACCGGCCTCGACGAAGGCCAGGCACAGCATGAACCGCGCCTCCACGCTGATATCGCTACCCTGGTGTTCGTCGAGGAACCGGCGATAGTAGTCGATCGCCGCGGGGAACAGGTTCTGTCGCAGCAGCTCGTTGGCGATATGAAAGCTGGGCACCATCAGTGGGCTGTGGCGCCGGTCGACCGAGACGGCATGGACGACCACCTCGCTACAGTAGGTCCCGATGGCCAGCTGCCGGTGCATCGGGCCGAACAAGGGGCAGGGATCGCGCACCTCGAGTGGCTCCTGGCCGTCGAGACGCAACGTCAGATTCGCGCCCACCACCTCGATCTCGAGATGCCGCCGCCGCCCGCTGGGAGAAGTCGCGCTCCACGCCGTCGTCTGCCGATGCTGCAATGCCCGCATGGTCAGGAGCATGGGGCGGAAGAAGTCGTCCTCGTTCTGGTTGCGCGAGATGGTCAGCCATTTGCCCGCGTAGCCGCCGAGACGGAAGCAGTAGCAACCGGTGGCCGGCACCCCTCGCATGAAGACGCACAGCTCGTTCCCGGTTTCGAGCGTGACATCCATGGAGAGCCGCACGTCGTCGCCGCAGGGCACGACCAGGGGGTAGACCTGGAGCCCCGCCCCGCCGAAGAGCACCCCGCCGAGCTCCGGATGCATCACCTGCGCCACCGGGTCCGCCTCGTAGCTGATGGCGTGCTCCTCGAACGGTGTGATCATCGGGCGGGCAGCGTAGTTCCAGCTACCGAGGCTCAGCCAGGCGGCCTCGCGCTCCCGCCGCAGCCGTTGGCCCTCGAGTTCCGCATAGCTGGCCGAGAGTTCGTCGAGCAACGAGCGCAGCTCGTGACGGAAGGTGGAGCAATCGGGGTACCGGTCGTTCGGGTCGAGCGCGAGGGCCCATTCGGTGATCCGCTCCAGCGACTGCGGCGCTTCTTCCCACAGCTCGGACAGGCTGTGACGCTCGCCGCTCTGCACCCGTTCGATGAACGCGACCAGACTCTCGTCGGCGCTACGCTCGACCGGGGTGTGCAGCGAGAGCAGCTCGACCAGGATTACGCCGAGACTGTAGATGTCGGAGCGCTCGTCGGCGGTCTTGGCCTCGCCGCGCGCCTGCTCCGGGCTCATGTAGGCCGGCGATCCGAGCACGGTGCCCAGGCGGGTGCTGCGCTCGTTACGGCTGCCGATCGCGGTATGACGTGAACTGCGATTGCGCGAGCCGGCGTGGCTGGTCGAACCGGTGCGACTGGATTCGACCCGCGCTGGCGGGCGCCGGGTGGTGCCGCCGGTACGCGGCTCCGTCTCCCGACGCACGCAGGAACTCGATAGATGGGCGTCGACGCGGGTCGCGTCGAGGTCGTGGTCGTCGGCGGGACCGTGATTGGTGATCACCGTGGCGTCGGCGCCGGTGACCTCGGACTCGGGATTCTGCACCGGGGCGGTGTCACCTCCGGTCGCTCCGGTCACCCCCTGCGCTTGGATCCGGGCGGTCGCCGGTGGCGGTGCTGCATCGCTGACACGCAGGGTGCCCGAGGCCACGGTGTCGTGTTCACCGATCGCCTCGTCATCACCCAAGGCCTGACCGAAGAGTTCGTCGAACACGGTCTCGTGGAGCGATGCGGGCAGCTCCGGCTCGTGCATCGCCCGGGCCAGCCCCCAGTCGATCACCCGGACCTCACCGTGCGCGCCGATGATGATGTTCGCCGGCTTGAGATCGCGATGGACGATGCCCTGGGAGTGGGCATAGCTGATGACGTTGAGCACGCCGAGAAAGAGGTTCAGCCGGTCGATCAGGCTGGCGTGTTCCCAGGGGTCCTGGGCGCGACGCAGATCGGCGAGGTGTTCGTCGAGCGTCTGCCCCCGAGCCATCGCCATGATGTAACTGGCGCAGCCGTCCGGGGTCAGCGCCTTCTCGTGCACGGCGACGATACCGGGATGCTGCAGGCGACCGGTGAAATGGATCTCGTGTTCGAAGCGCAACTGGAGGTCGCGGTGCCGCATCAGCCGGCGATGGAGCACCTTGACCGCCACCTCGCGCTCGAGCTGGCGGTCCCAGGCGCTGTAGACCACCCCGGTGGTACCTTCGCCGAGCGATTCGATCACCAGATAGCGATCGGCGATCAAGGTCCCACGTTCGAGCCTGGAACTCACGGCATCTGCCCCCCGCCCGGAAGCGGGACAGGCGTTACCGCATGCCGAGGCCCCCGGTAGCGGCCTGGCGTCGCGAGGCGCATCTGCTGCCCCGGAACCCTCACCGCTCCGACATCGCGAACGAGTTGAAGCCCCTCATCCCGCATGCATGCGACATCGTACGCCCTGCTCACACTGCACACAAGGCCTACCAACCCGGCCCTGGCGGCCCAAGCCCCCACGCACAGTACAGGGCGACTCAAAGCTCGCTCCGGGAGCGCCGATCACCAGGTCGGCATGTCTTGCGTCGCCTCCACCTGCGTCAAACCGCCCGGCTCTCTTTGGTGCTTGGGTCATGGTGACGCAGGTGGAGGCGAGGCATGGCCCTCATTTGCGAGCCTTGAGTCACCCCCACGCACAGTAGCGCCGGGGCCTTGCCAAGCCGCGCGCCAGGGCGACCCTGGGCCGCATGAGCGCACCCGACGGATTCACCTGCACCACCGAACACCATGTGCCCGGGCTCGAGCTGACTCTGCGCAGCTACAGCCATCCCAGCGGCGCGCGCCATCTCCATCTCGATTGCGACGACCCCCACCGTGCCTTCGCGGTCGCCTTCCGCACCGCGCCGGAGGACGACACCGGCCTGCCGCACATCCTCGAACACCTCAGCCTCTGCGGCAGCCGCCGCTACCCTGTCCGCGACCCCTTCTTCATGATGCTGCGGCGCAGTCTGCAGACCTTCATGAATGCCTTCACCTATCCCGACATGACCTGCTACCCCTTCGCCACCCTGGTGCCGAAGGACTTCGACAACCTGCTCTCGATCTATCTCGACGCGGTGTTCGCGCCGCGGCTCGATCCGCTCGACTTCGCCCAAGAGGGCTGGCGCCTCGAACCGGCCGATGCCCGCGCGCCTACCGACGACTGGGCCCTGCGCGGGGTGGTGTTCAACGAGATGAAGGGCTCGATGGGCAATACCGACGCCCGGCTGTTCGACGCGCTCGGGCGCGAGCTGCTCGGCGCGACCTGCTACCGCTTCAACTCCGGCGGCGACCCCGAAGCCATTCCGACCCTGGCGCACGCGGACCTGGTCGACTACCATCGCCGCCACTACGGTGCCGCCAACGCCTGCTTCACCACCTACGGCGCGGTCGACGTCGAGCAGCTCCACGAACGCCTGGCCCCCTACCTCGCGGATCATCCCGGCACCCCGATCGGCGCGCCGACGCTCCAGCCACCGATCTCCGCCGCCCGCCGCCGCGAGGTCAGCGTTCCACGCGACCCGACCCAGGATCCGCGCGATGTCACCTGCGCCGCGCTCAACTGGCTCTGGGGGGACACCGCCGAGATCGACGCCGCGCTCGATGCGGAGCTGCTCGACCGCCTGCTCACCGGCCACGCCGGCGCGCCGCTGACCCTTGGCCTCGACTCCAGCGGGCTGGGCCGCAGCAGCAGCGGCACCGGCTACATCGACTTCCTGCGCAACGGCATCTACTCCGCCGAACTCAAGGGGATGGACGAGAAGGACTACGACCGCTTCGAACCGCTGGTGTTCGAGCTCCTGGAATCGGTCGCCCACAACGGCTTCTCGCAGGCCGATGTGACCGCGGCGATGCACCAGGTCGAACTCGACCGCCGCAGCATCGGCGGTGACTCGCTGCCCTTCGGCCTCCAGCTCTGCCTGCGCTGCATCAAGGCCTGGAACCACGATGCCGACCCGGTCGAATCCCTGGATCAGGACGCGGCGATCGCGCGCGCCCGCGAACGGGTCGCCGATCCCGATCACCTCTGCACCCTGCTGCGTCGCAACCTGCTCGACAACCAGTCGCGCCTGTTGCTGCTGGCGCGCGCCGACAACGACTTCAACGACCGCATGGCGCAGCGTCTCGACGCCCTGCGCGACGAACGCCTGGCCCAGACCGACACCGCCGAGCGCGCGCGCCTGCGCGAGAACGCCCTCGCCCTGCTCGCACGCCAGCAAGCCAGCGAGGACGCCTCGATCCTGCCGGACCTCGATCTCAACGACGTGCCCGCCGAACGCGAATGGGCCAGGGCCGAGGACCACGCGGGCGTCGCGGTGTTCTCCCAGCGCACCAACGGCATCCTCCACAGCCTGGCCCTGCTCCAGCTGCCGCCGCTCGCGGAGGCCGATCTGCGCATCCTGCCCACGCTGAGCGCCTGCATCGGCCGTCTCGGCGTCGGCGCCGACGACTACCGCAGCTGGTCGGCGATGCTCAACGCCACCTGCGCCGGCCTCGGTGCCAGCCATTCGTTCTCCTGCGGCCCGACGGACGCGTCCGTGCGGGGAACGCTGAGTTTCGAGGTCGAGGGCCTCGCCGACCGGCGTGACGATTTTCTCGGCCATCTGCCCCGCGCGCTCGCCGAACAGCGCTTCGACGAAGAGCCCCGCTTCAAAGAGCTGATCTCCCAGGCACTCAACGGCATGCAGCAACGGGTGCTCGCCAGCGGCCACTCGCTCGCCGCCTCGGCCGCCTGCCGCCACTTCGGCGGCCGCAGCCAGCTGGGCCATGAGCTCTACGGCCTCGGACGCATCCCCTGGCTGCGCACCCTGCTCGAGGATCCGCAGGCCGCGGCCGATGTCCGCGCCGCCGCCGCGACGCTGCTCGCCCGATTGCGCGAGCTGCCCCTGCGCACCGCCCTGATCGGTGATACGGCCGCGGACGCGGTTCCGGGCTGCAACCGCTGCTGGTCCGGTTGGCCACGCGCCACTGGCGAGGCGACCGGCATCCCACTGCAGGAGCTGCCGCCCGGCCAGGCGCTGCGCCCCACCGCCTTCACCACCGCAACCCCGGTCAACTACTGCGCGCTCGGCTTCCGTGCCCCGTCCTTCAGCGACCCCGACGCCGCGGCGCTCGCCGTGGCCAGCCAGTATCTGCGCAACAACGTGTTGCACCCGCGCATCCGCGAACAGGGCGGCGCCTACGGCGCGGTGGCGCGCTTCGATCCGAGCACCTGCACCTTCATCATGGCCACCTATCGCGACCCCCGGCTCGGCGAGAGTTTCGCCGACATGGAATACGCCGCGCGGTGGCTGGGCGACTGCCCCGCAGACGACGACCTGCTGCGCGAGGCGATCCTCGGAGTGATCGCAGGCATCGACGCGCCCGCGAGCCCCGCAGGTGAGGCCCGCCGACGGTTCATCGACGACCAGCTCGGCTTCGGTCCCGACACCCACAACACCTTCCGCAGAGCGGTGTTGGCGGTGCGCACCGACGACCTGCATCGGGTCGCGGCCACGCATCTCGATCCCGCCGTCGCCGGACGTGCGGTGATCACCGCCCCCGATCGCGCCCGCAGCGAATGCGGCGACTGGGACCAGGTGGCGCTGTGAGCGAACGCTGCCACATCACGGTGCGCACCGACGGCACCGCCAGCGACGAGCTCGATCGCGCCGCGCTGCAGCGGCTGATCGATGCCGCGCTCGCGCGCGACGGGCTCGACCGCTGTGCGCTGGACGTGCTGCTGGTCGACGCCGCCCGCAGCGCCGAGCTGCACGCGACCCATTTCGCCGATCCCGAGCCCACCGACGTGATGAGCTTCCCCGACGGCTCCTTCGATCCGGAACGGGAGCGCCGCCGCCTCGGCGACCTCGCGATCTGCGTCGACGTGGCCCGCGAGACCGCCGCCGAGCGCGGCGCGACGAGCACCGACGTGCGCGCCGAGCTGCTGCTCTACGCGCTGCACGGCACGCTGCATCTGCTCGGCTACGACGACATCGCGCAGACCGACCGCGACCAGATGTGGCAGCTGCAGCAGGAGCTGCTGGCCGCCGAAGGCATCGACATCGAGTCCTAGCATCAGCCTGACGGGGCCGGGTCTTGGCCCCCCGGAGCCACAGCGCAGAATCCGCAGACATGGCCGTGACCGAGCACGACACCCCTCCGCCGCCGTCCGATCCGCGCCCCTGGTCGCCCTTGCTCACCGTTGTGCGTGGCATGGCGATGGGCATCAGCGACGCCATCCCCGGCGTCTCCGGCGGCACCATCGCGCTGATCCTCGGCTTCTACGACCGCCTGATCGCAGCGATCCATACCGTGATCCGTCTGCCACGGCACTGGCGCTCGCCGGCCGCACGCAGCGACGCGTTGCGGGCCTTCGGCTTCCTGCTACCGCTCGGTTTCGGCGCCGGCCTGGCGCTGGTGGTGGCGCTGCGGCTGCTGGTCGGTGACACCAGCTCGCTGCACGAACCGCTGCGCGCTGGTGACCCGGATGCGCTGCGTGCGCAGATCCGTGAACTACCGGGCCTGCTCGTCGACCAGACCACTGCGCCGGTGGTCTTCGCCTTCTTCTTCGGCCTGGTGGCGATGAGCATCGGTGCGCCCTGGGCTCGTCGCCGCGTCCCGGCGCGCATGGACCTGCCCCTGGCCTGCCTGGCCGCGCTGTGCAGCGGCGCGATCGCCCTGAGCCCTGCGATCGGCGGCAGCCGGCATCCGGTGATGGCGGTGCTCGCCGGCGCCATCGCACTCTCGGTCATGCTGCTGCCGGGTATCAGCGGCAGCCTGGCGCTATTGCTCATCGGGATGTATCAACCGGTGGCCGGCGCGGTCTCGACCATGACCCATGCCCCGGAGCCCGGCGCGGCAGTCTTCCTCCTCTGGTTCGCCCTGGGCATGCTGCTCGGCGCGATCGGCTTCGTCCCATTCCTGCGCCACCTGCTGCTGCGCCGCCACGACCGGGTGATGCCGGTGCTCTCCGGGCTGATGGCCGGCAGCCTGGTCGCCCTGTGGCCGTGGAAGCACCACTATGTACCGGAAGCCATCCCGGTGCTCGGGCCCATGGGCCTGGCCGCACCCCAGGGCGCATGGTGGTGGGCGCTGCTCGCGGCGGTGGCCGGCGCCGGCACCATCGCCCTCGCTCGCCACACGGTCGTGGATCCCGGCACGTGAACGGGGGCTTCCTCCTGCCGTTACTGGTCGGCCTGGCCCTCAGCACGGTGGCCAGCGGCGGTGCACGTCTCCTGTTCCACCGCCTGGCGCTGATCGACCGCCCCGGCACCGAAGACCACAAACATCATGCCGCCGCCGTGCCCTACGGCGGCGGCGCAGCCGTGCTGCTCGCCGTGCTCGTGGCCATGGGCCTGGCCCTGCTGCGCCAGCCGCAACTCGCACAACCGACCGACCGCGGCCCGTTGTGGCCGATCGCCGGCGGGGCCCTGGCCCTGTTCTGTCTCGGACAGGTCGACGACCTGCGACCGCTGCCGGCGCGGCTGAAACTGCTGGTGCAGATCCTGATCATCAGCGCGGTGGTCCTGCTCGGGGGGCTGCAGGTCGACTTCCTCGCCACGCGCGACTGGCCGGTCCTGGCCCTGAGCAGCGCCGTGCTGTGGTGCGTGCTGGTGACCAATGCCTACAACCTGCTCGATCATGCCGACGGCTTCTCCGCCACCACCGCCCTGATCAGCGCGGTGGTCCTGCTCGCAGCGGCGCTGATGGCCGAGGATCCGGTTCTGGCCGCGTTGTGGGCCGCGTTGATCGGCGCGCTCGGCGGCTTCCTGATCTGGAACCTGCCACCGGCCCGCCTCTACCTCGGCGACGCCGGCTCGCTGCCGCTGGGCTTCCTGCTCGGCGCCGGCGCCTTGAGCATCACCTTCTGGCCTTCGAGCGCCGAGCGACCCGTCAGCCCGCTGGCGCTCACCGCGCCGCTCCTGATCACCGCCATCCCGATCTACGACACCACGGTGGTGATGATCAAGCGGCTACGCCGCGGCCGACCGGTGTTCCGCGGCGATCGCAGTCATATCGGTCACCGCCTCGGGCGCCTCGGCCTGAGCAAGCGCGCGGGGCTGGCCTGCATCGCCGCCTTGCAGACCGCGCTCGCCGGCAGCGCGCTGCTGCTGCGTTACAGCGAGCCAGCGATCGCCGGCGTGATCCTCGCCCAGGCCGCCTGCGTGCTGATCGTGGTCATCCTGCTCGAAGCGAGGCGCGACCATGAGAGCTGAGGCTTTTATCAGAGGGGGCGCTGCCCCCTCGCGCCTGCGGCGCGTACCCCCTCGCGCCTCGGTCGTCACTCGCCAGCTACGCTGGCGTTTTCGGCGGCCCTGCGGGCCAGTTTCGCCGAAAACCGTTCCTCGCTCGGCCGGTCGCCCAGCCAGGCCTGGCTGGGCTCCGGTTTACAGAGGGGGCGCTGCCCCCTCGCGCCTTCGGCGCACCCCGGCTTCCTCGCTGCCGCTCGTCGCGCTCTGCCGGCCGCAGGCCCCACCGGGGCCTGCTATCGCTTCGCGATACCGGCTCCGCCCCCCTCGCACCTCGGTCGTCACTCGCCAGCTACGCTGGCGTTTTCGGCGGCCCTGCGGGCCAGTTTCGCAGAAAAACGCGACTCGCAGAGGGAAGGTCTGCTGATGGACTCAGGTCGGAGCGCAGCGCAGCAGAGCGACCGTCCGACCGAGCGGTTGTTTTCCGCGAAAATGGGCCGCAGGCCCGCGGAAACCGCGGCGCGCGCCGTACTCGACCGCTACCTGCCAGCGCTCCACGATCTGCTGGTGCTGCTGCTGATCGGCCTGCGAGCACTGATCGGCGGCGCGCAGCCACTCGGGCTGCCCGGCCTGCTCTGGGCCGGGCTGCTGTGCTGCGGCCTGTGCGCCTGCCTGCTCGAAAGCTGGACCGGGCTCCGGCGCCGCTGGCGCTGGGCACCGGGCGGAGTGATCGGTCTGCTGGTGCTGCTCTGCCTGATGCCGGCCGCTGCGCGCGCCACCCTGCCGCTGACCCAGGGCTGGAACTGGTGGGTCGAGTGGCTGCTGCTGCTGCTGTTCGCCGTCTATCTGCTGCAGGTGCTGCCCGGACGCCTGCGCCTGGCCACTGCCGCACTCGGCGGCGCGCTGGCGGTCACGGCGGTGCTCGCACTGGCCCAGGCCCTGTGGGTGCTACCGGCGATGGCCACCGACCTCGCCGCGCCCGACGGCGCCATGGCCGCGCTCGCCAGACGCTTCGGCAGCGGTCTGGTCGCCGAACGCATCGCCCAGGGCGGTACCTACGCCACGCTCGCACTGGCCAACGCGCTCGCCGTGTTCCTGGTCATCGGCGGCCTGCTGCTCGCCGCCGCGCTGCTGCAGCGCTGGCGCAGCGATCGCGCACCCAGACGCACGCTGCTGGTGCCCGGCCTGGTCTTGCTGGGAGCGGCAGCGGCCTATCTGACCACTGGCGCGCGCGGCGCGATCGCGGCCGCCGCGACCGCCGTGGCGATCGCCGCTGCCTGGCAGGCACGCGGCTGGCCACGGCTGCTGCTGCCGCTGGGGGTGGCGGCCGCGGCCTGCGCCGCCTGGGCCAGCGGTGCGCTCGATGCCAGCATCGGCGTACGCGCCGGTTACTGGGGCGCGGCGTTCGAGCTGATCGGCCGCACACCGCTGCGCGGGTACGGCCTCGACGGCTTCGCCGAGCACGCCGCCGCGGTCCTCCCCGTGAACGCCGAGTACAGCCGGCACGTCCACAACAGCCTGCTCGAAGCCACGGTCGCCGGCGGTCTGCTCGCCGGCCTCGCCCTGCTGGCGCTGTTCCTCGCCCTGGCCCGCGCCCCGCGCCCCGCCTGCCCGCACGAGCCACCCCGCGAGCGGCACGGCCGCCTGGTCTGGGTCTACGCGCTCGCACTGCCCTACTGCGCCGCCTTCGGCGCCCTGGTCAGCGACAACCTCGGCTTCTGGCCCTGCGGGTCCCACCTCGGCCCGATCCTGTTCTACGCCGCGCTGCTGGGCCTGCTCCAGGCGCTGGTCGCCCGCGCGCTGATGCGGCTGCCGCCACCGTCACACCGCGTCTGGTGGCTGGCCACCCTGTGTTTCCTCTGCTCCTGCCTGATCGACTTCCACTGCTTCAACCCGGGCTTGCTCGGGATCGCGATCGTGACCGCCAGCGCCGCCGGCATCCCGGCGGCGCGCAGCTGCGCGCACGGCGTGACGACTCGCAGCCTGGTGAGCCTCGGCCTCCTGGCGCTGCTGGTGCTCATCGTCCATATCGGCTGGCGTCAACTCGAAGCCGCCCGCGCCGACGAGGCGCTCACCCTGCTCGAGCAGGCCGCGAGCGCCGGTGACGACCAGCGCGAGAAGCTGGTCGCTCAGGCCTGCGCGCTGGTCGGCGAGCCGCGCGCAGGACGGCCGATGGCCCAGGCCGGCCACGCCTGCGCCACCAGGGCCGCCGCCCTGGCCGACGGCCTGCCACCGGGGCGCGACGCACTGATCCGCGCAGCCGCGCTGCGCGGCGATGCGCCGATGCTCGAGCGCCTCGCCGCCCAGGTCCCGCACCACGCCCGGATCTGGGTGCTGCTCGCCACGGCCTGGACGGCCCACCGGCGGCTGGAACCGGCGATCGCCGCACTCAGGCGCGCGGTCGCGCTCAACCCGGCCGCACTGCCGCTCCAGCTGCGCCTCGCCACCCTGCTCGACGCCCGGGCCGCAGAGCTGCAGTCGGCGCGGGCCGCTCGCTTGCGGCAGGAGGCCGACGCCCTGCGCCAGCGGGTCAGGGAACTCAATCCGGTGGTCCATCCGGCCAACCGGACGTCGCTGCCACTTGGCACGCCGTGAGCGTCGATCCGCGGGGAGCCGCGCCATGGGTCGATCGTCTGTTTCGCTTCTGGTCATCCGTGTCGCCATTGTCGCCAGCACGCTGGGCGGAGCGGCGGTGCTGGATGCCGCCGTCACCAACCCCGAGATGCAGCGCATGCTCGAGCGGTTCAAGGAGCTCGAGGACTTCGCCCGGCTGATCGAACGCGAGTACTACACCGAGGTCAGCCGGGAACACCTCTGGGGCGGCGCGCTCGAGGGCATGCTCGACCAGCTCGATCCACACAGCCGCTACATCGAGCGCAAGGAGGCCCTGCTCCAGCGGGGCGAAGCAGCACAGCGCGAAGGCGGCTTCGGTTTCGACTGGCATCCGGATCGTGCCAACGAGCGGGTGGTGGTCGCCCGCGTGGTGCCGGGCAGCCCGGCCGCGGCCGCCGGCCTGGCGCCCGGCGATGTGGTCCTCGCTGTCCAGGGCCGGGAGCTCGGACGTCTGACCCTGCACCAGATCCGTGAACTGATGCTCGGCCTCGAGAACACCTGCACACTACGGGTACGCCACGCCGATGGCAGCACCACCCAGGCCGAGCTGGGTCGCTCACCCTACCGCGACGACGGCATCGGCGAGGCACGGATCGTCGACCAGCGCCTCGGTATCGGCCTGGTGCGCATCGACCGCTTCATCGGCAGCCGCGCCTCCGAAGCGCAGCCCGAGCTGCGCACCGTCACCAGGACCGGCGCGGCCTTCCGTGTCGCAGTCGACGTCCTGGCCGAAAAAGGGCTGCGCGCCCTGGTGCTCGACCTGCGCGGCAACGGCGGCGGCGCGCTGAGCGCGGCGGTGGAGATCGCCGACGCCTTCCTCAACGCCCGGCCCGACGAGGGCACGCTGATCGTGGCCCAGGTCTCGCGCAACCCGGCGCATCAGGCGCGCCATCTCGCCCACAGCAACAACACCCTGCCCAACTGGCCGGTGGCGATCCTGGTCGATCGCCATACCGCCTCGAGCGCCGAGGTCCTCGCCGCCAGCCTGCAGGACCACCACCGCGCCGTGCTGCTCGGCGAACCGACCGCCGGCAAGCGCTCGGTCCAGCAACGCTTCGCCCTGCCCTCTGGTGCGGCGATGGTCCTCACCGTCGCCCGCTATCGCACCGCCGGCCGGCGCGATCCGAGCGATACCCACGGGCTCGAACCGGAGATCGCCCTCGAACGCCGGCCACTCGAGCAGCTGGCCCTGGCGCGTTACCGTCAGGCCCTGGCCAGCGGCGAGGCGCCGGAGCAGCCCCCGACCGACACGCATCTGCAGCGGGCCTGCGAGGTGCTCACCGCCGCGGTGATCCACAGCGGCTACATGGGCTTCGAGTAGCCCGTCGGCGCTCAGCACCAGGACTGCACAGACCCGGCCAGGCGCAATTGCGGTAGGCCATCGCGGCCAGTTCTCCCCCTGCAACCCCGCCCCCAGAACCCCCTGTCCCTTGGCCGCTTGCATCACCGATTCCGATTCGATCTTCGAAAAGGTCGCTGATGCAAACGGCCAAGGACGCAAGGTGGGGAACCCACAACCCAACAAGTTGGGCCAATGGGGGCGTAGCGGGGGCGACTGCGCACAGCGCAGCGCGAGCCCCCGCGAACAAAAAGCCGCGCGGGCGCCGACCGCTACAATGCCCCTTGGGGTGCGGGCGGCGCCCACGCCATGTGGGTTCCCCACCTTTCGGTTCTCACATCTAGCCCGGATCCCTCATGATGGCTCCGCCCCTAGGGCCCCGTGCCTCGATGGCTCGGAAATCCTTGAGCTTCAAGCGCCTATGGAGCGTGGTCTGAAAACGACGTTTGACGTTTTTTTGTTGCGGCGTAACTACTCAGGACCAACGGGCATGAGTGGTTACCTCGCCCTTTTTCGGGGCCCCCATCGTACACGACGGGATCTGGCGCCGAGTGGTGGTGGGCGGATATAATCGGCACAGCCGATCCGCCCACGCCTGAATCTGCATGCAGATTCAGGCGAACCACGACAAAGCCAGAGGGGTAGGTCCTCACGCAGTGAGGACCGTAGGGGCGAAGCCCCTGAATAGTTACGTCGCGGCAACCTGCCTTCGAGGCACTAACGCCCGGCCATCTGTGCCACCTGCCGTACCAGTTCCACCGGGTCGATCGGTTTCTTGAGGTAGCGCAGCACCAACCGGTCCAGATCGACCGCGTGGACCTCACGCGCATAGCCGGAGCAGATGGCGACGGGAATCCCGATCTGCGCATCGCGCAGACGCTGGGCGAGTTCGATCCCGGTGAGCTTCGGCATGGTCTGATCGCTGAGCACGACGTGGTAGCGGGTCGGATCCTGCAGCAGCTGCGCGAGTGCGGCAGCCGAATCGGTGAAGCCATGCACACGCGCGCCCGCGTCCGTGAGCACCAGACCGGCGAGTTCGACCAGCATCGGCTCATCGTCGAGCACCAGCACCTCGAGTCCGGAGCAATCCGCCGGCACAGCCGGCTGCAGTTCCTCGGCGGCTGCCGGCTGCGCCATGCGCGCCGGCAGATAGCAGTGGATGGTGCTGCCGACGCCGACCTGGGTCTCGACCTCGATCGCTCCGCCGACGCCGCGCACGATGCCATGGACGGTGGCCAGGCCGAGGCCGGTGCCCTCACCGGCCGGTTTGGTGGTGAAGAAGGGATCGAAGATCAGCTCGAGCACCTGCGGCGGGATGCCGGTGCCGGTATCGCTCACGCTCAACCGGGCATGGACGCCCGGCTCCAGACGCCCGGCCCGCAACACCACCGGCGCATCGATGCGTTCCACGTCGAGTACGACGCGCACGATCCCGCGTTCGTGCATCGCCTGCACGGCATTGGCGCAGAGGTTCATCACCACCTGGTGCAGTTCGCTGGCATCGCCCTCGACGATCAGATCCGGCGTCGCGATCGTCGCCGCTATCTGCAGAGTGGATGGCAGGCCGCCCCGGATCAGTTCCAGCGCCTCGTCGACCACCCGCCCCAGGCGCACAGACTCGACCCGACGATCGCTGCGACGGCTGAAGGTGAGGATGCGCTGGATCATGTCGCAGGCGCGATCGGCAGCGGCGAAGATCCCCTCGTGATGCCGTGCGCGCTCGCTGGCCGACTCGCTACGCCCCGCGAGCGAGGCGTGCGAGACGATCGCCTGGAGCAGGTTGTTGAAGTCGTGGGCGATACCGCCTGCGAGCTGCCCCATCGCCTCGAGCTTCTGCGCCTGGCGCAGGCGCGCTTCGAGCGCATCGCGTTGAGTGATATCCTGGACCATCGCCACCGCGATGGTCTGGTCATCGGGGCCCTGCATCACGCTGCCGGTGAGCTCGACCAGTCGCTCCCCGCCATCCAAGCGCCGATAGCGCTTACGCACGGTGTAGCTCGGCTGGCGGCGGGTGAGCACCTCCTCGACCAGGCGCCGTTCCTGGTCCCATTCCGCGGGATCGGTGAAATCGGCCACCGCCAGGCCCTGCGCGTCCTCCACCGCGCAGCCGAGGATGTCACAGAAGGCAGTATTCGCCTCGAGCACCCGCTGGGTATGCACGTCGACCAGTGCTATTCCCATGGGGCTGGTTTCAAACAGGCCGCGGAAGCGTTGTTCGCTGCGTCGCAGGTCCTCCTTGGCCTGGCGTTGCCGGGTGATGTCCAGCCCGGTGCCCACTTCATTGTCGCTGATCGCCAGCAACAGCTGGTGGCCGACGCCATCCGGCTGTGCGCGGATCAGGCGCCCTTCGAGAACAACCCGCAGGCCGGATCCGCTACGCCGCTGCAGGCACGATTCGAACCGCCCGACGGCGACATCGCGGAGCAATGCGGACAGGCGCTCGTTCGTGCTCGCCCGCGCGCCTGCTGCGATCAGAGCATCCAGATGCCGGTCGACCAACGCGCTGGACGTGGTGCGCAACATCGTGGCGATGGTGGCGTTGGCGCGGACGATCACCCCGTCACGGTCGACGATCAGATAGCCCACCGGCGCCCGATCGAACAGCTCGGCCGTCATGGCGCCCGCCGCTTCGATTTCGACCCGCTCGCGTTCCAGGGTCGCGGCGCGTTCGGCGAAGGCGCCGCGCAAGCGATCCAGCTCCGCGGTCAGGTCCTGCAGCTGCGCCTGATCGAGGCCGGCGTCGCCAGCGCGGCAGCGGGCGATCACCCGCTCCAGATCCGCTCCGGGATCCGATGCCGCGGCGTCAGCCATTGCCGGACCATCGACGCGCCGGCCCACACCTAACGGGGTCGCGTCGCCTCTCAGCCATCAAGCACCGTGCCGATGCGCTGATGCAGCCGGCCGAGGTAGCTGCGATAGGAAGCGATCGTGTCACGCCAGAGCGCGAGACAGCGGCGTCCATCCGCGGTCAGGCGATAGACGTTGCGCGCCGGTCCCGAGCCGGTGGTGTCCCACTGCGAGGCCACCAGTCCGCGCTTGGCCATCTCGCGCAGGGTGCGGTAGACCCCCGCCTCCGAGGGTGGCTCGTCGCCGAGCAGGCGGGTAGCGAGGATCCGCTGCAGGATCTCATAGCCATGAGCGTCGGCCTCGACCAGCACCGACAGGATCAAGGGCTGCACGAAGCGGGTAACGGTCGCGCCCTGACACGGACAGCTGGCGAAACCGCTCGGCTCAGATTCCTCGACGGACCCCATGAAGCCAGTCTGGCCGCCCCGGCCACGAGTCAACGCGCCGCAGCGCGGCGTGCTCAGGGCGACTCAAAGCTCGCAAATGAGGGCCATGCCTCGCCTCCACCTGCGTCA